>JBGQCL010000024.1:0-51926 GCA_041495365.1 Kofleriaceae bacterium | reverse complement strand
AGCTCGCCGGCGAGCTGGCGCGGCGGCTCGGGCTCGTCGGCGATCGCGCTGCCCTCGCCGCCCCACAGGGCGACCAGCCCGGCCGCGTGCTCGCAGACCTCGGACCACGCCACCATCGCCTCGCCCTTGTCGCAGCGCCGGCGGCCCGCGGTCACGAGCCGGGTCAGGTTGGCCCAGCCGGCGCGATCGGCCGCGAGCAGGACCAGCGTCGAGCTCGGCGGCGGGCGCCCCGCATCGATCCCACGGGGGGCTTTGCCCCCCGCCCCGCCGGCGAAGCCGTCGGGGTCCCCACCCCCCGTCTCCCTCCGGTCGACCGCGACCTGCCGAGGCCGGGCGCGCTTGGTCCCCCGGCGCCGGCCGGTGACCACCACCGCCGGCGGAAGATCATCCGTATCGCGACCCCAGCCGGGCCCGCGGCCGGCGGGGGCTTCGGTCAGCTCGACGACCGAGACCGGGGATGCGGTGAGTCGCGCCGCCGGGTCCGCGACCGTGACCTGCGCGCCGCACACCAGCTGCACCCCGAGCTCGCGCGCCTTGACGTGGGCGCGGACCATGCCGTACACCCCGTCGCGATCGGTCAGCGCGATCGAGCCGATGCCGAGCCGGTGCGCCTCTTCGACCAGCTCCTCGGCGTGGCTCGCGCCTTCGAGGAACGAGAAGTTCGACTTGCACCACAGCGGAGCGTACACTGTTCAAGTGTTCAGCTCAGCTGGGGCCGCTGTCAACGCACATCCGGGGGCTCTGCCCCCGGATTCCCCCGGGATTCGATCCGGATGCGAGATCTCGTAATTTTCCAGTGAAGCTTACTCCCAACTTACGGTGAGGAAACCTCCTAGAAACTTCTGTGTGTCATCATGCGATTGTGGCAGTCGTACCTCCCTCCGTGGTGCACGTCCATCACCGCGGGGACCGCGGCGTCGACGGTATCCTCCGCCTGATCGAGCTCGCGAGCCATGACGGCCCGCTCGAGACCACGCTGGGGGCGATGTGTGATGAGGTCGCAGCGATCGGCGAGGTCGACATCGCCAGCGTGTACGTGCGCGAGGGCGACCGGCTGGTGATGCGCGGCAACCACGGCTTCTCCAGGGCCGCGATCGGCGCCGTCGCGCTCGCGGTCGGCGAGGGCATCACCGGCCTGGTCGCCGAGTGCATGCGCCCGGTGTCCGCGGCGCAGGCCGCGACCGAGGCCGCGTACAAGCACGTCCCCGGCCTGGGCGAGGAGCGGTTCCCGGTGTTCGCCGGTGTCCCGCTGATCGGCGGCGGCGCGGTGATCGGCGTGCTGGTGCTGCAGCGCCGGCACGCCGCGTTCTCCGCCGACGAGGTCACCCTCGCCACCGCGCTCGGCGCCCCGGTCACGCTCGCGATCGAGCGCCGGCGCGCCGCCGAGATCCGCTCGGCCCGCCTGCACGGGCTCGCCCACGTCGGCGGCGCGGTGCTCGGCCGGGCCGCGGCGGTCGCCACCACCACCGCGCTGGGCAGCGCGCCGCTCGATCTCGATCGCGCGATGAACCGGCTGCGCGACGACCTCGGCCGCGCGATGCGCCGGCTCGGCGCGGTGGAGGTCCCCGCGGTGGGCGCCGCGCTCGATCGGTTCGCCCTCGCGCTGTGCGATCAGCGGCTGCGCGAGCGGCTCGCCGCGGCCGCCGCGCACCCGGCCGGGCTGCGCTCGGTCGCCAAGGCCTACGCGCGCGCACCGTACCGGCTCGGCGTGGCGAGCGAGGTCACCGATCCTGCGAGCGATCCCGCCGCCGAGATCGAGCAGCTGTGCGTGCTGCTCGGCGATGCCCGCTCGCTGCGGCCGGGTGCGGTCTGGATCGCCGACCGGATCGGCGCGTTCGTCGCGATCGCTGCGGTCGCGCGCGGCGCCGCGGCGCTGGTCGCCGGCGATGCCGTGTCACCGGCCGCGATCGCGATCGCGCGGGCCGCAGGGCTGCCGACGGTGAGCGACGTTCCCGGCCTGTTCGGCTGGGCGCGCCCCTACGATCTGCTCGCGGTCGACGGCGACACCGGCACCGTGCTCGTTCACCCGGCGCCCGCCGAGATCGAGCGACTGCGCCACGCGCGCTGACCCGGGCCCGCCGGGGTCGCACATTGCCGTACCCGACGCCGTCGAGCCTGTGCCGCGCCGCCGCGCGAGGTGCGACGCCGCGCGCGTCGCGCCGCGTCGCGTGACAGCTTCGGCGCAAACCCGCGTGCAGAGGTTTCATTTCACGCCGACACCATAGTAGAAGCGGCTCACGAGGTGCCGGACATGAAGCTTCGCAACCAGCTCTGTCGTCGAACCTGCACGGGAGCCGCGGCGCTAGTGGCCATGATCAGCAGTACGGCCAGCGGACAGCCCACGCTGCACATGCGGCCGCCATCGCAGCGACTGGCGCTGGCCGCGCAGCCCGCGGCGCCACCGCCGGCGCCTCCTGCGCCGCAGCCGCCGACGTCCCCGGATGCGCCGCCGGCGACCCCCGACGCGCCGCCGGCCGCGCCGGCTCCCGATGCCGCACCGCCCGCGGCCCCGCCCCCCGCGCCCGCGGCGCCACCGGCCGGCGCCGCACTGCCCGCCGACGCCCCCGTCGCCGCCGAGGTCGCGCCGCCGACCGAAGGCGAGGTCATCGTGGTGACCGGCTCGCGCATCGGCGATCCGCTCGGCAAGCAGTCCCCGGTCCTGATGCTGTCGCGCGAGGACCTCGACCGCACCGGGTTGACCTCGATCGGCGACATCCTGCAGCAGCTGCCGGTGTCGGGCGGCGCGATCAACGGCAAGTTCAACTCGAGCGGCAACTTCGGGTTCCCGCCCGATGGCGGCGGCATCGGCGCCGGCGCGGTCGAGGCCGACCTGCGCTACCTCACCTCCAAGCGCGTGCTCGTGCTGGTCGACGGCGTGCGCTGGGTCAACGGCTCGTCGGCCAGCGGCGTCGCGGCCGCCACCGACCTCAACACGATCCCGCTCGGCGTGGTCGAGCGCATCGAGGTGCTCGAGGACGGCGCGTCGCCGATCTACGGCTCGGACGCGATCGCCGGCGTCATCAACATCATCACCCGCAAGTCGCTGACCGGCGGGCTGGCCAGCGCGTACACCGGCGGCTTCCAGAAGGGCGACGGCTTCATCCAGAAGTACGACGTCGCGTGGGGCAGCTCGTCGGACAAGACCTCGATCGTCGTCGGCGCGACGTTCCACGACCAGCACTCGGTGTTCTCGAGGGACCGCGACATCTCGGCGTTCGTGACCCCCGAGGTCGGGATGTGCACCAACCGCTGCTCGTCGACGGTGCCCCAGGGCCGCGTCAAGTACCTGCCGCCCGGCGTCACCGATCCGAAGCAGGCGGTGAACATCACGCTCAACGACGGCACGACGACCCCGGATCTGGGTACCACCTACCACCCGTTCACCGACGCCGACCGCTTCAACTTCGCGGATTTCAACCTGGTCGAGACCCCGTCGCGGCGGATGAGCGCGTTCAGCGCGCTGACCTACAAGCTGCTGCCGACGATCAACCTCCGCGCCAAGGCGTCGTTCACCAGCCGGCAGTCGGTCAACCAGGCCGGCCCCGAGCCGCTGTTCCTCGGCCCGGATGGTGGCAACGGCAACCGGCTCGACACGATGGTGATCGACGCGACCAACCCGTACAACCCGTTCGGCTTCACGCTGGTGTCGGGGCAGAACCTGTTCGCCGCCACCCGCCGCCCGATCGAGGCCGGCCCGCGCACATTCGAGCAGAACGTCAACACGTTCTACGTCTCGGGCGGGGTCGACGGCCACATCGACAGCGGCAGCCAGCGGTTCAACTGGGACGCGACGGTCGCCTACGGCGTCAACCACGCCGATCAGCGCCGCAACAACTCGTTCAACTCGCTGAAGCTGCAGCAGGCGCTCGGCCCGGCGTTCCGGGACGCCGACGGGGTCTACCGCTGCGGCACCGACGCCCAGCACATCGTCGACCCGCGCTGCGTGCCGTTCAACTTCTTCGGCGGGATGGGCCCCGACGGCAAGGGCACGATCACGCCCCAGATGCTCGCGTTCACCACGTTCACCGAGCACGACGTCTCCGACCAGCAGCTGGTCGACGCGGTCGGCAACGTCACCGGGAACCTGGTCAAGCTACCCGCCGGATGGCTGGCGGCTGCGGTCGGCGTCGAGCACCGCCGGCTCAGCGGCTACTACGAGCCCGACTCGGTGGTCGCCGCCGGCGACGGCGCCGACGTGCCGTCGACGCCGACCTCGGGCCAGTACTCGGTGTCCGAGGGCTACGCCGAGCTGCGCGCGCCGCTGATCGCCGGCGCCACCGCCGCCGAGCTGATCGACGTCAGCGCCGCGGCGCGCGTCTCGAAGTACTCGTTCCTCGACCCCGAGCTGACCGGCAAGTTCGGCGCGCGCTGGAAGCCGACCAAGGACCTGATCCTCCGCGGCAGCTACGCCCGCGGGTTCCGCGCGCCGAGCATCGGCGAGCTGTTCGGCAACAAGGCCCGGTTCGACGCCACCCTCTCCGATCCATGCAGCAAGCTCGACGCGTCCGGCGTGACGCCCGAGATCCGGGCGCGCTGCATCGCGCTCGGCGTCCCGGGCGACGGCAGCTACGTGCAGGCCAACTCGCAGATCTCGGTGTCCACCGGCGGGAACCGCGCCCTCACGCCCGAGACCTCGGACAGCTACAACCTCAGCGCCGCCTACAGCCCCGCGGCGCTGCAGAACCGCCCCGGGATCGACAGCCTCGACTTCGAGCTCGCGTACTGGGACGTCCGGGTCGGCGGCGCGATCGCCGCGCTCGACGCCCAGTTCCAGATCAACCAGTGCGTCGGCCCGAACCCCGGCACCTACTGCGACGGCATCGTGCGCAACGCCCAGGGCACGATCTCGTCGTTCAGCAACGCGCTGCAGAACCTCAACGGCATCAACGTCCGCGGCCTCGACCTGACGGTGGGCTACCGCGCGCCGCGCATGAACTTCGGCCGGCTCCGCGCGGCGTGGAATTCGAGCTACCTGCTGGCGTACCAGGAGCTGACGCCCAACGGCCACGGGTTCGACGTCCACGACCTGACCGGCCGGATCGCGGGCACGCCGGAGCGCGCGTTCCCGCGCTTCAAGTCTCAGCTCGCGCTGGGCTGGCAGTACGACGAGTTCGACACCACGCTGACCACCCGATACATCCACTCGATGACCGAGTCGTGCGTCGACTTCACCGGCTACCCGACGACCTGCTCGGACTTCAACAAGACCGATGACACGCTGTCGACCAACCACCTCGGGATCACCGTGTACAACGACCTCCAGGTGGTGTGGTCACCGCAGTTCGATCACGGGCTCACGGTCACCGCCGGGGTCAACAACCTGTTCAACGTCAATCCGCCGGCGTGCTTCAGCTGCTCGCTCAACGGCTTCAACGGCCTGACCTACGACGTGCCCGGCATCTTCGGCTACCTCAGCGCCGCGTACCACGTGCAGTAACGGCTCGGCCGCTCGCCCCGTGCGGTGGCCCGGGCGTCCCGGCCTGCGAGGTCTTCACCATCCGGATCCCGATCGCCAGCGGCGACGCGCTCGCCGTAGTCCCCTGGCCTGGCCGTCAGCCGGTGGCTGCGCTGCGGATCTGGGTGGTCTCGATCGAGAACTGCGCGATCGCGCTCTGGATCGCGGCCTCGACCTGGTGCGACGAGCCGCCCGCGAACAGGAACCGCCCGCTGATCTGCTCGTATCCGCCCTTGCCGTCGAACACGTGACCGGCCGGCGGTAGCGTCTCCTTGAGCAGGCAGTCGACCTTGCCGGCGAGCGAGCTCACGTGGACCAGGCGCGCCGGGACATCGCGTGGCTCGGGGATCATCAAGAACCCGCCGAGGCGGTCACCTTCGATCGCCCGCAGGTACTCCGCGTCCTGACCGAGCTCGATGTCCACCCATGCTCGCATCATGTCGAGTCCGAACAGCGCCTGTCCCAGGAACGGGATCTCGCCGCCGCCGACCCGCGCGCCGATCTCCAGGAAGCAGAGCTCATCGCCCGGGCCGACGATGATCTCGAGGTGGAACGCGCCGGACCTGAGCTCCAGCGCGCGGAGCACCGCCTCGGCGAACGCGACCAGGGCGGTGCGACGCGCGGACGGCTCCAGCAGCACCGAGCCGAGCGGGATGCCGTCGTTGAATGCCAGGCACGTGTTGATGTAGCGCGACACGCTGTGGAACAGCAGCTCGCCGTCGCGGATCAGGCCGTCGACGTGGTAGATGTCGCCGGCGACGTACTGCTCGCACTCGTAGTCCGCCGGGTCGATGTTGCGCAGTGCCGCCGCCAGCTGCTCCGCGGTCTCGACCTTGCTGACACCGCGGCTCGACGCGCCGACCCGCGGCTTGAGGATCAGCGGCAGGCCGAGCCGGTCGATCAGCGCCTCGGCGGTCGGGGCCTCGACCAGCGGCAGGTAGCGCGGCGCGTGCAGCCCCGCGGCGAGGACCGCCTGCTTCATGACGACCTTGTCGGTGAACCGCCGGACCTGTTGCGGCGTGACACCCGGCGTGCCCAGCGCCTCGCGGACCAGCGCGCCGGTGACCAGATCGAACTCCGACAGCGCGAGCACCCTGGTGAACGGGCCGACCGCGCCCGCCAGCCGGGTCGCCGCGGCGATCACCGCACGGCGATCGGTGATATCGGGGACGATCTCGACACCGCACGCCAGGTCTCGGCGCACGATCTTGCTGCCCGCTGGGTTCGTCACGTAGGCCACGCGGTGGGCGCGGTGATCGATGTAATCGTCATAGCGCGAAAAGTCATCATCCCAGCGATTGATGATCAGGATCGTTTCATGCATGGCACACCTCGCCAATGTTCGACAGGATCAGTGAAACCGGATCAAGCTCTTGGCTTGTTCCATCTCCAGCTTGAGATCGTGATACGACGGCCCGGCGAAGATCGCCTTGGCCGCGCGGCCGAGGGAGCTGATCGGCGGCGGCACGTACGAAGCCGGCTGGGCGAGCAGCTCGAAGCGCTTGAACCCGGGCAGCTGCTTGACCGCCGACACGCCGTCTACCGCGTGGAAGTAGCTGGCGTTGTCGAGCGTGAAGAAGCAGACGCCGGCGTAGCGCGCGGCAGCGGTCGGCGGCGGGGGCACGTCCATGCCGACGTAGCTGCGGATCATCACCTCGGCGAGGTTCACGCCGGTCGACTCGTGGATCAGCTCGACAATGCTGTCGCCCGGCAGCCGGGCGGCGATCTCCATCCCGATCGGCTGGCCCGCACTGACCCTGAGCTCGCAGTGGAACGGTCCGAGCCCGATCTGCAGCGCGCGCACGACCGACGCGGCATACCCGTAGATCGCCGCGCGCTCCTCGTCGCGCATGCAGGTGTTGACGATGTGCCCGACCTCGGCAAAGTGCGGCTCCTGGCACAGCAGCTTCTCGGTCACCGACAGGAAGTGGATCCGGCCGTCATGGACGTAGCCCTCGACGCTGAACTCGGGACCGGCGACGTAGCTCTCGACGACCGCGACCTGGCTCATCCGCAGACCCATGTCGATCGTGTCGTCCTGTCCAATCCGGTCGTAGGCGGCCTCGAGCTCGGCCCGGTTGTACACCTTGGTGACGTGCAGGCTGCCGCAGCCGTTGACCGGCTTGATCACGCACGGGTAGCCGACCCGGGCCTGGACCTGTGCGAGCATCGATCGATCGGTCACCGTCAGGTAGCGCGGGCACGCCACGCCGTTTCCGCTCAGCGCATCGCGCATCTTGTCCTTGTACCGGAGGTTGTCGACGATCGACGGATCGAGGCCGCGCAGTCCGACCGCGTGGCTGAGCCGCGCCGCCAGCCCGACGTAGTACTCGAAGCCGGGGACGATGCCGGCGATCTGGTGGCCGCGCGCGTAGCGATGGATCGCCGCGGACAGCGCCGCCGCGTCGATCGTATCGACCTCGATCACGTCGGACGCCAGCGCGAGCTGCTCGCACGGCACGACGCGGTCGCCGCGGTTGTACGTGGCGACGACCGGATCGAGGCCCAGGTTCGATGCCGCGGGGATCAAGGCGACCCCCGAAGAGCTCGGTTCGATGATGATCAGCTTGCTTCTGCCCATGCATTCCCTCGTGGCTCGGTGTACGGCGCTGCTGCCACCACGGCGCCGCGAGCGCCGAGCCCGGCCGATGTCCCCGGATCGGCGCAGCGCTTGCCGCGGTGGCAGCGGATCGGGCTCGCCACGCCACCCCGATGCGCGCGAGCCGCGTGCAGCGGATCTACTCGGCCTTCGAATTCATGCCGATCGTCGAGTCGTGCAGCTCCTGGAAGTACTCACCGATCAGCGCGACGAACTTGGTCAGGTAGTCCTTGACCTTCTGGTGATCGGCCGGCGAGTTCGCCGTCTGCTCGACCGTGCCGAACATCAGGCTGATGTGGTCGTGATCCTCGTCGAACTCGATGTGCTTCTTGAAGCCCTTCGTGCCCTTCTCGCCGACCACGTTGGTCGCCTTGTCGGTGATGATCCTGTTGTAGGTGTCCGAGTACCACTCGACGAACCAGTTCCAGACCATCGTCGGCATCGGGCCGTCCTGGTTGATCGCGTGGTACAGGTAGCCGATCAGCTTCTCGGTCGCGAAGAACGGAGGCGTCGCGTCCAGGGTCTCCTTCTCGACGCCGAGCCCCTTGAGGTCCTGCAGGAAGAAGTTCTCGTGCCCGAACTCCTCGGCGAGGTACTTGGCGAGCTTGACTGCCAGCTTGTTGTTCTTGTAGCCGATCTTGTAGAGACAATAAGAATCCACCTCATTGTTGAGGCGGATCCGGAGCACGGTCTCCATCAGGTGGCGCTTGTAGTACTCGGGATGGCTCGCGGCGCCGCTATGGAAGTCCTTCGCAAACGGGACGGTCGCGAACAGCTTCTCCATCTGAGCGGTCGCGTGGTTCTTGGCTTGTTCGACGGTGAACTGGTAAATCATCCTCATCTCCTGTGCGCGGCCGGACGGTGGCATGTCGAATCCACCCGATTCGCAAAGCACCCGTTCGAATTCAGCGCCCGCAGAGCATAGGTACGTCGGATAAGTTTGCAAGCACTATTCTCAGTGCATCATTTTGCTTCAGTGTGACTGATCAACTGGTAAGGCGCTTAACGCGCCGCAATGGGGTCGTGTGCGAGGGCCAACAAACGTTTCATGACTCGCAGGATGTCGCGGTGAGAACGCCTCGGGTCCAGTCGGCATGGAGAGTGTCGAGACTGCCGTCCGACGACAATACAGATCAGGTTCAGTTGTTACAGCGCCTGCACAGCGGTGTTGGCCAATCGAGGATGGCGACGTACTCGTCGCGATGCGCTTGTCGCAGAGGTCGCAGGCGCGACGATCGGTACAGGCGCCTGTCCCGTCCCTGCCCCAGGCGCGACACCGATCGTGGGCGATGCGCGACGTGACCGCCGCGGGCCGTGTTCGTGCAGCGAAAACGCGCGAAGGTCCGTGAGGCGGCGTACAGCGCTGACAGGCAGATCCGGAGCCTGGTCCACATGGATCGCCCGTCGTGAGCCTGTCCACACACGCGCGGGCATCCGACGTCGAAGCGATCCCTTCGGTTCCGCTACCGACGACGGCTCGCCGATCACCGACGATGCCACGCGCATGCATTACGTGTCGCGCCGCGTTTCGCTGCAGTCCGGCCCGTGACAGGCGGAGCGCGGATCTCGCACATTCCGCGTTCCTCCGCGCTGTGATGAACTCCATCACCTCCTCATCTGGACTTCGTCGCGCAGCCAGGCGCTATTGACGGCGTATAGCGGCCTTGCTACATGACGTTGCCCCGGAGGATGGCCGTGGTGGCCGCCTCCATGGGAATAAGTCCCCCCATTTCTTGGTCCGTGATTGATCGAAGCGGCCACGCCGCCGAGATCGAGGGAACCGTGCGTATGAAACCGATGGTAGTCGTCCTGGAGCCGGTGTCATCCGGCGTGAGCCTGCTCGAAGCGGCCCGCCGGCTCGGATACGCGACGATCGCAGTGTCGCATGACGGCGATGATCGGACGCTGTCTGCCGACGCTCGCTCGGCGGCTGACGAGGTGGTGCGCTGCGATACCAACGACGTGCCCGCGCTGACCGAGACCGTGCAGCGCCTCGCGCAGCGCTACACCGTGAAGGCAGTCCTGCCCGGCTTCGAGTACTACGTCACCGCGGCGACCCGCATCAACGCTCTGCTGAAGCTCCCCGGACTCCCGCTCGACAGCGCGGACTGTGTGCGCAACAAGCACGCAATGCGAACCCGGCTCGCCAGCCGGGCTGTCCGGGTCCCCAGGTTCGCGTTCGTCCGGACGCGGGCGGAGCTGCTGGAAGCGGCGCGCATCATCGGCTACCCCGCGGTGCTCAAACCGACCGAGGGGTCGGGGAGCATGCACGTGCGGCGAGTCGACGATCAGGTGCAGTTGCTCGACGCCTTCCAGCACATCCAGGCCGACGCCAGCACCGATCTGGGGCGCAGCTTCCACGACCGGCTCCTGCTCGAGGAGTACATCACCGGCCCCGAGATCAGCGTCGAGGGTTACCTCAGCACCACCGGCGTCGAGGTCGTCTCGATCACCCAGAAGCTGCTCGGGCCCGAGCCATGGTTCGTCGAGCTCGGGCACATCGTCGAGGGCGAGTTCGATGCCGAGACCCGGCGGCAGATCATCGGGTATGTGCGCGAGGTGACGGCTGCGCTCGACATCACGCTGGGCACGTTCCATTGCGAGCTGCGGCTGTCGCGCGGCGGACCGGTCGTGATCGAGATCGGCGCCCGGCTCGCGGGCGACCGGATCTGCCGCTTGATCGAGCTGGCCAAGGGCATCGCGCTGCCCGACATCCTGGTGCGGGCATACACCGGCGAGGCGATCGCCGCGCTGCCGGCCGCCGGTCGCTGTCACGCCGGGATCACATTTCTGTCGGCGCCGCCCGAGCTCGCGGTGTTCCGCGCGTTCGACGGCCTCGACACCCTGCGCGGCGCGGTCGACGGCGTCGACGAGGTCGTCGTGCACGCCCACCCCGGCGATCCGCTGCTGCCGCTCACCGACTTCCGCGCCCGGCTGGGCCACGTGATCGTCACCGCGCCGAGCCACCTCGAGCTCACTCGCCGCCTGGCGGCGGTCAAGCAGCACATCGTGGTCCGCGGCGATCGCGGCACCGACGGGCGCCCGGAAGCGCGCTGATGGCGCGGTACTACGGGCTCCTGCTGCTGAGCGCGTCGGCGGTCGCGTCGGCTCCGATCCTGGTCCGGATCAGCGAGGTCGGCCCCACCGCCACGCTCTGGCTGCGGATGGGCGTCGCGCTGCTGGTCCTGCTCACCCCGATCGGCGGCCACGACGATGCCGCGCCCGCCGACCTGACGGTCGGCCGGCGTCCCGGCCCGGCGAGGCTGCTGTTCGGCATCGTGCTCAGCGGGTTCCTGTTCTGCAGCGACATGCTCGCCAATCACTGGGCAGTGCGGATGACCTCGGTGGCCAACACCACGCTGCTGATGAACCTGACGCCGGTGTTCGTGATCGCCATTGCGTATGTGTTCCTGCGCGAGCGGCAATCTCTGATCGGCGTGGCCGGGGTGATCGCCGCGAGCGCGGGGGCGGCCGTCCTGGTCGGTGCCAGCTACTCGCTGGGCCGCGATCATCTGATCGGCGATGGGCTGGCGCTGTCCTCCGCGCTGCTCTACGCGATCTTCATGGTCGTGACCAAGGCGCTGCGCAGCTGGGTGTCGGCGACGCGCCTGCTGCGCTGGCACACCGGGCTGAGCTGCGTATTCCTGCTCCCGCTGGTGGCCGGCGGTCATGCCCAGGTGTTCCCGGTGACCGCGCGGGGCTGGGCGATCGTGGCCGGCCTGGCGGTGATCAGCCAGCTGCTCGGCCACGGCCTCATGACGTATGCCGTCAAGCACGTCTCGGCCGGGATCTCGTCGATGTCCACGCTGATCATTCCGGTGCTGTCGACCGTGATGGCGTGGCTGCTGCTCGACGAGGCCGTCGAACCCCACCACGTGCTCGGCGGCGGACTGGTCCTGATCGGGATCGGGCTGTATGCAGTGCACGACCTGATGGTCCAGAAAGGCCAACCGGCTTGATGCCAGGCGCCCGGGCCGCACATCGAGGCCGTGGTGTGCGCGGAGCGGCGCTCGTCGTGCTCGGGCCTCTGGCGCTGTCGGCGATCGCCGCAGCCGATCCGGCGCCGGCGGTCGAACCTGCGGAGTCGCCGGCTCCGGCCCCGGCCTCCGCCCCGGAGGCCCCGCCACCGGCGACGGCCTCGAGCGAACCGGCGCCGGCGGCCGCGCACGACGAGCCGATCTGGCGCCCCGATCACTACTTCTTTGCCGAGGGCTTTCTGATCACGACCCACTTCTTCCCCGTGGACCCAGCGGCCACGGCGCCGGATCAGGAGCGCGTCCTGGTGCGCGGCATGTGGGCGTGGGCCGTGCCGCTGCACGTGACCGAGAGCGGGCTCCAGCTCACCGGGACATCGCTCGTCGAAGCGAGCGTGCTGGAGACCAACGGTAGCTGGCAGTCGTTCGATCAGAACCGCCTGTGCCTGGGCCTCGCGGTGACCGGCCGGCGGTTCAACGTGTGGAACCAGATCGGCCGTTGCTACTCCCCGGCCAAGGACCCGTACTCGCTCGAGGGGCCGGATCCCATGGTGGGCTTCGCGTCGGTCTTCTGGGCGTACCGCACCGACAATCCGTTCCGGCAGTACGGCTGGCGCACCGACGTCAACCTGCAGCCGGGCGCCACCCGCCTGCACCTCAGCGCGATGCTGGCGGTCGATGAGGCGGCGCTCACGGACCGCGGACACGAGCGGTTTGCGCTCGATCGCGCGATCGGCGCGTTCGTGTGGCGGCTCCCCAGCGACTGCCGCGCGCTCGGCATGATCAACGTCGGCTTCGAGAACGCGGCCAACAACTACGGCGGGGCCCACGCCGAGTGCGCGCTGTGGGGCGCCTGGGAGTGGGGCGTCGGCGGGTTGGTCGGCGGGCCGCACAACGAGAACGGGCACGGCCTGCAGGTCTTGAACCGGCTGAGCCGCACGATGCCCAGCGGCCAGAGCATGGAGCTGATCGGCACCGCGACGATCAGCTTCCTGCGCTGGCCCGGTGCGCACGGCCGGATGTACTCGCTCGGCGGCGAGGGCACCTGGCGGTTCGCCAACGGCCTGGGCATGACCGCGGGCGCGTTCCGGGTCTGGCTGGATCGCGCCGCGCTGGTCGAGGGTGGGCGGCGCGGCATGACCGAGACCGAGGCGTTCATGAACCTGTCCTGGCTCTACGAGTAGGCCGCGGCGCGCCTGCGGGCCGGCCTGCACCGACCGGGTTCCCTTGCGCCGCACTGCGGGTTGTGTACGAGGGCGAGAAGGTCGTGCCGTACTGCACGCGGTGCCAGACCGCGCTGTCGAACTTCGAGACCCGGCTCGACGACGCCTACCGCCCGCGCGTCGACACCGCGGCCACGGTCGCGTTCGCGCTGGCGCCGCGCGAGGCGGTGCTGGCGTGGACGACGACGCCGTGGACGCTGCCGGCCAACGCGGCGCTCGCGGTCCACCCCGAGCTGGCCTACAACGACGTGCAGGTGCTGTGGACGCCCGAGTTCGACCGCCGGCTGACCGTGACCGCGGACGTCAACAACATCCTCAACCGCGATCCGCCGACCTGCTTCAGCTGCTCGCTCAACGGCTTCAACCCGTCGACCTGCGACGTGCCCGGCATCTCCGGCTACGTCACCGCCGCGTACCACGTGCAGTAGCGGCTCGGCCGCTCGCCCCTGCGGTGGTCGGAGCCCTCCGGCCTGCGAGGTCCTCCGATCCGGCCAGCGCCGCAGCGCGTCGCGGCGTTTCCTGCGCGGTGCCTCACCGCGCGCCCGGATCGGCCGATTCACTCGCTGTGCGACCTCGCACCGCAGCCACGTGACCGCGAACTCCCAGCCATCCGGCGGCTCGCCGCTGACTCCGTTCGTCACCTCGGCGATCGTCACCGTCGCCTTGCTGGTGCTCGCCGGCTCGGTGTTCGCCAGCCGCTACCTCGACATGCGGGAGGTCGAGGCCCTGGCGACCCGGCTGACCCGGCTCGAAGGCAAGACCCTGCGGCTCCAGGAGATCCTGACGATGTCGGCGCAGATGGCGGTCGCGACCGGCGATCCGCAGTGGGAGCAGCGCTATCATCAGTACGACGACCAGCTCGATCAGGCGACCGCCGAGGTCGTGGCGATCGCGCCGGACGCCGTGCACGCCGCCGCCGAGGCCACCCTGGCCGCCGATCGCGAGCTCGACGCCCAGGAGCACCGCGCACTCGAGCTGATCCTGCAGGGCCAGCGCGCC
This sequence comes from Kofleriaceae bacterium, assembly GCA_041495365.1. GTDB lineage: Bacteria > Myxococcota_A > Polyangia > Haliangiales > Haliangiaceae > JABFXX01. The sequence goes on along the minus strand of JBGQCL010000024.1, from coordinate 37,676 downwards.
GAGGCCGAGGCGCTGTTCGACGCCGCCTACGATCGGCTGCTCGACCGCCGCGCGCGCGGCATGACCGACCTGATGCTGGGCGTCGGCCACGTCGTCGTCGAGCGCCTCGAGGACCACCGGCGATCGGTGATCGCGGCGGTGTGCGGGAGCGCGGCGGCGCTGATGTTCCTCGTGGCCCTGTGGCTGCGCATGCTGCGCCAGATCCGGCGCTACATCGCCGACCGCACCGAGGCCGAGGACCAGCTGCGCAAGGCGCAGGCCAGCCTCGAGACCCGCGTCGCGGACCGCACCCGCGAGGTCGCGGCGAGCCGCGAGCAGTACCGCAGCCTGGTCGAGAACATCGATGCGATCCCGTTCGAGTGGGACCCCGCGACGCGGCGCATGGTGTACATCGCGCCCCAGGCGGCCCAGCTGTTCGGCCGCCCGATCCACGAGCTGCACGGCGCGGCGTTCCTCACCACCGTGCTGCATGCCGACGACCACGCCGAGCTCGCTGCCATCGGACGACGGATCGAGGCGTTCCTCGCCGACCGGCGCGGCGGCACGCTCGACTGCCGGATGGTGACCGCGGCGGGCGAGACCGTGCACGTCCGGATCCGCCACCGCGAGCGCGCCGACGGCCAGACCACGTGGGGCATGATGGCCGACGTCACCCAGCAGCTCCGCCTCGAGTCCGAGCTCCAGCAGGCCCAGAAGCTGGAGTCGATCGGCCGGCTCGCGGCCGGCATCGCCCACGAGATCAACACGCCGGTGCAGTTCGTGGCCGACAGCATGCAGTTCGTGCGCGACTCGATGACCGACCTGCTGATGGTCATCGACAAGCATCGCCGGTCCACCGAGCGCGCCGCGGCCGGACAGCCATCGCCCGAGCTCGCCCGCGAGGCGCAGGCCGCCGAGATCGACGCCGACCTGCCGTACCTGTCCGAGCAGCTGCCCCGAGCGATCGACCGTGCGCTCGAGGGGATGTCGCGGGTCGCCACGATCGTCCGATCGATGAAGCTGTTCGCGCACCCGCGCAAGGAGCTGTGCTCGGTCGATCTCAACGAGGCGATCTCGAGCACGCTGACGATCGCGCGCAACGAGTACAAGTACGTCGCCGAGCTGGAGACCGACTTCGCCGAGCTGCCGCCGGTGTGGTGCTACCCCGGCGAGCTCAACCAGGTCGTCCTCAACCTGGTGACCAACGCGGGCCACGCGATCGCCGACGCGGTGGCCGGCACCGAGCAGCACGGCCGGATCACGGTCACGACCCGGTGCGACGGCGACCAGGCCGTGATCGCGATCGCCGATACCGGCACCGGGATCCCGCCGGCGATCCGCAGCCGGATCTTCGAGCCGTTCTTCACCACCAAGGCTCCCGGCAAGGGCACCGGCCAGGGCCTGTGCCACGCCCGCTCGGTGATCGTCGACAAGCACCACGGCAGCCTGACGTTCGACACCGAGGTCGGCGCCGGCACCACGTTCACCATCCGGATCCCGATCGCCACCGCCGACGCGCTCGCCCCCGAGCCCGTCGCCGCCTAGCTTGCGCCGCGCCGCGGGTTCGCCATGGTCGGAAGAACCGGGAGCGTCTGTGCCGTCGAGAGTCCAGCCACCTGCTGTGGAAGCTGCGAGCGAAGCTCGCGGCCGGGCTCACCTCGACGGCCGCTCGATTACGCCGCGCGACTAGCGGCTGCGCGATCGGGTCAAGCCGGTCGCCGCCGCGGTCCGGCGCGGCGAGGTCCGCGCGCTGCCCGACGGCCGGTTCGAGGCCGCGGGCGAGCTGCTCGCCGCCGACGAGGTCAGCCGCCGGTTCGTCGCGCGCGGCGCGGCGGCCGCCGCCGAGGGCGGGCTGGTCGTGACCCTCGATCTCACCGTCGACGACGCGCTCGCCCGCGAGGCCCTCGCCCGCGAGCTCAACCGCGCCGTCCAGGACCTCCGCAAGCGCGCGCGGCTGGCCTACGCCGACCGCGTCGTGGTCGGCGTCGCGGGCGCGTCCGACGCCGTCGACCGCATGCTCGCGGACCACGCGGCCTGGCTCGGCGAGCAGGCGCTCGCCACCGTGACCCGGACCGCGCTCGCCCGACCGCTCGGGTCGGCGGTGCTCGAGGTCGGCGACGCCGCGGTCGAGGTCTCGATCGCCCGCGCCTGATCCGAGCCAACGACGACCGCATGGCACGAGCGGCCGTGAGCTCCGACGTTCAGATCCGGAACATCGGCGGCGTCATCGCGGCGTAACATCTCGATCGGGACGAGCTCGCGAGGCGAATCACCACACGCCGTATCGGCGGCCCGCTCACTCGATCGCGCCGTGCCAGAACCAGTTCCGCCGGTTGCGGTCGTAGTACACCCACAGGCAGTCGCCGCGGCGCAGCTCGGCGAAGTGGTACGCGCGGTGAATCTCGTGGGTCCACCACCCGCCGGTCACCAGGTGCGGGCCGTGGATGCGGACCACCGCGCCCTGCTCGAGGTTCGACAGCAGCCAGCCGTCGTCGCGGCCGAGCCGGAGCTGCGGCGGCAGCAGCTGGGGATGCGCGAACACCCGGCGGACCAGCGGGCGCACCACCGGCGGCGCGGCCGGGGCCGCCGCCGTGAGCTGGGTCAGCCGCTCCCAGCCGAAGCTCGCCTCGGGCAGGTGGCCGTCGCGCAGCACCGGGCGGACCACCGCGTCGTCGCCGAGCTCGGCGCGCAGCCGCGCGAGCGCCTCGTCGGCCGCGCGCAGATCGCGGCGCGGCTTGTGGGCGAACAGCGCGAGCTGCTCGCAGCTCGCGCCGACGTCGTCGGCCCACACCCGCACGGCGTTGACCGGCGCCGCCGGCGGTTGCCCGGTCAGCCGCAGATGGACCAGCCGGAGCAGGCTGCGGCCGTCGAGCGTCGGCGCGGCCGGCTTGATGCAGTCGGCGCGCAGCTCGATGTCGCCGACCGCGTGCTTGAGCGACAGCTCGAGGTGCAGCGCGGTCAGCGCCCGGCCGCGCGCCGCGAGCCGCTCGAGCAGCCGGTCGAGCGCCGGCTTGGCCGCGAACACCAGCCGCTCGAGGTCGTCCTCGTCGTCGTCGAGCACGACCCGCTCGTCGGGCGTCTCCGGCGGCGCGACCGGCACCAGCGGATCCCAGCGCTCCCCCGCCGCGAGCTGGTACAGCCGGTGCGCGTCGCGCCCGAACCGCTCCAGGATCCCGCCGCCCGGCAGCCGCACCAGCTCGCCGACCCGGGTCACCCCGAGCCGGGCCAGCGCCTCGCGCAGCTTCGGAGCGACGTCGAGCCGGGCCAGCGGCACCACCGCCGCCGCCGCGCGCTCCTCGGCGTCGCTGCCGAACACGGCCACGCCGAGCCGCCGCGCGCGCGCGATCGCATACGTCGCGAACCGCGAGAACCCGACCACGACCGTGCCGCGAACCCCCAGCTCGCCGGCCGCCCGCGCGATCGCGTCCCCCCACGCGCGGCCGCGACCCTCGCCGCTGCCGTCGGGGAACACCCGCCCCAGCCCCTCGCCGTCGAGCCAGAACGTCCCGGGCTCGCCGGGCTCGACGCTCGGCGACAGCCGGTGCAGCGCCGTGCGCAGCTCGGTCGTCGCCTCGGCGAGCTCGGCGTCGGACACCACCCGCGCCCGCAGCCCGCCGCACAGCGCCAGCGCGGACGCGTAGCGCTGCCCCGCGAGCACCCCCGACGCCCGCGCCCGCTCACACGCCCACAGCACCTCGCCCTGCGGCCGGTCGCTGTCGACCACCACGACCGGCTGCGTCCGCCACGCCGGCTCCCGCCGCCACACCAGCTGGAGCGGAAAGCCGGGCAGATCGAGACAGGCGACGCGCATGCATTCCTCGTGACCCTGTAACTGTACATCCGTTCAGGCCACGTAGCAGCCCCAACTGTATCCGGCGCGATCTCCGCCTAGAGTAGCCCCATGCAGGACAAGGTCATCGTCATCACCGGAGCCTCGTCGGGCATCGGCGAGAAGCTCGCCGAGGTCGTCGTCGCCCGCGGCGCCCGGGTCGTCCTCGCCGCGCGCCGGCCCGCCGAGCTCTCGGCCATCGCCGCCCGCCTCGGCCCCGGCGCCCTCGCCGTCGCCACCGACGTCACCCGGCGCGCCGACGTCGACCAGCTGCGCGACCGCGCGCTCGACCGCTTCGGCCAGATCGACGTCTGGGTCGGCAACGCCGGCCGCGGCATCACCCGCAGCGTCACCCAGCTGACCGACGACGACTTCGACGACATGATGGCCACCAACGTCAAGTCGATGCTCTACGGCATCCAGGCCGTCATCCCGCACTTCCGCGACCGCCGCCGCGGCCACCTGATCACCGTGTCGTCGATGCTCGGCCGGATCCCGATGGCCCCCGTCCGCAGCGCGTACAGCGCGGCCAAGGCCGCCGCCAACTCGCTCATGACCTCGCTCCGCCTCGAGCTGCGCACCGAGTTCCCCGACATCCACGTCAGCACCGTCCTCCCCGGCGTCGTCGCCACCGCGTTCGGCGCCAACGCCCTGCACGGCGGCCCCGACTCGCGCACCCTGCCCAACGCGCAGCCGGTCGACGAGGTCGCCCGCGCGATCGCCGACCTGATCGAGCACCCGCGCGCCGAGCTCTACACCCGCCCCGAGCTCGCCTCGCTCGCCGCGCGCTACTTCACCGCCGACGACGTCGCGACGGTCGAGGCCGGCCCGCCGTTCGCGGCGATGCCGCGCCGGTAGGCGGCCCCGAACCCGGGGCGCTCCAGGCTCGCGTGCCGGGCGAGCCGCGTGATCGTGTACTCCACTCGCCTTCGCCAAGAGCTTCAAGTGCTGGGCTCGCATCGCTCGCCGGGGTGCCGTAATCGCGTGTCATGGACAGAGGCGGTGCGCATGCCGACCATGGGTCTTCAGGGATCCGGTCGGGATCCGATGAGGAGGGACTCAGGCATGGAGCTCGAGCACCGCGCGTGGGGCGCTTCGATCGCCGCAGCCGCCGAGGCGACACCCGAGGCCGCCGCGCGGCGCGTGCCGGTGCCTGGCAAGCGCACGCTGACCGAGGGCCTGGCGGTGCAGCGCCGCGAGGACCCCGACGGCCCCGAGCTCGTCGCGAGCCGGCCGGAGCGATCAGCGCCGGCTCCGCGCGCCGTCCTCGTGAGCAGCGGTCCACGGCCGACGCTGCAGATGCTGTTCGGGAGTCACCTCGCCGCCGTGGCCGCGGCCGAGGATCCGGACCAGGTGCACGCCGCGGCCGCGCACGGCACGGCGACGCCGGCAACGCGGCTGCCGTACCTCGACCGGATCCAGGAGGCGTTCGGGCCGCAGGTCGACCTGTCGGGCGTACAGGCTCACCTCGGTGCCAACGCCAGCGCCGCCAGCAACCGGATGGGCGCGCGCGCGTTCGCGACCGGCAATGACGTGGTGTTCAGCGGCACGCCCGATCTGCATACGGTGGCACACGAGGTGGCGCACGTCGTGCAACAGCGCCGCGGCGTGCAGCTCAAGGGCGGGATCGGGGCCGAGGGCGATGTCTACGAGCGCCACGCCGACGAAGTCGCCGACCGGGTCGTGGCCGGCCGCTCGGCGGCCGACCTCCTGGCGCCGTACCTCGGCGGCGGCGCGGCGACGGAGGCGAACGATCGAGGCGCGGGCGGCACCGGCGGCGGTGTGCAGCGCAAGCCGACGGTGCTCGGCGTCGCGAAGGACCTCGCAGGCTCGACGCTGACGCACGACCTCGTGACGAAGCTGATCGTCGAGCACGGCGCCGAGAAGTTCAAGGAGCTGATCCTCAAGCTCGCGTTCTGGGCCGGCGATACCGCGCTCTCGACGGTGTTCCAGATGGTCGCGGACACGGTGATGAGCGAGGGACTGAAGGCCGGCATCGCGACGCTCGCGAGCTACATCAACCCGTTCATCGGGTGGCTCGGCATGGCGCGCACCGTGATCGACAAGATCCCGGCGGTGCTGCGCAACGAGATGGGCTACGGCATCGGGCGCGCGTTCGTCGGCGTGACCGGCGGGTTCATCGGCGTGGAGCGCGCCGAGGCGCTCGTGAACGAGATGTTCATCGGCGGCGATATCACGCGCGGCATCGCGACGGCTTACACCTACTTCGACGACCTGCTGCACCGGCCGGGGACGCTGCTCTACAACCTGACGTGGGCGAGGTGGTCCGGCGCCAAGCCGAGCACCGCGGCCGCGACCACCGCGTCCGACGGTTCGAGCGAGAAGCAGCAGGGCTCCGGCGAGAAGCAGCAGAAGGAGGACACCGCCGAGGAGCTCGCGGAGAAGCGCGGGCCGATCTGGCTCGACGTCGACGCGCCGACGCTCGCGCGCTTCACGCGAACCGAGCACGATCACGAGAAGGATAGCGGCGGCCTGCAGCTGCCGTTCAACGTCGGGCTCGATCTGTTCGGCGTGACGCTGTCGTCGACGAACAAGCACTTCATCCAGCTGCCGTGGAGCGGCGGCTTCAACGTGGAGATCAACGACGTCGCGATCAACGGCGTACCGGAGCTGAAGCCGGTGTTCTCGGTCGGCACGATCCTGTTGCCGAAGGTGCGGGTCTCGAACGAGGGACTCCAGTCATTCCAGGTCGTGATCAACAACCTCCGCTTCGCAAACGGCGCGGCGGTGCTGCCGAGCGTGAGCGCGACATGGTCGAAGGACAGCGGTTTCCTGTTCAAGGGCAACCTCGATCTCACGATCTTCGACACGCTCATCAAGGGCACGGGCTCGCTGCAGCTCGCGAAGGACGGGACGTTCACGTCGGCGACGCTCGGGATCACGGCGCCCGGCGAGTTCGTGATCATCCCCGACCTGCTTGTACTCAACAAGCCCGGATTCGACGGCGGCATCACGAGCGGCGGCGACATCATGCTCAGGCTGTCCGCGGGTGTGGACTCCGACCTCACGAAGGTGCTGCCGGTCGGGCTGAAACTCAAGGCCGAGGACGTCTACGTCGAGTACGCGAACCGGATGTTCGCGGTCGGCCTGAAGACGCTCGCCATCGACGTCGGTGAGCACGTGCAGTTCCGCGCCGCCGGCGCGCGAGCAGATCGCGAGCGGATCACGGTCGACACGGCGTCGCTGATGTACGTGCACGACGCGACAGCGAAGAACGCGAAGGCGGAGGGCGAACTGGACGCGGTCGGTATCAACCCGAGCATCTTCGCGTTCGTCGGTGTCAACCAGCTGAGGATCGGCGGCGTCGTGCAGGGTCTGCGCATCGGCGCGCGCCAGGTGACGATCGACCAGGCGAAGCTCGACGTACCGAAGTCGCACGCGAAGGAGCAAGACCCGGGCGCGAAGCAGCAGGATCCGGGAGCGAAGCAGCAGGATCCCGGCGCGGACAAGCCGCTCGTCGACCGCGACAAGTTCGGCGTCGACAAGATCACGCCGGTCATCTCGAAGATCGGCGCGAAGGTGTTCGGCATCACGGGCGAGCTCGACATCGAGAACAAGCGGGGCTCGATCGCGGGCGACATCTCGTACGAGCCGCCGCTCCCCGAGGTGGCGATCGAGTACCCGATCGTGCCCGGCCTCAACGCGTTTGCGTCGCTCGCGGCGATCGCCAAGCTGGGCGCGAAGGTCGGAATCGAGGCGACGGTCCCCAGCGCGGATCGCTTCAAGCTCACCGGCGCCGTCGATCTCAATGCGATGGTCGGCGGCGAGCTGAAGGTAGGCGCCAGCGCCGGAGTGCCGTGGCTCGGCAGCCTGACCGCCGCGGTGTTCGGCAACGTCAAGGGCACGGTGGGCGTGAAGTCGACCATCGGCGGCGTGCTGCTCCTCGACCGCGAGGCCAGGACGCTGAAACCGAGCCCGGTGCTGGCCGAGCGTCCGCACTTCACGTACGACGCCGGCGTGAAGGTCACGGCGGACGTCGGCGTGGTTGTCCAGGCGTCCGCGCTCGTGGTCGTCAAGAAGGAGCTGTGGCGCTACACGTTCAAGAGCTGGACGCTCGGCGAGTACGGCCTCAAGGGCGAAGTGCGCTCCGGTGACAACGGCACGCCCGACATGCCCGCGCCGGAAGGCCGCGGCTTCGCGGACGGGGTGCTGCCGCCCAAGATCGACCACGAGCACACGGCGCTCGACAAGGCGCGCGCGGAGCTGGCAAAGCCGCAGCCGATCCACCAGAGCGCGGGCGAGCGCCGCAAGTTGCTCACCGAGCTGTATCTGAGAGCGGAGGGCGAGACAGTCAAGCGGCTCGACGCGAAGCTCGAGAAGCACGCGCAGGCGCGCACGGAGCATGTCGCGGAGAATCGCAGGCTCATCGAAAGCACCAAGGGCGGCGTGATCCCCAACAAGGACGCGGAGCGGTCCGAGCAACGCTCGCTCGCGTTCGGCGTGGAATCCGATCAGATCGAGAAGCTGCGCGCCGAATACCGCGAGATCTCGCTGCGTCTCACCGAGCTGAAGGACTCGACGCCGGAGGTCCTCGAGGGCGGCACGGTCGACATCGCCGCGCTCGAGGAGCGGATTCGCACTGCCGAGGACAAGGCGAAGGGGGTACTCGGCAGCTAGTGGTGCGCCAGCTCGCCGTCCTGCGACATCGGCACGACCGCGGCGTTGGCGATCACCAGATCGCCGGGCTGGATCGCCGGTCGGGCTGCGGTGGCCGTGCCCGGCCCGCTCGATCCGCTCGCGCCGCCCGGCCCCGCGCCGCACGCCAGCCCCAGCGCCAGCCCTGCCAAGCGCGCCCGGTGAATCATCGCTGTCTGCATGCGCATAGCATCGCCGCAGATCGCCGCGGCGCGCCACGGAACGGGCGAGCGGTGATGCGCCGGGATCAGCGGCCCGCGCGGCGGATCGGCGGCCGGGTCACTTCTCGCTGTACACCATCGTTGCCGGCGGCTCGCTCGCCAGCTTGTCGCGCGCCGCCTCGACCCGCGCGAAGAATGCCAGGAAGTTCTCGCCCAGCACCTTGCGGACCTGGGCCTCGCTGTGCCCGCGCCGCAGCAGCTCCTCGCTCAGCCTGGGGTAGAACGACACGTCGTCGAACCCGATCGGCGGGTCGCCGATGCCGTCGAAGTCATCGCCGATCCCGACCGCGTCCTCGCCGCCGACCTGGATCACGTGCTCGATGTGGTCGACGACCTTGGTCCACTGCGCGCGCGGCGGCGGGCCCTGCTTCTTCTGCAGCGCCATCAGCTCGGCGCGCAGCCGCTCCGGGTCCTTGGCGTACGCCGCCTTGATCCGCAGGTACTCCGGTTTGAGCTTGGCGAGCGTGGCCGTGAACTGGTCGTAGATCGCCTGGTCGAGGAACGCGCTGCCGACGTTGATCATCACGACGCCGCCCTTGGCCGCGATCTGCTTGATCTGGTCGTCGGTCAGGTTGCGCGGGATGCTCGACAGCACGCGGCACGACGAGTGCGACGCCATCACCGGCGCGCGCGACACCGCGAGCACGTCGCGGATCGTGTCGTCCGAGACGTGCGAGATGTCGACCATCATGCCGATCCGGTTCATCTCCTTGACCACGGTCTTGCCGAACTCGCTGAGCCCGTGGTGGACGGCCGACTTCTTCGGGTCGAAGTCGGGCTCGTAGAACGGCCCCGACGAGTCCGCCCAGTGGTTGGTGTTGACGTGGGTCAGCGTCATGTAGCGCACGCCGGCGCGGTACATCTCGCGCAGCACGCCGAGCGAGTCCTCGATCGCATGGCCGCCCTCGATGCCCATCAGCACGGCGATCTTGCCGGCCTGCTTGGCGGCGCGGATGTCGGCCGGCGTGGTCGCGAACGTCATGTCCTGGCGGTGGCCGTCGACCACGCGGTGGGTGAGGTCGATCAGCTCGAGCGCGCGCCGCGCGGCCCCGTGGTCGGCGTACGACGCGGCGACGTAGATCGCGAAGAACGGCGCGGTCAGCCCGCCCTGGCGTGCGCGCGGAATGTCGAAGTGGTCGGTCGCGCCACGGGTCGCGACGTCGACCCACTTGCTCGCCAGCTGATCGGGTGCGTCGAGGTGGGTATCCACCACGATCGAGCTGGCGTGGATCTTCTGGGCGCGCGTGGCGATGTCGTCGGCGCGCGCGATCAGCGGGAGGGTCAGGACTGCGAGAAACCAGTACCGCATGCGGCGCAGTGTAACGATATGCTCGCCGCATGTCCGACCTCGCGCAGCGGTTTGCCGACGCCCAGGCCCGGATCCGGCGCATGGCAGCAGCGGCCACCCGGGGTTGATCCGAGGACCCACGATCCGCGGCGGGCCGCCGCAGTGCGGCGCGCGGTGCGGCGACTCGTCCGCTGGAACGCCCGTCAGGCCGCTTTCGCGGATCCGCGGAACCTGCGAGGCGACCCGCCTGGAACGCGCGCCAGACCGCGCCCGCGGGACTTGCGCGCCGCCGCAATCCGCGCGGCTTCGCTCCGCAGATCGCGAACGCCTTGCGCGCTGCGCTGGGCTGGACGCACGAGCTGCGGGGAACCGCCGCCGCGTCGCGCCTGCGCCTCGGCACGACCGTTGCGTATGCCGCCGCCATGTCGTCAGGGGACGCGATGACCGAGGGCCCCCAGGCTCCGCCACCGGCGGCGGCCGGAGTAGGCGAACCGCCCGCGGCCCGGCCCCGGCGCTGGCCGCGCGGGCCGATGCTCGCGCTCGCGCTCGCGATGGGCCTGCTGCTCGGGCTCGGCGGGTTCACGTTCCGCTACGCCGAGGGGCTGTCGTACTTCAGCACCGATCCGAAGGCCTGCGCGAACTGCCACATCATGCAGCGGCAATACGATGGCTGGCAGAAGGCCAGTCACCACGGCGCGGCGACGTGTGTCGATTGCCACTTGCCGCACAGCTTCTTTGCCAGGTACCTCGCGAAGGCGAGCAACGGCTGGCACCACTCGAAGGCCTTCACGCTGCAGGACTTCGAGGAGCCGATCCAGATCAAGCCGGGCAACAGCGCCATCCTGCAGGACAACTGCCTGCGCTGCCACGAGCCCATGGTCCACGAGCTCGTCGCCGGAGCGCGCACCGATCGCGACGCCGTCGAGTGCGTCCACTGCCACGCCGGCGTGGGGCACGGCGAGCGCGCCGGGCTCGGCCCGCGGCGGACCGACGACCGCGAATGACCGGCGCCCCGAACCCGAAGGAGACCCCGTGACGACCACGCCTGCGAGAACCCGTCGAGCACTGCTGGCCGCGATCGTCGTCGGGGTCGCCGCCGCGACCGCCGGGCTCACCGCGCTCCTGATCAACATCTTCGAGCGCAAGGCCGAGTCCCGCACGCCGTACGTCCGCGTGGTCGAGGTCGGCGAGGACGACACCGACCCGGTCAAGTGGGGCAAGAACTGGCCGGCCGAGTACGACGGCTACCAGCGCACCGCGGCGCGGACCGGGACCCGGTTCGGCGGCCACGGCGGCAACGAGGCGATGCCCGAGGAGAAGATCGGGCGCGACCCGTGGCTCAAGCGGATGTTCCTCGGCTACGCGTTCTCGATCGACTACCGCGACCGCCGCGGCCACGCCTACATGCTCGCCGACCAGGAGGCGACCCAGCGGCTGACCAGGCCGCAGTCCGGCTCGTGCCTGCATTGCCACGCGTCGATCATGCCGCTGTACCGCAAGCTCGGTGGCGGCGATCCGTTCAAGGGCCTCGACGAGACCTCGAAGCACAGCTACCAGGAGGTCAACCAGATGCTGCACCAGGGCGGCGACGCACACCCGGTGAGCTGCGTCGACTGCCACGACCCCAGGACCATGGCGCTGCGCGTGACCCGGCCCGGCTTCATCCGCGGCATCCATGCGCTCGCCGCGTCCGACGCCCCGGTGCCCGCGCTGTCGTCGATCGGGGACTGGCGCAAGGGCAAGCGCGACCGGCCGTACGACCCGAACGCCGACGGCAGCCGCAACGAGATGCGGTCGTTCGTGTGCGGCCAGTGCCACGTCGAATACTACTGCTCGGGCAAGATGCCGCTGACCTTCCCGTGGGGCAAGGGCCTGCGGGTCGAGGACATCGAGGCCTACTGGGACGCCGCGAAGTTCCCCGACGGCAGCGCGTTCTACGACTACGAGCACAAGGAGACCGGCGCGCACGTGCTCAAGGCCCAGCACCCCGAGTTCGAGCTGTGGAACCAGGGCATCCACGCGCGCAGCGGCGTGTCATGCGCGGACTGCCACATGCCGTACATGCGCGAGGGCGCCACCAAGATCAGCGATCACTGGGTGCGCAGCCCGCTGCTCAACGTCAACCGCGCGTGCCAGACCTGCCACCGCTTCCCCGAGGCCGAAATGCTCGCCCGGGTCGACGCGATCCAGCAGCGCAACCACGACCTGCTCGAGCGCGGCGGCCAGGCGCTGGTCGGCCTGCTCGACGCGGTCGCCGCCGCCCGGGCGCGCGGCGCGACCGCCGAGCAGCTCGCGCCCGCGCTCGCGCTCCAGCGCAAGGCGCAGTGGCGGCTCGACTTCATCGCCGCCGAGAACAGCATGGGGTTCCACGCGCCGCAGGAGGCCGCGCGCGTGCTCGGCGAGGCGATCGACCACGCACGCCAGGGCCAGATCGCCGCGCTCACCGCGACCGCCGCCCCGGCGCCCGCGGCCCCGGCGTCACCGGCCCCGGCGCCCGCGGCTCCCGCGGCACCCGCCCCCACCGCAGCCGGCTCGGCCGCCGCGCACTGACGCCCCGTCCATCACAGCGCGAGCACCATCGCGACGTCGTCGATCACCACATCGTCGACCCGGTAGCGGTCGCGCGTGGTGCCGAGCTCGACGAAGCCGACCGAGGCGTACAGCTTGCGCGCGCGGTGGTTGTGGCCGAACACGCCGAGGTCGAGCCAGGTCAGCCCGGCGCCGCGCGCCCAGCCGATCGCAGCCGCGAGCAGCGCGCGGCCATGGCCCTTGCCGCGCCACGCGCGCTCGACGCCCATCCCGAGCATCGCGCGGTGGAACTCCGACGGCATCCGGCCGCCGTGGAGGTCGAGGTGGCCGCGGATCTGGCCGTCGACGACGATGCCCCAGGTCCGCAGCCAGTACGGCTCGTCGAGCGCCAGCGCCCAGCCGGCGCTGTGGCGCTCGATCGCGGCCGGCTCGTCGATCGGAGCGTCCGACGAGCGCGGCCGGAAGATCAGGTCCCCGCCGCGGCCGGACTCCCGGCTGTGGCGGGCGATGTGAGCCACCAGCTGGGGCAGGTGGACATCATCGAGCTGCGTGATCATCGGGATATAGTGCCACCATGACGCGATCGACGTGGCAGCTGCGCGGGCGGAACGCGCTCGTGACCGGAGGCACACGCGGCATCGGCCGCGCGATCGTGGCCGAGCTGCTGGAGCTCGGCGCGCACGTCGCGCTGGTCGCGCGCTCGCCGGCCGAGGTCGACGCCGCGGTGCGCGAGCTCGGCGACCGGGTGACCGGCGTGGCGGGCGACGTGACCAGCGCCGCGGATCGCGCGCGGATCGTCGCCCACGTCCGCGAGCGCGGCCCGCTCCACGTGCTGGTCCACAACGCGGGCAGCAACGTGCGCGCGCCGCTGGTGAACTACGACGATGCGACGATCGAGAAGCTGATCGCGCTCAACCTCACGTCGCCGGTGCTGCTGTCGCGCGACCTCCACCCGATGCTGCGCGCCGCCGGGGGCGCGAGCGTGATCCACGTCGGCTCGATCGCCGGGCAGATCGCGCTGCCGACGGGAGTGGCGTACGGCGCGGCCAAGGCAGGGATCGCGCAGGTCGCGCGCACGCTGGCGCTGGAGTGGGCCCGCGACGGGATCCGGGTCAACACGGTGGCGCCGTGGTACACGCGCACGCCGCTGGTCGAGCCGGTGCTGTCACGGCCCGAGGTGCTCGCGGCGATCCTGGCGCGCACGCCGCTCGGCCGGATCGCCGAGCCGCACGAGGTCGCGGCGGCGGTGGCGTTCCTCGCGCTGCCGGCGGCGTCGTACATCACCGGCCAGTGCCTGGCGGTCGATGGCGGGATGTCGATCCAGGGGCTGCCGGCGGTGATCGCGTAACGGCGGGATCCGCGCGCTCCCGGTCCCGGCGATCCCGCAGCGGATCGCTCCGCGGATCACGCCGGGATGGCGTCCTCGCGGCAGGACCGATCGCCCACTTCGGGGCCGATGGCGGCGGGTCTCCCACTCCGGGCGCGCCGCACGCGCGCGGTTGTATGCCGCGACACTCGCCCTACAGGAACTGAAGAGTTCCTCGATCGGGATGCCGCGAGACGGATATTTACTCGGCGCTTGGCTCCGTGAGAGCGTGCGGCGCAACGGCATCGCGACCTGGACGGTTCAGGAACCATCGCGTCTCACGAGGCTGTCGGCTCGTGAACCGCGCATGGCGCGCTGGACGGTCGTGCCCGCCGGCAACGCCTCGCGACAGGAGAACCGGACATGAAGACTGCACTCCCCTGCTTGCTCTCGCTCGCCCTCATCACCGGCGCCTGCACCGACGCCCCAGAGCCCGGCCAGCCGCCCGACGAACCCACCGAGGTCACCCAGGCGGTCACCACGACCGCCTTCACGGCGACCTACACCGGACAGGGCAACAATGCGACGACGTGCAACACGACGTTCAACATCAGCGGCCAGGAGCCGACGACCGCCGGCACGTTCCCGGTGTTCATCTACACGATCGGCACGTCCGAGACCTTCACCAACGCGTCGGCGACCGCCGCGGTCGCCGCCATGGCGAGCCGCGGGTTCGTCGCCGCGACCGTCGCCTACAGCAGCGGCTCGTTCGGGAACTGCACCGCGATCTCGGGCAAGGCGCGCTGCATCTTCAACGGCGCGAGCTCGACCACCGCGCTCGCACGGCTGTGCTCGCGCGCCAAGGCCGACTGCAGCAAGGGCGTGGTGGTCGGCGGGTTCAGCCAGGGCGCGGTCATCGCGACGCTGGCCAAGAACTTCGACAGCCGGGTCCAGGCCGCGTGGGGCATGGGCGACGGCGTCCAGTACTCGATCTTCAACCTGACGTCGTGCATGGGCAACGGCAACCGCACGCTGCCCAGCAACCGGCTGCGCGCGATCGACGGCGAGAAGGACCAGTTCATCGGCCCCAACGCCAGCAACGTGCGCAGCCAGTTCCTGACCCTGACCGGCCTGTCGTGCGGCAGCACCGCGACCAGCTGCCTGCAGTCCAACGGCAGCGGCTGGCTCATCGTGCAGAACGCGCAGGTCGGCGACGGCAGCGCCGACCACTGTTACATGCGGCGCAC
Source organism: Kofleriaceae bacterium (assembly GCA_041495365.1). Taxonomy (GTDB): domain Bacteria; phylum Myxococcota_A; class Polyangia; order Haliangiales; family Haliangiaceae; genus JABFXX01. Next base: position 22,621 of record JBGQCL010000024.1, on the reverse strand, counting down.
CGGCGACTGCGGCGGCAGCCAGAACTCGCTCGACGCCGGCTGGCAGACCGGCACCGACCCCTGGGAGCTGGGCGCCAACCTCGACTGGCTGAAGACGTTCACCACGCCGTGACCCGCGGGGGCTGACCGGACTGGCGGGTCCCGATATCCTGCGGCGCCCTTCTGGGCCACGAGGGGACCCATGAAGACCATCGGCTCGTTCGACTACGTGATCGCCGGCGGCGGCACCGCCGGCTGCGTGCTCGCCAACCGGCTGTCCGCCGATCCGTCGGTCTCGGTGCTGATGCTCGAGGCCGGCGGCCGCGACAAGGGGATCTGGATCCACATCCCGGTCGGGTACCTGTTCTGCATCGGCAACCCGCGCACCGACTGGTGCTACCGCATCGAGCCGGACCCCGGCCTCAACGGCCGCACCATCCTGTACGCGCGCGGCCGCGTGCTCGGCGGCTGCACGTCGATCAACGCCATGCTGTACATGCGCGGCCAGGCCCGCGACTACGACGAGTGGGCCCGCCTGACCGGCGACCCGGGCTGGTCCTGGGACCACGTGCTCCCGGTGTTCAAGGGCACCGAGGACCACTGGCGCGGCGCCGACGAGGTCCACGGCGCCGGCGGCGAGTGGCGGGTCGAGCAGCAGCGGCTGTCCTGGCAGATCCTCGACGCGTTCCGCGACGCCGCCGCCGAGGTCGGGATCGGCAAGATCGACGACTTCAACCGCGGCGACAACGAGGGCAGCTCGCGGTTCGAGGTCAACCAGCGCCGCGGCGTGCGGTGGAACGCGACCAAGGCGTTCCTGCGGCCGATCGAGCACCGCAAGAACCTCACCGTGCTGACCGGAGCCCAGGTCCACCGGCTGCGGCTCGGGCGCGACGCGGCGGGCCAGGCCGAGGCCCAGGGCGTCGAGTTCTACCGGGGCAACGAGGTCGTGTTCGCGGAGGCGCGCTGCGAGACCCTGCTGGCCGCGGGCTCGATCGGCTCGCCCCACATCCTGCAGTTCTCGGGCATCGGCCCGGGCGCGCACCTCCAGGCGCACGGCGTCCCCGTGGTCCACGATCTCCCCGGCGTGGGCGGCAACCTGCAGGACCACCTGCAGCTGCGCACCGCGTTCAAGGTGCAGAACGTGCTCACGCTCAACACCCTCGCCAGCTCGTGGTGGGGCAAGGTCAAGATGGGCCTGGAGTACGTGTTCCGGCGCACCGGTCCGCTCACCATGGCGCCGTCGCAGATGGGCGCGTGCGCGAGGTCCGATCCGGACCAGCCGACCGCGAACATCGAGTTCCACGTCCAGCCGCTGTCGCTCGACAAGTTCGGCGATCCGCTGCACCGGTTCCCCGCGTTCACGGTGAGCGTGTGCAACCTGCGCCCCACGTCGCGCGGCCACATCCGCCTCAAGTCGCCCGAGCCGCGCGCCGCGCCGGAGATCCGGCTCAACTACCTGTCGACGCCGGAGGACCAGCGGATCGCCGTGCAGTGCCTGCGCCTCGCGCGGCGGATCATCCAGGGCACCGAGACCATGAAGCAGTACGCGCCCGAGGAGTTCGTCCCCGGACCGGCGTTCCAGTCCGACGCCGAGCTCGTGACGGCGGCCGGCAACGTCGGCACGACGATCTTCCACCCGGTCGGGACCTGCCGGATGGGACGCGCGGACGACGCGGACGCCGTGGTCGACACCCGGCTCCGCGTGCGCGGCGTGGCGCGCCTGCGCGTGATCGACGCGTCGATCATGCCGGCGATCACCTCGGGCAACACCGCCTCGCCGACGGTGATGATCGCCGAGAAGGGCGCCGCGGCGGTGATCGAGGACCGGCGGATCCGCCGCGCGCTGCCGGCGCCGGTCGACAGCCTATAGATCGCCCACCGCGCCCAGCCAGGGCGCCGCGCGGTGGCACAGCGCGCGGATCTCGTCGCGCGAGCAGCCCAGCGCCGAGGCGAACCGGACGAGCACGCGGGCCTCGGCCTCCGAGACGTAGCCCTTGGCGATCACGACGGCGATGCCGTCGCTGATGATCATCGCGGCGAGCTCGCCGGGGTGGACCCCGACGTGGCGGAACGGCCCCGAGCTGCCGCGCACCGCCTCGGCGAGCCGGTGCGGCTCGATCGGCTCGGCGAGCAGCAGGTCGTCGAGCGAGATCGGCGCGGCGACCCGTAGCGCGATCCGCTGCTCCAGGCGCACGCCCTCCTCCGGGCTGATCTCGTCGTCGGCCCGCGCGATCGCCACCAGCGCCTGGGCGAACAGGCGGCCGAGCGCGATGTCGAGCATCGGGTCAGCGACCACGGAACCGGCCCGGCCGGCGCTCGAGGAACGCGCGCAGCCCCTCCTGCATGTCCTCGCTGGCGACCAGCGGCGCGAGATCCCGGAACAGCCGCGCGGTGGCGTCGGCCTCGCTGTGCGGCAGCGCGTGGCGGCACGCCGCCAGCGTCGCGTAGACCGCGAGCGGCGCCTGGTCGGCGATGACCTCGGCGATCGCGAGCGCGCGCGCCAGCTGCTCGCCGTGATCGGTGAGCTCCTGGACCAGGCCGATGCGGTGGGCCTCGGCGGCGTCGAACTCGTCGCCGGTGAGCAGCCAGCGCATCGCATTGGCCCAGCCGACCTCGCGCGGGAACCGCAGGGTCGCGCCGCCGACCGGGTAGATCCCGCGCTTGATCTCGATCTGCGCGAACCGGGTCGACCGCGCGGCGATCCGGATGTCGGCCGCGAGCAGGAGCTCGATGCCCAGGGTCAGGCAGGTGCCCTGGACCGCGCACACCACCGGCTTGGTCACCCGCGACCGGAGCCCGAGCGGGTCGAGGCCGTCGTCGGGGATCGAGAACCCGCCGCGCGAGAACATCGGCGCCCACTGCGGCAGGTCGAGCCCCGCGGTGAAGTGATCGCCGTGGGCGTGCAGCACGCCGACCCGCAGCTCGGGGTCGCGCTCCAGCTCGCCGTAGGCCCGGCACAGCCCGTCCCACATCGCGAGATCGAACGCGTTGCGCTTGGCCACACGGTCGATGCCGATCACCAGCGCGTGGCCGCGGCGCTCGAGGCTGATCCGTCCAGTGGACATGACGGCAAAGGTACGGCATCCCGCCGGGCGCGCGCCATCGCGCCGGCCGTGATGCGCCGCACCGCCGGCGCGTGCGGTAGGCTCGGCGCATGCGGCTCCCTGCGCTCGCGTTCGCCCTGGCGATGTCCGCCGCCGCGCTCGGCGGCTGTGCGGCCAGCGCCCCGCACGTCGCCCGGTTCGAGCCCGCCGATCGCGCCGCGATCTCCGCCGTGCTCGATCGCCAGGTCGCGGCGTGGAACCGCGGCGACCTCGCAAGCTACATGGAGGGCTACGCGCGCACGCCGGCGCTGGTGTTCACGTCCGGCGGCAACATCCGGCGCGGCTGGCAGGAGGCGTTCGACCACTACCAGGCGCGGTACGCGACCGATCCGAAGGCGATGGGCACGCTGGCGTTCCGCATCGACTCGATCGATCCGGTCGGCGCCGACGGCGCGGTCGTGCTCGGCCACTGGGATCTCACCGGCACGGCCCACGCGGGGCGCGGCGTGTTCACGCTGGTCCTCGAGCGCCGGCCCGAGGGCTGGCGGATCCTCCACGACCACACGTCGGTGTCGCCGGAGCCGGCGGCGCCACCGGGCTGAGTCACTGCGGCCGGGGCGGAGGCGGCGGTGGCACCGGCTGATCGCACGCCGCGGCGGCCGCCAGGCGCTCGAGCTGCGGCCGGAGCGCGCTCGCCGCCGGGGCCAGCACGAACCGCCACAGCGCGCCGGCCCCACACGCCCCGCGCTCCGCCCACCCGACGAGGTCGAGCGGCTGCTTGGTCTTGAATGCGTCGAACACGTGGGCGGCCAGCGTGAAGCGCGCGCCGGCCGGGGTCGCGCGGACCGCGATCGCCTCGTGGTCTGCGATCTGCCTGGCCTGGTCGACCGCATCGATCAGGCCGCGGAAGTACGCGGTCAGCTCGCCGCCGACCGCCGCGGCGTCCATCGCCGCCGGATCCTCGGTCCGCCACACGAAGGTGTACGACCAGTAGCCCGGCTGCGCCGGCTCGAAGAACCCCGGCGCAAACCTCAGCTCTTCCACGCCCTTGTGCGGGATGACGGAGGCGAAGTCGAGCGGGAACGGGATGGTCTCGCCCCGAAACCCGTCGGGGACCGGCCACGGCAACGCTTGCCGCGCGGTCGGCTCGGGCGGCGGCGACGGAGGCGACGAACCGCACGCCAGGAGGCAAGGGACCAGGGCCAGGCTGCGCATCGGCTCGACCTTCGCACGCCGGCCGTCGCGCCCGCCACGTCCGCAACGGTTTCGCGCCGCCGGTCGCCGGTTCGCACGGCTTGCGCGTTTGCCTCGCGATCGCACAGGGTTGGCGGCGGCGCGACTGGCACATCGCGCGCACACATCCGCCGGCATGGCCGCCGTCCTCGCCCTCGTCATGCTGCCCATCGTCGCCGCCGTCGGATGTTTCATCAGCATCGTCCGATCCGACGGCTCGCTGTCCTCGGCGTTCGCCGCCGCCACCTTCATCGCGCTCGCCGGCTTCGTGCTGGTCGGCGCGCTGCGGATCGCCCGTGACAGCGAGGGGCGCGACATCCACCACTAGGCCGCGTGGTCAGGGCGTCCGCAGCACCGGGATCCGCTCGGTGACCTGGTCCTTCAGGGAGGTCCGGGGCCGCTCGGCGGCGAGCATCACGAAGCTGTGCGCCGGGCTGCGGCCGAACCGGCGCCGCAGCAGGTGTGCGAGCAGTTCCAGGGCTTCTCCGAGAGCGTCGCGTGCCACGCCGATCGGTCCGGCCGCGCAACGCTGCGTTCCAGGTAGGCCGGGGGTAACCCGCGAGGAATCCCTAGCTGTCGACGAACGCCTCGAACGCGGTCAGCTCGCCGCGGTCGAAGAACAGCCGCTCGCAGCCGTCGCACCAGTCGTACTCGACGTCACCTGCCCCGCGCAGCGCGATCATGTCGCGGTTGCATTCATGGCAGCGCGCCGCCGTCGCGCGCGCGTCACCGGCGGGCTCGGCCGACACCCTGCCCTCGATCACCTGGGCGAGCCCGAGCACCTCGATCGCCTCGCTCTCGCCCTGGTCGAGCACGATGCCGCCACACGACGGCAGCGGTCGATCTCGATCGATTGCACCTCGACCCGCACCATATCGTTCGCACAGCCGGGACATTTCATCGCCGCCGACAGTACCCCAGTCCTCCTTCGATCACGAAACAGACAATTGCACTCCGCCGCACGACACGACGGTTTCACCCGCCGGCGAGGAATGGTAACGATCGAGCATGGGACACCTCGTGGATGGCACCTGGCACACGGGGTGGTACGAGCCCGATGCCCACGGCGCCTTCCAGCGCCCGGCCGCGCGGTTTCGCAGGCGGCCCGACGAGATCGTCACAGGTCGCTACCATCTGTACGCGGCGTGGGCCTGCCCGTGGGCGCACCGGACGCTGATCACGCGCTCGCTGCGCGGGCTGGTCGGTGCGATCAGCGTCACGATCGTGGACCCGCACATGGGCGACGATGGCTGGGTGTTCCGGGACGACGATCCGGACCCGATCGGCAACGCGCCGCTGCTGCGCGACGTCTATCTACGGGCGGATCGTGGCTACACCGGCCGCGTCACCGTGCCGGTGCTGTGGGACCGCCGCGACGCGACGATCGTCAACAACGAGTCCCGCGAGGTCATGCGGATCTTCGACCTCGACTTCGCGCCGCTCGCCGATCGGCCGCTCGAGCCGTCGCTGGCGCCGCCCGAGCTGATCGGCCGGATCGACCGCGTGCTCGACGAGATCTACTCGCCGATCAACAACGGCGTGTACCGCGCCGGGTTCGCGACCAGCCAGGCCGCGTACGACGCCGCGGTGCGCGAGCTGTTCGCAGCGCTCGCCCACTGGGACGGCGTGCTCGCCGAGCAGCCGTTCGCGTGCGGCGCGCAGATGACCGAGGCCGACATCGCGCTGTTCACCACGCTGCTCCGGTTCGACCTGGTCTATCACGGGCACTTCAAGTGCAACCTGAAGCGCCTGCGCGACCACCCCAACCTGTGGCGGTTCACGCGCCGGATGTACCAGCACCCGGGGATCCGTCCGACCTGCAAGCTCGACGAGATCAAGACTCACTACTACTGGAGCCAGCCGACGGTGAGCCCGACGCGGATCGTGCCGATCGGCCCGATCCTCGAGCCCGAGCTATCGGCTCCGCTGTAGCGGCCGGCGCGCCGATCACAACCGTCGGCGCCCGCGGATCAGGTGCAGCACGACAAGCAGCACCACCGCGCCGACGAACGCGACGAAGATCGTGCCGGCGAGCCCGGCGAACGGCGTGTGCCAGCCGGCAGCCTGGAAGATCCAGCCGCCGACGAACGCGCCGACCACGCCGATCACGATGTCGATGATGATGCCGCCCGCAGAGCCGACCAGAAGCGACGCGAGCACGCCTGCGATCAGGCCGACGATGATCCATGTGAGGAGGTCCATGATGGACCCTCCAGCATGGCGTGTGCCGGCGCGGCCCGCGGCAGGACGCGAGGTTGCGTCGCTGCGAGCCGCCCGGACCGTGCGCGTGCGCTCGGGCGCCCGGCTGGGCGCCCGGCTGGGCGCCCGGTCGCGCCGTGCCTAGCGTTTGCCGGCGTACGTATAGGCCGGCGGCCACGCGCGCTGGCAACTCGAGATCGAGCGCAGCGGCGTGAAGTCATGAAGTGCAAACGCCACCCAGTCCTCCTCGCCCCACTTGCCGATGTCGGTGACCCGGTCCTCGAACACCCGGCCGTTGCGCAGCTGCACCACGACCGGGATGCGACGGATCGCCGACTCCTCGAGCATGTCGATCACGTCTCCGCGATCAAAGCGATGTGCCATGGGTACCTCCGTATGCCAACCGTGACGCGATCCGCCCACCTCGCAAGCGGGCCACGCTCGCTGGATGCGCAAGCCTGCTAGCGACCGTTGTTTTCGGGCGGGTGGTCGCGGCGCGGGCAACTCCGGGCGCGGGCCGACGTCGGCCTCGGGCTGTTTCTGGGTGAATGACAACCGATCGGGTCTCGACTCGTGCTCGGCTTCGCCCGGCTCGGCAGCAACGCCGACGGCCAGCGATCAGTTGTTCGGGGCGCCAGCGGCGATCCAGGCGGCGATCAGGTCGACCTCGGCCTGGGACAGCGGGTTCGCCTGGTGGGGCATCGGCATCGGCGAGCCGCACAGCGGGTTGGCCCCGATGAGCTTGCTGTCGACCTTGTTGAACAGCAGGCTGCCGGCCGCGTCGCCGGGCACGACCCGGACCAGCGGCGGCATGACCGATGCGCACGTGACGCCGGTGGTGCCGGGGCCGGTGCCCTGCGCGGCGACGCCGACCAGGTTCGCATACGCCGCGGGCTGCGAGCTCATGTCGAGCATGCCGACCGTGCCGCCGCCGCCGCCCGGGTGGTGGCAGAAGGCGCAGCGCGGGTCGATGATCGTGGCATAGACGTTGGTGAACGTCGGATCGAGCGCGTCGCAGGTCACCGTCACGCGCTGGGACGTCACCGTCTTGCACGACGCCACGCTGAGAGACACCGTGACCGAGATCGTCACCGGACCGGGCGTACCCGGGCAGGTGAACGTCGGCGCCTCGCTCTGCGGGTCGTCGATCGTCCCGGCCGTCGCGGTCCAAGTGTACGAGACCGGCAGCGTCCCAGCCGAGCCCGACGCAGACAGCGAGATCGGCGTTCCGACCGCGGTCTCCAGCGGCGATGCCTCGAGCGAGGTGAGCGTGGCGCAGATCTGGGTCGTGCCGGTCACCACGACCGTGCCCTCATCGCCGGGCGCCGCCGAGCAGTACAGCAGAACGTCGACCGGCGTGGTGGCCTGCGCCGAGACCTCGAACTCCGCGGAGCCCGCGCAGCTGAACGCGCCGTCGACCGACGTCGCGGACAGCGAGATCGTGTAGCCGCTGCCCACCGGGATCGCGCCGACCTGAAACGCGAGCATGTTGCTGAACTGGACATCGGCGCTTCCAGATCGGGTGTAGCCGGTCGCCGTATTGCTGATCGTCCAGTTCACCGTGTCGATCGCGACGCCGGGCGCGATCTCCAGATCCATGGTCATGCTGCCCATCGGCGGATCGGGCTCGGTCGCGCAGCCGGCCGCCAGGCCCAGGATCCCCACCGTCACTCCAGTCACCACCGTTCGCGCGTACCGCATGACGAACTCCTTTGTTCGATCTCGATACGCAGTCTACCGACGAGATCATCGCGAACAAGCACGACCACGAGCCGCGGCGAGGCAGAATCTGGAAATGGACCTGTCCCGCCGGAAAGCCTCGGTACCGGACACTGATTTTTCAGGCGATGAGCGAGACCGTGCGGCGATCCACGTGGCGCGAGCGCACCATCGCCACTGGCGCGAGCCGTCACTCCACGGTGCGCGCCGCAGCACGCTCACCGGCCGCACGGGCCCACGACCGCGTCGCGCAGGCGCTACGGCGGGTTCCGCGCGGACGGCGGCGTGACGCGAGCGCATCATCGCTCGCTGGCTCGCTGGCTCGCTCGACCACGCCGACCGGCCGCCGCCCGGTGCGGACCGCAGTGTTCGCGGGGCCCGACCTACGACAGCGTCGGAGCGGCGCGGCGCGCCACGTGGCGCCGCCGGTCCTGCGCCCGCTTGAGGAGCGCCGCGCCGCCCCCACCGTACGCGATCGCCACCAGCCCGAACGCCAGCCACCACGCCAGCCCCGCCGTCGCCAGGCCGCACGCGATCGCGACACCCAGCATCATCGCCGCCATCGTGAGGAGCACCAGACCCGCCCCGCCGTACATCGCGCCCTCGCCGGCGGTCTTGACCTGCATGATCGCCTCGGCCTTGAGCTTGTCGACCTGGGCGACCGCGAGATCGCGCGCGTCGTGCAGCACCCCCGAGATCAGCTGCCCCGCTCGCTCGTCGTGAGGATCGAGATTGCCTGTCGCCATGACGGCCCCCATTCAAGCCTCGTGCCCCGGATGAGCCCATCGAGCGCCCCGGCTGAGGGCAAGCGATGCAGTCACCCGGATTCCGCGGAATCGCCCGGCGCGAGCTCACGGTGCCGCGGCGGCGCTGCCCGGTGCGCCCGGCGCGGCGCAGCGGCGCACCAGGCCGGCCACGGCATCGTCGGCCGGCGCGGTCCACCGGCCGTCGCGGGCGCGGACCGACAGCGTGTGCTCGCTGCGCTCGCGGTCGCCGATGACGACGGCGAACGGCACGCCGTCGTGGTGCGCCGCCGCGATCCGGCGCGCCAGGGTGCCGCCGTCGGCGTCGAGCCGGCTGCGCAGGCCGGCGCGCGCGAGCCGGTCGTGGACGGCGGCGGCCGCGGCGGCGTGGTCCGCCGACACCGGGATCACCGCGACCTGATCGGGGGCGAGCCAGGCCGGCAGCGCGGCGCCGTGATGCTCGAGCAGGATGCCGAGGAAGCGCTCGATCGAGCCGTACAGGGCGCGGTGCAGCATCACGACGTGGCGGCGCTCGCCGCGCGGGTCGACGTAGCGGACGTCGAACCGCTGCGGCATCATGAAGTCGAGCTGGATGGTCCCGCACTGCCAGGCGCGGCCGGAGCGGTCGCGCAGGATGAACTCGAGCTTGGGGCCGTAGATCGCGCCGGCGCCGGGCTGGATCTCGCACGGCAGTCCCAGGCCCGCGACGACATCGCCGAGCTCGCGCTCCGCGCGGTCCCACCACGCGTCGTCGCCGAGCCGGTTGTCCGGCCGCAGCGACAGGGCGAGCGCGACGTCGTCGAAGCCGAACCGGCGGTAGAACGCCGGCAGCTCGCGGCAGAACCGCTCGACCTCGCCGGCGACCTGGTCGTCGGTGCAGAAGATGTGGCCGTCGTCCTGGGTGAACTGGCGCAGCCGCATCAGGCCGTGCCAGCTGCCGCTCGCCTCGTCGCGGTGGCACAGGCCCATCTCGGCGATCCGGAGCGGCAGGTCGCGCCACGATGGCGCGAGCCGGCGCACGAGCTGGATGTGGCCCGGGCAGCTGACCGGCTTGAGCGCGGCCTCGCCGGCGCCGGCGCCGACCGCGAACATCGCGTCGTGGAAGGCGTCCCAGTGGCCGCTGCGCTCCCACACGGCGCGGCGGAGCAGCTGCGGTGTGCGGACCTCGCGGTAGCCGGCGGCGGCGACGTGGGCGCGGGCGGCGTCCTCGAGCAGGCGGTACAGGGTGAAGCCGCGCGGGTGCCAGAACACCATGGCGGGCGCCTCGTCCTGGAAGTGGCACAGATCGAGCCGCGCGATCAGAGCGCGGTGATCGTCGGGGGGAAGCTCCGCGGCGGACGCGGCTGGCGGGGGATGGATGGACTCGTGAGCTGGCATCGTCGTCTCCTGGCGGGTGGGGCGGCCACGGAACGCGATGCGCGACGACCGCGCCCGGTGCCATGTGGCCGTCCGGGCGTGGGTCGTGTCGTGGGTCTGATCAGCCAGCGCGCACGGCCACCTGCCCGAAACAGGCGGTGGTCGTGGTCGTCGTGAGGCGCGCGGCAATGAACACGGTCATCACAGGCTACGAACGGAGGGTCGAGCTGGCAACTGGCAATCGTGCGCCGGCCTGCGACACCTGCGCTGTCGCGGTCAGCGCCTGGTCCAGCGGTCGATCCAGGCGAGGACCTCCTCGTGCCACAGCCGGGAGTTCTGCGGCTTGAGCACCCAGTGGTTCTCGTCGGGGAAGAACAGGAAGCGGCTCGGAATGCCCTTGCGCTGCAGCGCGGTGAACGTCGCCATACCCTGGGTGTCGACGACGCGGAAATCCTGCCCGCCGTGGATCACAAGAGTCGGGGTCTTCCAGTTCTTCACCAGGTCGATCGGGTTGTGCTTGGTGTAACCCTCGGGCTTGTCCCACGGCAGGCCGCCGTGCTCCCACTCGGGGAACCACAGCTCCTCGGTGTCGTAATAGGCCATCCGCTCGTCGAGGTTGCCGTCGTGAACGACCAGCGCCTTGAAGCGATCGGTCTTGCCGTTGATCCAGTTGATCATGTAGCCGCCGTACGAGGCGCCGAGCGCGGCGACCCGGTTCCTGTCGAGCCACGGGTTCTTGTCGAGCGCGGCGTCGAGGCCCATCATCAGATCCTCGTAGGGCGCGCCGCCCCAGTCGTTGGCGATCGCGTCGGTGAACGCCTGGCCGTAGCCGGTCGAGCCGTGAAAATCGACCATCACGACGCCGAAGCCGTGACCGGCGTACACCTCGGGGTTCCAGCGGTAGTGGAAGTGGTCGCCGAAGCTGCCCTGCGGCCCGCCGTGGATCAGGAACGCGACCGGCACCTTGCCACCCCCGGAACCCCCGGACCCCGTAAACCCGGCCGGCTTGATCACGTAGCCGTACACGGTGTCGCCCTTGGCGCCCTTGAACGAGTACTGCTGGTAGTCGCCCCAGGTGATCGCCTTGACCTTGGCGTCGTTGAGGTGGGTGAGCTGGCGGAGCTCGCCGCCGTCGGGCTTGACGCTGTAGAGCTCGGCCGGCGAGCTCAGCGTGTCGCGCGAGAACACGATGCGATCGCCGGCGACCCGCGGCGCGGTGTTGGTGCCCTTGTCGACGACGATCCGGGCCTTGCCGGTCGCGACGTCGATCGCGAACACCGAGTGGTTGCCGAGGTTGTCGGTGTCGGTGTAGATCGTGCCGCCGTCGGGGCTCCACGTGAGCGACCCGGCCGAGCGATCCCAGGCCTCGGTGACCACCCGGAGCTTGCGCGACGCGAGATCGAGCACGGCGATCCGCTCGCGGTCGGCCTCGAACCCGGGGCGCTTCATCATCCGCAGCGCGAGCGACTTGCCGTCCGGCGAGAACGCCGGGCCGAAGTCATAGGCCGGGTTGGCCGCGGTGACGTCGTCCGGCCTGGTGTGGCCGTCGGCCGGGGCCACGAACACGTCGGTGTTGGTGCGCCACGCGTTCTCGCGGCCGGCGACCCGGGCGACGTACGCCACCGACTTGCCGTCGGGCGAGATCGAGACCTCGTCCATCCCGCCGAACGGCTGGGTCGGAGCGTCGGTGGCGACGCCCGCCATCAGGTCGCGGGCGTCGTCGAGCTTGCCGCCGGCCTCCGGCGAGGTCCACACGAACAGGTGCGAGAACTTGCCGTCCTCCCAGTGGTCCCAGTGGCGGAACAGCAGGTGGTCGTAGACCTTGGCCTTGACCTTGGACCGCGCGCGCTCCTCGTCGCGCTTGACCGACTCGGCGATCGACTTCGCGTCGGGCCAGACCTCGAGCGCGACGACCACGTGCTTGCCGTCGGGGAACAACCGGAAGCCGCCGACGTCGGTCGGCAGCCTGGTCACGGTTTCCGCCTCGCCGCCGCCCGGCCGGATCCGCCACACCTGCGACGAGCCGGAGCGCGACGACAGGAAGTAGATCCAGCTGCCGTCCGCCGACCACTGCGGGTCCTGGTCGTTCTCGGGGTGGGTGGTGAGCTGCTTGACCCCCGAGCCGTCGGTCTGGGCCAGCCAGATGTCGAGCCGGCCGCGGTTGGCCTCGAGGTCGGTGTCGCGCACGGTGAATGCGACCTGCTTGCCGTCGGGCGACACCACCGGGTCGCCGACCCGCCGCATCGCGAGCATGTCATCGATCGTGAGGCCCTTCGCGGCGGCGGGCGCGCCGCCCGCCAGAGGCCCGCCGAGGACGAGAACGAGCGCGAGAACGGGCGCGAGCTGGTGCTTCATGACCGTGGAGTATCACGGCCGGCGTCGGGCGGGCGGTCGACCGCGCGGTCTGCCGCTCGCTCCGGGTGCCGCTCGGCGCTCGCGGCCGTCGCGATGTAATGGCCGGCCGCGATCAGGCCGAGCCCCCCGGCGACGGCAGCCGCCGGCAGCGCATGCTCCGGGGCCAGCGCGATGACGCACAGCGCGATGAACTGCGCGACCGTGGCGAGCTTGCCGAACCGGTCGGCGTGCAGCGCGCGGTGCTGCCGGCGGCGCGCCAGGTACACCGCGACCATCGGCACCAGCACGAGCTCCCGCGCCCCGGTCAGCGCGATCACCGCGGTCTTGTACGGGATCCGGGTGTGGACCCAGATCGCCGCCAGCACCACCGCGACGAACAGCTTGTCGACCGCGGGATCGAGCCAGCCGCCGATGTCCGGACCGCGCGCGCCGCGCCGCTGCGCCCACCGCGCGACCCGGCCGTCGGCGGTGTCGGTCAGCGCCGCGGCCGCGACGATCGCGACCGACGCCACCGGATCGCCCCACGTCCACCACAGCGCGAGCGCGAGCGGGATCCGCAACAGCGTCAACGCGTGCGCGAGCCACACGTCCTGCATCTAGCATCGACCGGCCCGGTCCGGGATGGCTGCTTCCCGCGCACCGCGGTTTCGGCGATCGCCTGTCGGCGTGGATCCGGATCGCAGCGTGCTACGCTCCCATGGTGATCACGATCCGCTACTGCACGTCCTGAGGCTACCGGCCGCACGCTGCCCGGGTGGCAGCGCAGCTCGAGCGCGAGCTCGGAGTCTCGACGAAGCTGGTTCCCGGCAACACCGGCGAGCTCAGCGTCTGGGTCGACGATGCCCAGGTCATCGCCAAGCAGGGCGCAAAATTTCCCGATCCCGGTGACGTGGTGGCCGCGGTCCGCGCGCACCGGACGTGACGTCACCGCGCAACGTGCCGGCGCGCCCCGCCGTCGCCACCGGGTGAGCGCGCAGCGCAGGCGACAGTCTGCTGGAATCGCTGTCGCTGCGGACGGTACCCCACTTGCAGAGGCCCACTGCGGATTTAACCAAGGGGACTGTCATGAAGCTTCGCGCATTCGCCATCGTCGCCGCGCTCGCCGTGCCCGGGCTCGCGGGCGCCACGCCGGCCGGCACTCCGCCGACCAACCCGCCGAACAACAACCCGCCGAACAACAACCCGGCCAATCCGACGCCCGACAAGTCGCCGCCCAAGGGCACGAGCGCCGGCGACACCTCGCCGAACAAGACCGCGGGCAGCGACGCGAAGACGGGCGCGAAGCTCAGCGACGGCGACATCAAGACGATCGCGCACCTCCATCACGTCAACCAGATGGAGATCACGCTCGGCAAGGAGGCGCAGCGCCAGGGCAGCGCGAAGGTCAAGGACTACGCCACCACGCTGGTCAATGACCACCAGACGGTGGACAAGGACCTGACGGCGTTCGCCAAGACCCACCACGTGACGACGATTCCGGCCGACAAGCCGACGACCGACGCCGAGCGCCAGGACGACAAGGACATGACCCAGCAGATCGCGCGCCTCAAGACGCTCAAGGGCGCCGACTTCGACAAGGCATACCTCAACATGATGGTGTCGGGTCACGACAAGGAGCTGACCAAGATCGATGTCGCGATCAGCTCGACCAGCGACTCCGACCTCAAGAGCCTGCTCCAGGGCGTCAAGCCGGTGCTGCAGCGCCACGCCGACCAGGCGCGCGATCTGTTGAAGAGCCCGCAGGCGTCGGCCGACCGGCCGGCGGCGCCGCACCCGGCGTCGTCGAGTCGATAGCCGCATGTCGTGGGATCCCCGCCGGCTGGGTCATGTCGGCCGAGGGTGGCCACGCGACCTCGGACTAGCAAAGGCGCTATCCGATTTGACGCGTCAATTCTGCGGGTACTTCGTCCAGCCGGCCGTCCAGTCGTCGGTTCCGATCGCGCCGATGAACGTCGCGGTCTTGTCGAAGAACCCGTCGTCGGGCGGCGGGGCCGCGTTGGCCGAAACGAGCGCCTCGGAGGTCGCGACCGGCTTGAAGTTCGGCTGGGTCTTGTTGAGCGCGTCGGTCAGGGGGTTGGCGGTCACGAACAGGTCCTTGTTCGTGGCGTTGATGTAGGCGGACTCGTCGATGTCGATCGCCGGGGCGGCCTGCGGCGGCGGCAGCTGGCTGGCCGACGTGTCGTTGCCGAAGAAGATCGAGTTCTTGATCTCGAGCGTGCCAGCGTCCGCCTGTGCCTTGGTCGCGGCGTCGCGGATCTCGGGACCGACCTGGAAGCCGGACCAGAGGTGGTTGAAGTAATGGCCCCCGGTGCCGCGGCGGAACACCGCCGCGAAGTTGTCCTTCGCCGTGGTGTAGTCGTGGTCGCCGATCAGCGTCACGTTGTATACCGTGGGCTCGGTGCGCGGCATGAACGTGAAGCCGCCGTTGGTGTTGTCCGCGAAGTTGTCCGACTCGTAGCCGTTGGACGCCTCGGTGAGCCCGGCCGGGTGCGAGACGTTCTGGACGATGACGAACTGCGCCTTGCCGTGCCAGCCGTTGTCGGTGTCGAACCCGTCATCCTGGTTCTGGCTCGAGACCAGGTGCTTGACGTTGACCGTGCCGCCGAAGAACTCGACGCCGTCGTCCGACCCGCCGTGGACCTGCACGAAGTCGATCGTGGTGCCGTCGCCGACGCCGCACAGCGTGAGGTTGTTGAACTCGCGGTCGGCGACGAAGTTGAAGCCCGCGAACTCGATCCGCACGTAGCGCAGCGTGCCGCTGCTGTCGTGCGGATCGGTGCCGCCGAAGAAGCCCTCGGGGATCGCGCCGGTGAATGCCTCGAAGATCGCCTCGTCCTTGGCCGGCTTGCCGGCGTTGACCGGCGCCTTGCCGAGGATCAGGATGCCGCCCCACCAGCCCGCGGTCCTGGAGCCGTCGGCCTGCGACGACGTGAGCAGGATCGTCTTGTCCTTGGTGCCGTCGGCGATGATCTTGGCGCCGCGGGTGATCACCAGCACCGAGCCCTGCTCGCCCTTGACCACGGTGCCCGGCTCGACGGTCAGCGTCGCGCCGGGCTCGACGAACAGCTGCCTGAGCCGCGGGATCACGTAGGTATACTTGGCGGCAAACGTGACACTCGCTGTGATGTTGTCCTTGTCGAGCCGGCACACGGAGCTTGCCAGCGTGCCAGGACAGTTGGGATCGGTGGTCCCGGTCCCGCTGCCACTTCCGCCCGCGTCACCGGGGGGCATCATCGACTCCGTATCACCGCTGCACGCAGCAGCGGTGATCGCAAGCAGGCTCATCAAGATCATCGTTCGGGTCATGGTCTGAACGCTCCTTGTGGACAACTCACTCCAGGCTGTATTCGACGCTCCCAAGCACGGTGACGCCGACCTGATAGGCGTAGATCTCGACGTCGCTCTGGGTCCGAACGACGCGCTGATTCAGCAGGTTGCTGCCGGCGAGCTTGACGCGCAGGTTGCCAGGCAACGGCTGCGACAGCGTCAGATCGAGCCGGTGGAACGGCTCCTCGTAGATGCTCAGCCCGCCCGCCACGCCGACCTCGTCGATCCGGCGACCGAACACGTTGTACGCGAGGTCGACCCGGGTGCCGGCCGACGGGTGCTCGTACCCGAGCCCGAGGTTGGCGACGTACGGCGACTGGCCCTGGAGCGGGCGCGTGCCGCCGCCATCGGCGTCGATCTGGGATCCGATCAGGCTGAGGTTGCCGGCGAGCGAGAACGCCGCCAGCGCCGGCGTGATCCGGGCGAGCGACAGCCGCGCCTCGAGCTCGAGGCCGTAGCTGTTCGCGCGGTTCGCGTTGGCGAAGCTGACGTTGTCGCCGCTGCCGCCGGCGGTCACCGTGCGCTCGATCGGACGGGTGAAGTACTTGGCGAACGCGCTCGCCGCGATCACCTCGCTGTCGCCGAGGTAGAGCTCCCACCGCAGATCGCCATTGTGGATATGCGTCTCTTCGAGAGAGGGGTTGCCGCCGAGCACGCGGCGGCGGACGTAATCGAAGTACAGCGACGGCGACAGCTCGCGGAAGTTGGCGCGCGCCACCGTCATGGCATACGCGGCGCGCAGGTTCATGTTCGTCGTGATCGCGTAGATCGCGTTGAGCGACGGCAGGATGTCATCGTCGTGGCGCTGGGTCCGCGGCATCGGCGGCGCCATCAGGTCGATCTTCGATTCGAAGCCGGCATCGAGGCTCGAGCGCTCGAACCGAGCGCCGCCGACCAGCCGCAGCTGCGACGTCAGGTTGACGTCGGCCATCGCGTAGCCGGCGGTCACGGTCCGGCTCGCGCTGTAGCCGTCGCTCGGCAGCGTCGCCTCGTACATCGACATCTCGCCGCCCGACTTGCTCGGATCGAACGCCTGATCGGGATCCTGGAACGGGGAGTCTCCGGACAGCGTGAAGTGGAAGCGGCGCGCCTGGTAGTCGCGCGCGCTGTACTGGATCGTCGCTCCGGCCTTGAGCTGGGCGAGCTCGAGCGGGACGCGGACCGCGAGCGAGCCGCCGACCGTGTTGTCGGTGAGCTCGCTGAACACGCGCTCCGAGCTGCCCGGCGTCGTACCGATCACCATGCGACCGTCGCCGGTCGGACTGCGGGCGAGGTCGCGCGTGTCGGGCTCGTGCTGGTGCACGCGAGCCAGGTTGCCCTGCCACTCGAGGATCACCGGATCGGCGAGCCGGTGCTCGCCGATCAGTTGGCCGAACATCAGCTCGCGCTGCACGAACTGCATGCGCGAGCGATCGACGTTCGCCGTCGACGCCTCGGTCCCGGTGACGTCGCTCGTCGCGATGTCGGCGCTGTGGGCGTAGAGCCCGAACAGCTGGAGCTTGTGGTGCGATGCCGGCGTCCAGCCGATGCTGCCGAGCGCACCGAGGTTGGCCTGCTCGGTGCCCTGCACGTCGTCGAGCTGCAGCGTCGACGGCCGCTTGCCGCCGGCGGGATCGTCCTCGCCGACGGCCTGGATGTGACTGGCGCGGCGGCTGTAGCCGTGACCGAAGCTGATGCTGCCGAAGTAGCCGAGCCGCTGGTCGGCCACCGACGTGCTGTCGCCGATCGTCGCGCCGAGGCCGAGGTTGGGACCGGCCATGCTGCGCTTGATCGACCAGTTGCTCTTGAACGCCGCGGTCTGGGCGTCGACCTCCTGCTGGCTGAGCGACGCGTCGCCGGCGAGCCGGTCGGTCGGGATCGCGCCGGGAAGAGAGCGGCTGCCGTCG
Source organism: Kofleriaceae bacterium (assembly GCA_041495365.1). Taxonomy (GTDB): domain Bacteria; phylum Myxococcota_A; class Polyangia; order Haliangiales; family Haliangiaceae; genus JABFXX01. Next base: position 4,780 of record JBGQCL010000024.1, on the reverse strand, counting down.
TCGTAGCCGAAGAAGTCGAGGCTGCCGCCGCGCTGGCCGTTCAGCGTGCGGAACGAGCTCGCGGAGTTGCCCGCCACGCCGATCCGGGCCTTGAACAGAAACTTCGCCGGAAACGTGCGGGTCTCGATCCCGAGCGCGCCGCCCGCGAAGTTGCCGGGCAGGTCCGGCGCGAACGTCTTGTTCACGGTGAGGTTGGTCACCAGCGCCGCCGGGAACAGATCGAGCGGCGCCGCCGGGATGTCGGGATCCGGGCTGGGAAGCGGCACGCCGTTGAGCAGCGTCGTGCTGTACCGGCCCCCGAGCCCGCGGATGACGATGTAGCGATCGTCCTGGATGGTCGCGGCGACGATCCGCCGCGCCGCCTCCGAGGCGTTGCTGTCCGGGGAGCGCGCGATCTGCTGCGCGCTGATCGCGTCGCTGACCGTCGCCGACGCGCGGCGCTCGGCGAGCACGGCCGAGTCCTTGCGGGTGTCGATCGCGCCCTGGACCTCGATGGTCTCCGCGCGGCCGGTCCGGGACACCTGCGCGAGCGCGAGCTCGATCGTGACGGGCTGCGACCGCGTGACCGTGACCATCCTGCGCTGTTCGACGTACTCCGGGGTCGCGAACACCAGCGTGTACGTCCCGGGCGCCAGGTTCAGCGTGAACGTCCCGTCGAGCTCGGCGGTCAGCGTCTGGCCGCCGAGCACCTGGATCGTCGCCGCCGGCAGCCCCTCCTTCGTGGTGCTGTCGACGACATGCCCGATCACCGTGCCGGTCGGCTCGCTCGCCGATCCGGCCAGGGATGCGGCATGGGTGGTCGGGGATGCGCCAGCACCGACCGCCGGGTCGACGGACGGCTGGCTCGGTGGCGTAGCGGAGGCCGGCATATCATCCGCGACCGCGATCCCGGGCCGCTGCAGGACGATCAGCGCAACGGCGACCGAAGCTGATGGCGCGCGCTTCATGTCTCGCGCACGCTAGCGACCGTCAATGTCGGTTCAAGCGTGGCAAGGTGACCGGAATGCAACAACTATGTGGCACACGATACACTCCTGTGAGCTGGTGTAACTGGCTAGATCGCTGCCGGAATGTCACCCATCTCCGCCGGTTCACTATCCTGAATCCCCATGCCGACTCCGGATGAACCTACTCACCGCCAACGTCAGCGTCCGCACCGATCAGAACGAGTTGATCGCGAACACGACGCCGAACGACCCGAGCCCGGCCACGACCAGCAACTCGGGCTGGTAATCGCGCTCGACGCCAACGATCACGCCGGCGATCACCGCAGCGAGTACGAATGCCAGCACGGTCGCTGACCGTCCCTGTGGCGCGCGCCCCCTGGTGAAGCGGCGCAGCAGCAACGGCGTGATCGACTGGATGACGCCATAGCCGATCACCCACGCCGCGAGGAAGCCGCCGACCTCGGCGAAGCCCATGCGAACCGGGTCGCGAGGAAGACCGGGACACCGACAACGAACCAGATGTCACGCGCCCCGAACGATGGAAAAGCTGCTGGAGGCACAGGCGCGGTAGCTGCCACCTGCGGCGGCGCGAGCCGCAGCCCGACATCCCGCAAGGTCTCGGTCACGTCTGCGCGCCCGAACTTCCGGCGCAGCCGCTTGATCGCCGCCTGGACATCACGCGTGGAGCTGGGTCCGGCTTGCGCGGTTCCAGGCCACGCGGCCACCCCCGAGGCCGGCCCGGCCTACCTCTGGGTCGTGCTCCGCGACGGCCGCGGCGGCGTGGCGTTCGCCGGCTACGCCGTGACGATCGCTCCGTGATTTTCGCACTCGGGGCGGAAGTGGTGGCACACTGCGCGCGTTCATCGCGACGTTCCCTTATCCAGGAGTCAGGCATGCCCACGCATCAGACCCTCCGCCTCGTCGGCGTCCTCGCCATCTCGCTCGCCCTCCCCATCGCCGCCCACGCCGGAGGCGACGCCTCCGCGGGCGCGGCCAAGAGCCAGGCCTGCGAGGCCTGCCACCTCGCCACCGTCGGCGACACGCCGCAGCTCGCCGGCCAGCGCGAGACCTACATCGTCAAGCAGCTCAAGGCGTTCAAGGCCGGCGACCGCAAGCACCCGGTGATGCAGGCGATCACCAGCGTGCTCAGCGAGGCGGACATGGACAACCTCGCCGCGGCCTGGAACAAGCGCCCGTCGACGGACACCACGGTCCCGCCCAACGTCGCGGCCGCGCAGAAGACCAAGATGACGTTCCCCAAGGACTTCCCGAAGGGCTTCGTCCTCTACCGCACCGTGGCCAAGCCCGACGGAGCCACCGTCGCCAAGCAGTACATCAACAACGCCGGGTTCGCCGCCGTCAAGGCCGGCAAGGACAAGCTGCCCGACGGCACGATCATCCTGGTCGAGAACTACAGCAAGAAGCCGGGCGCGGCCAAGGACAGCCTCGAGACCGATGCGCTCAAGGGCTACGAGGGTATGGAGGCGCGCGCCGGCTGGGACAAGGGCTTCCCCGAGCTGCTGATGAACCACGACTGGAACTACGCCGTGTTCGCCCCCGACAAGTCGGTGCGCAACGAGGTCAACCAGGCGATCTGCCTGTCGTGCCACATCCCGGCGGCCAACAAGGACTACGTGTTCACGCTCGACCACATCCAGGACAAGGCCAAGGGCAAGTAGCGCGCGGCCGCACTGGCAAGCTCTGCGCGGCTCGAACGCGCAAGACGCCAGTCAGGTGTTCTCGGTCGGCGGCGACGCCCGCGCCTACGTTACCCAGCAGGCCGCGCCGAACGGCGCGTTCCAGTCGTGGCGCACCCTCGACGGCGGTGGCTTCGTCCACCTCGCGCCGGCCAACAGCGCGTTCGAGGGCCGGCTGTTCGGCCTCGAGGCCGGCGGCCTGGTCAGCCAGACCGAGCTGTACTGACCGCCGCGCGCCGATCGGGCGTCAGGTCGCCGTCGGCGCGGGCCCGGCGGCGCCGGTGAGCAGCTGCTCGAGCTCCTGCTCGCTGATCACCTGGACGCCGTGCTTCTGGGCGGCCTCGAGCTTGGACTTGCCGGTGTCCGCGCCGGCGACCAGGTAGCTGGTCTTCTTGCTGACCGAGCCGGCGACCTTGCCGCCGGCGGCCTCGATCCGCTTCTGGACCTCGGCGCGCGGCGCGGTCAGCGTGCCGGTGACCACCAGCGTCTTGCCCGACAGCGGCCCGTCGGCGACGACCCGGATCGGCTGCTCGGGATCGACGCCGCGCTCGGCGAGCTTGCGCAGCACGGTGGCGACGTGCGGATCGCGCAGGAAGCGGTCGACGCTCTGCGCGATGGTCTCGCCGATGCCGTCGATCTCGCACAGCTCGGCGACCAGCGCCTCGGCGTCGAGCTGCTCGGCCCGGGCGACCAGCGCGCCGAGCCTGCCGTACTTCTCGGCGATCGGCCGGGCGAGCACGCCGCCGAGGTTGGGGATGCCGAGCGCCGCGAGCAGCCGGGCGAACGTGGCGTCGGCCCGGGCCTTCGCGATCGCCGACACCAGGTTGTGCGCCGACTGCTCGGCGAACCGCTCGAGGTTCTCGAGCTGCTCCGCGGTCAGCACGAACAGGTCGGCCACGTCGCGGACCAGGCCGGTGTCGACCAGCTGGGCGACGACCTTCTCGCCCAGGCCGTCGATGTTCATCTGGCCGCGCGACGCGAAGAACTCGATCGCCGCGAGCTGCTGCGCCGGGCAACCCAGTCGGTTGGGACACAGCAGCGCGACCTTGCCCTCCTCGCGGATCAGCGCCGTGTGGCACGACGGACACTGCGTCGGGGCCTCGAACGCCGGGCCCTCGCCCTTCTCGGTGACCGCGAGGATCTGCGGGATGATCTCGCCGGCCTTCTCGAGCAGCACGCGGTCGCCCTTGCCGAGGCCGAACTTCGCGACGATGTCCCAGTTGTGGACCGAGGCGCGCCCGACGGTGGTGCCCGACAGCTCGACCGGGTCGAGCACCGCGACCGGGGTGACCGCGCCGGTCCGGCCGACGTAGCTGTGGATGTCGCGCAGCACGGTGGTGACCTGGCGGGCCGGGAACTTGTAGGCGATCGCCCAGCGCGGGAACTTCGCGGTGGTGCCGAGCGCGGCGCGCAGCGCGAAGTCGTCGACCTTGATCACCAGGCCGTCGACCTCGTACGCCAGCTCGTCGCGGCGATCGCGCCAGCCGTGGACGCAGGCGATCAGCTCGTCCCAGCTCGCGGCCTGGGCGTTGTGCGCCGACACCGGCAGGCCGAGCCGCCCGAGCAGCGCGAGCGACGCCAGGTGGCCGGGCGCGTAGCGCTCGCCGTCGACGACCTCGTAGAGGATGGTGCGCATCGGCCGCTTGGCGACCTCGCGCGGATCGAGCTGCTTGATCGAGCCGGCGGCGGTGTTGCGCGGGTTCTTGAACGGCTCCTCGCCGGCCTCGATCCGCGCCGCGTTGATCGCCGCGAACTCCTGCTTGGTCATGTAGATCTCGCCGCGCACGACGATGTCTCGCGGCTCGCGCAGCCGCAGCGCGACGCCGCGCACCATCCGGACGTTGGCGGTCACGTCCTCGCCGATCCGGCCGTCACCGCGGGTCGCGCCGAGCGCCAGGTTCCCGGCCTGGTAGGTCAGCTCGATGCCGAACCCGTCGATCTTGGGCTCGACCGAGAACACCGGGACGTCGCCGTCGAGCCCCTTGACCACGCGATCGAAGAACGCGCGGAGCTCGGTCTCGTCGTACGTGTTGTCGAGCGACAGCATCGCGACCGGCCGGTGGACCTTGGGGAACTCCGAGACCGGCGCGTGGCCGATCCGCTGGCTCGGCGACCACGCGACCACCCAGTCGGCGT
>JBGQCL010000023.1:0-53461 GCA_041495365.1 Kofleriaceae bacterium | reverse complement strand
GCTGTTCGACATCCCGGTCGCCCGCTACATGCGCGCCCTGCCGCGCCTGTTGCGCGACACGCCGCGCGTGGTGCGCCGCAAGAAGGCCGGTGCGTTCCGCGACATCCCCGAGGTCGACAAGCAGCGCTACCCGGCCTACTACCGGCGGACCTTCCACTGGCAGACCGACGGCTACTTCAGCGACCACTCGGCCGAGGTCTACGAGCTCGGCGTCGAGCTGCTGTTCCGCGGCACCGCCGACGTCATGCGCCGCCAGATCATCCCGCCCGTGACCCGCGCGGTGCACGCCGCCGGGGGCGCGTCCCGGGTCCGCCTGCTCGACGTCGCGTGCGGCACCGGGCGCACGCTGCACCAGCTCGCGGTCGCTCACCCCGCGCTGCGGCTGTACGGCATCGACCTGTCGCCCGCCTACGTCCGGCTCGCGCGCCGGCGCCTGGCCCGCGTCGCCGAGGTCGCGCTCGCGGTCGAGAACGCCGAGGCGCTGCCGTTCGCCGACGGCGCGTTCGACGTCGTGACCAGCGTCTACCTGTTCCACGAGCTGCCGCGCAACACCCGCCGCGCGGTCGCCCGCGAGCTCTGGCGCGTGGTCCGCCCCGGCGGCCTGGTCGTCCTCGAGGACTCGGCCCAGCTCGCCGAGAGCGCCGAGATCGCCAGCGCGCTGCGCGCCTTCCCCGACGAGTTCCACGAGCCGTTCTACGCCGATTACCTCGAGGACGATCTCGCCGAGCTGCTGCGCGAGGTCGGCTTCCACGTCGAGTCGAGCGAGCCGCAGTTCGTCGCCAAGGTCGTCGTCGCCCGCCGGCCGTGAGTGTGCCCTGTTCCGTGGCTGTGCCCCGCCGCGAACGCGTCCGCTGTATCGCGCGGCCGCCGCGCCGCCGGTGATACTGCGGGCATGCAGATCGAACGAGCCACCCAGGCCGATGACCCGCTGGTCGCCGCGTTCGCAAGGCTGCTCCCGCAGCTCAACCCGAACGCCCCGCTCCCCGGTCGCGACGACCTGGCCCTGATGCTCGCCAGCCCGTCGACCTACCTGCTGATGGTGCGCGATCCGGACATCGTCGGCACGCTGACGCTCACGCTGTTCCGCACGCCGGTCGGCCTGCAGGGCCGGATCAACACCGTGATCGTCGACGCGGCCGCGCGCGGTCGCGGGATCGGCGAGGCGTTGACCCGCGAGGCGATGCGGATCTCGCGCGACGCGGGCGTCCGCCGGATCACCCTGAGCTCGCGGCTCGACCGGGAGCCCGCGCACCGGATGTACCTCCGCGTCGGCTTCGAGCTGACCGGCAGCCGGCAGTTTCACCTGACGCTGTAGCGGCCGGCCGCCGTCACGGCGACAGCCGGGTCAGGTCGCGCGGGAACAGCACGGCGAGCCGGATGTTGGGCAGATCGAGCAGCTGGAGCAGGAAGCGCTCGAGGCCGATCGCGAACCCGCCGTGCGGCGGCATGCCGTGGCGGAATGCCTCCAGGTAGGCGGCGATCGGCGCGGATGACATGCCGCGCGCCTCCAGCGCCGCCAGGTAGCTGGCGTGACGGTGCAGGCGCTGGCCGCCGGTGACCAGCTCGGTGCCGCGGAACAGCAGGTCGAACGAGCGCGAGTGCTCGGGCCGTTCCGGATCCGGATGGGTGTAGAATGGCCGCTTGCGCATCGGATAGCCGGTGACGAACGGCCAGTCGCTGCCGGCGTACCGGAACCTGCACGCCCGCCGGAGATCGGCCGGACGCGCCGATCGACCTCCATTACCGCACGCCGTGTGCGGGAAATCCGTACGCAGCTTCGAGCTCCGCACCGCGCGCCCCGCGGCTCGCCACCCATGCGTAGCCCATGCGGGGCTCAACGTCCGCGCGCCGCGCACGATCCACCTCGTGATCGTGGCGCATTCACGCGATTCGAAGTTGCTTGTCAGGCCGGTCGCGTCGGGCACGCGCGTGATGCTGCCCGCCGCACTGGTCGCGACCGCCTACTACACGCTGACCGCGAAGCCGATGGGCATCGCGCTGCCCGCGCCGGTATACATCGTCGACGCCGTCGCGCTCGCCATCCTGATCGCGGCGTCGGTCGTAGCGTACCGGTGCCGGGTCCCGGCCGGGTGGGCCGATGTGGTCGGCGCGATCGGCTGGTGGTGCCCGTCCCTGGCGATCGTCGTCACGCTCTACTACACGCACGACCCGCTCTACGTGCTGCTGCTGATCAACCTGACGGCAAGCGCCGGCGTCATCGCCAGCACGCGCCTGGTGTCCGGCACGCTGCTCGCGATCAACCTGATCGGGATCCCGCTGATCATTCGCTCGGGCGCCAACCCGCCGTTCGCGATCTCCGCGCTGGTCAGCGCGACGATGTTCGGCAAGCTCTACCACTCCGTGATGCGCCGCGCCCTGATGCGCGCCGAGCGCCACCGGCTCGCCGAGGCCGACACCGCGCGCCAGCTCGCCGGGCGGCTCGCCGAGCTCGAGGCCTCCCAGGCCGAGCGCGACCGGCTGGCCAACCAGCTGCTCCACGCGCAGCGGATGGAGGCGGTGGGCACGCTCGCCGCCGGCATCGCCCACGATATGAACAACGTGCTCGGAGCGATCACGAGCTTCGCCGACCTGCTGCGCGACGAGGCCACCGACCGGCGAGTCCGCGGTGAGCTCGCGCAGATCATCGCCGAGGCCGAGCGCGGCGCGGCGCTCACCCGCGGGCTGCTCGCGTTCAGCCGACGCGGCCAGTACCGCAAGCAGGTGATCGCGATCGAGGCGGTGATCCGCGACGTGCTGCCCCTGCTCGAGCGCACGCTGCCCAAATCGATCGCGATCCACGACCGGCTCGACGTTGCTGGCGTGCGCGTCGAGGGCGACCCCGTGCACCTGACCCAGGCGGTGGTCAACTTCGGCCTCAACGCCGCCGATGCGATGAACGGGACCGGCACGCTGGTGCTCGCCGCCGACGTGCAGGACCTCGCCGCCGACAACCCGCGCGCGCTCCCCACCGGGGCCTACGTGCGGATCAGCGTCACCGACACCGGCATCGGCATGGACGCCGCCACGCGCCTGCGCGTGTTCGAACCGTTCTTCACGACCAAGCCGCTCGGGCGCGGCACCGGCCTCGGCCTGTCGACCGTGTGGGGGATCGCCCAGGCGCACAACGGCGCGGTCGACGTCGAGACCGCGCCGGGCCGTGGCGCGACGTTCTCGCTCTACCTGCCGACCACCGATGCGCCGCTCGCGGTGACGGTCAAGCGCGCCGCGTCCCAGCCGGTCGCCCGCAGCGGCACGATGCTCGTGGTCGACGACGAGCCGGCGGTCCGCAACGGCACCCGGCGCATCCTCAGCAAGCTCGGCTTCGACGTCGTCGTCGCCGGCGACGGCGACGAGGCCCTGCAGATCTTCGATCAGCACGACGGTGCGTTCGACCTCGTGGTGCTCGACATGGGCATGCCGGTCATGGGCGGGCCCGAGTGCTTCGCGGCGCTGCGCCGCAAGAGCCAGGTCCCCATCCTGGTCGCGACCGGCTACGCGGTCGACGCCGAGGCCCAGGCGCTCGTCGCCGCCGGCGCCGGGATCATCGAGAAGCCGTTCCGCTCGGAGGACCTCGTCCGCGAGGTCACCCAGATGCTTCGCAAGTAGCATACAGCGCCACCGATGTTCTTCCCGGGCGCTACCCGAGCACGACGACGCAGCCCGCGTTCACAGCATCCGACAGGAAGCTTCGTATCGAGCCCGCGTTGATCATTACTTCGCCGAGGGCGTGGATCTTGTCGGCAAGCGAACGCTGTGTCCTGAGGTCCATGGCTGGTACCTGTTGGACAAGCTCCTCGAGACGATCGGCCGGGACGCGCCAGTGATTGTCGACGATCTCCGCCGCAACGATGGCATCCTCGACTCCGGTGAACTGCCACCCGTAGCGGGACTCGGAAATGACCTCGGCGTCGTCGAGCGATCCCGTAACAGGATCTGGCCGGAGTGCATACAGCGTCATGGTGCCCCTCTCCCTGCCGCGCTCCCCCGGCAAGCGACTCCTTGCACAGCGCCTCCAGGTCGCTGGCAGAGATACCGAGTGACCTATCGCAGGTCTGGCCCGCCGGCGCGCAGCCGTGGCTGAGCGTGGCCACTGCGACCTCGGTGCGCCCGGCTGCCGCTCGGTCAGTCATGATCCTGCTGGAACTGGCCTGATCTCTGCACGATGAACTGCTCGGGCAACAGCACGCGCCTGCACGGACGAGAGGTCGTGACGGCCGAACGCGCGCTGGATGGCACCGGCGAACGGGAGCAACGATCTTGGTGTTGCCACGCCCTGCGCTGCCGCTTCATGAACGCGGCCGTCATGTGGCTTGTCGTGCTCGTCAGCCCCGCGCGGCTGCACGGGCGCCGAGATCTGTTCGACCAAGGTCTGCTTGCCCGCCGCCGGATGCTGGGACGGCGCGTGCGAACGGAGCCGAGCTGCCTCCGGCGATCTGTCCGCATGGCTCGGCATCGATACCCCTGCCCTGTATCCGCTCCAGGTTCTCGAACGCACAGCCTTCCCTGGCAAACTCGATCATTGCAGGCAGAGAGTCGCCTAGCGCAAGCCTCCTGGTGATGCGCCGGCCCGGTGACGCGCAGTGCGCCCGACATGAGCACAGCGGGCCGGCAGATCGCTCGAAACCCGGGGAGCGCGGGCCGGCGTGCAAGCCGCGGAAACAGAGGTCGGAACCGGGCTACATCGGGAACTGCAGGGCGTAGACCGTGCGCCAGAACGCGCACTCCGTGGCGCGGAAGTCGTTCACGATCGAGGGCTGTGGCTCGGCGAAGTTGATCCGGACGTTGGCGGATTCGCTGAATGCCGGCCAGGTGAGGTCCGCGCCGGCGTTGGGGTTGCCGGTCCTGGCGAAGTTGGTCCAGTAGCGCTGCATCAGATCGCTGACCGCCTTGGCACCCGGATCGGTGGCGAACGTCGGCGAGGTGCCGAACACCGAGGTCAGCTCCGAGCCGTGGGTGGCGCCGAGCGTCGTCGAGATCAGCGCCGGCACCGGGACGTCGAAGTTGTACATGAAGACCGGCGCGCCGGCGTGCGCGGTCCGCACCGCGGTGTCGAACGTGGGGCACACCAGGCGAGAGTCGCCGATCACCCGGGCGAGCGCCGCGGTCTGGGGGTTGAGCGCGCCACTGGCGGGGAAGCTGGCAGACGGGTACACGGCGGCCACCGCCGACGCGTTGGCGCCGAACAGCGCGGTCAGGATGGCCATGTAGTCCGGATCGCTCGCCGGCCTGGTGGCGGGCAAGAACAGCGTGCCCTCGTCGGTGTTGCTGCCGAGCAGGTAGGGGACCTTGGCGATCTTGCCCGCGTCGTACAGGGTCCGCGGCTGATCGGGCAGGAACTGGGTGTCGACATCCATGCCGAACCCGGTGCCGGCGGCGACGTCGGGGCTCGCCATCAGGCTCTCCGCCGACTTGCCGCGCAGGCAGGCGAGCGCGCCGGCGCCGGTGCAGCCGGCGTCCGTGGCGAAGCTTCCGGCCGCGGCCTCGGCCTGGGCCCGGGTTCGCTGCACGGTGGTGCAGCCGCCACTCTCGCTGATCGCGCGGTGGAACAGGCCGGCGTTGCTGGGCGCCGCCATGTGCATGCAGACGTCGAACGAGCCCGCCGACTCGCCGAAGATCGTCACGTTGCCCGGGTCGCCGCCGAACTTCGCGATGTTGTCGTGCACCCAGCGGAACGCCATCTGCTGGTCGAGCAGACCCTGGTTGCCCGAGCTTCCCTCGGCCGCCAGATCCGAGTGGGCGAAGAACCCGAAGATGCCGAGCCGGTAGTTGAGGCTGACCACGACGACGCCGTGGTTTCCGGCCAGGAGCTCGCCGCTGTAGAACACGCCGGTGTTGACGAACGGCACCGGCTCGGACGCCGAGCCGTTGACGTTGCCACCGCCGTGGATCCAGATCATCACCGGCAGCGGAGCCTTGGGCGCCGGGAACGGCGTCCACACGTTGAGGTACAGGCAGTCCTCGTCGTTGCTCGCCGCGTTCTGCAAGGTCGCGTCCATGAGCTGGGCGCAGCGCTTGCCGAACCTGGTCGCGTCCCGCAGGGTGTTCCATGGATCGGGCTTCTGCGGCGCCTTCCACCGCAGGTCGCCGACCGGCGGCCTGGCGTAGGGGATGCCGAGGAACTGCAGGCTGGTCCCCTTCATGCTGCCCTGGAGCTCGCCGTCGGCGAGCTTGACCCGGGTCGGATCGGGCTTGTCGTCGGTGCCGCACGCGGCGAGGCAGCTGCACAGCGCGAGGATGGCGGCGCGGTTCACGGTCCTGATGTCCATGGCGAGCTCCTGGTCTGGCGCCGCGATGACGTGCACGCGGCGCGGCGGTCGGTGGCTTCCGGTCGGTTCTGCACTGCAGAACACAGTTCCGTGACGGGCCGAAGCCGACGCGACTCTCGATCGGGCGTCGCGGGAAGTCAATCACCGACCCGGCGGGCTCTGCCGCACGGGGGCTCCGGAAGTGCGCACGTTCGCCACCACGCGCCGACAGCGCGCTGCGTCAGCGCGCGACCAGCCGGGCGCGATCGCGGTAGTCGGCGGCGTAATCGGGCTGGCCCTTGTGGTCCCACGCCCGCGCGAGCTCGCGGCAGCGCATCGCCTCCAGGGCGGGCGACAGCTCGCCCCCCGCGCGCATCGCCTCGAGCACGCCGATCGCGTCGTCGAACCGGCCGAGCGCGATCAGCGCGGTCGCCCGGGTGTGCTGCACGGCGGGCACGTCGGGGCGCAGCGCGACCGCCTGCTCGGCGAGCTCGAGCGCGTCGCGCGGATCGCCGCCGGCCTCGAGCGCGACGCACGCGCGGTTGTTGAGCCAGGTCACGCGCTCGGCGGCGGCCAGCGCGCCGGCGTCGAACCCGGCGAGGGCGCGCTCGGCGGCGGCCAGCCGGCCGGTCGCCACGTCGCAGCCGGCGCGCGACAGCACCGCGGCCCGCTCGCGCGCTGCCGTGAATGCCAGCGCCGCGATCAGGCGGTAGCGGCGCGCGGCCGGGGTATAGCGGGCCGCCTCGAAGGCGGCGTGCGCGGCGCGCGGCAGCCACAGCAGCAGCCACGCCGTGCCTGCGATCGCCGCGGCCACGCCGGACAGGATCCACGGCCGGCCGAGCGCGGCGCCGAGCAGCGCCGGGACCGCCCCGCAAGCGGCGGCCCAGGCTGCGAGCCGTGCAACGTGCCGTGCCGCCACCGTCCCAGGATAGCCAAGGTTGGGGCGCCGCGCCGGGCGTGGTAGGAAGCAAGACCATGTCGGAACGCCTGGTCTCGCTCGGCAAGCGGCCGGACGCCCGCGGCATGGTGCGCCCGGCGCCGGCCGCCGGCGCGCCCCGGGTCTACGTCGAGACCTACGGCTGTCAGATGAACGTCGCCGACAGCGATCTGATCGGCAGCGTGCTCGCCGACGCAGGCTACGCGGTGGCCGCGCGCGCCGACGAGGCCGACGTGATCGTGGTCAACACCTGCGCGGTGCGCGAGAAGGCCGAGGAGCGGGTGATCGCGCGCGCCGGCGAGCTCGGCGCGGTCAAGCGCCGCCGGCCCGGGACGGTGCTCGCGATCGTCGGCTGCATGGCCGAGCACCTCAAGGACGGCCTGGCCGAGCGCGCCCCGGCGGTCGACGTGATCGCCGGCCCCGACAGCTACCGCCGGCTGCCCGACCTGCTGGCGCGCTCGCGGGCCCAGCTCCGCCCCGCGAGCCCGGCGGCCCCGGTGGTCGATCCCACGGGGGGCCTTGCCCCCCGGCCCGCCGGCGGAGCCGTCGGGGTCCCCACCCCCCGTCTCCCTCTGGTCGACATCAAGCTCGACAAGGCCGAGACCTACGAGGGGCTGTCGGGCGCGGCCGGCGGCGACAGCGTATCGGGCTTCGTGACGATCCAGCGCGGCTGCGACAAGTTCTGCACGTTCTGCGTCGTGCCGTTCACCCGCGGCCGCGAGCGAGGAACCTCGCCGCGCGAGGTGCTGCGCCAGGTCCGCGAGCTCGCCGACGCGGGCTACCGCGAGGTCGTGCTGCTCGGCCAGACCGTCAACTCGTACCGCTGGGACGATGTCACGTTCGCCGAGCTGCTGCGCGCGGTGGCGCGGGTCGACGGCATCGCGCGCGTCAGGTTCACCTCGCCCTACCCGGTCGACTTCACCGACGACGTGATCGCGGCGCTCGCCGAGGAGCCCGGGCTGTGCAAGTACGTCCACCTGCCGGTGCAGTCGGGCTCGGACCCGGTGCTCGACCGGATGCGGCGCGGCTACACGGTCGACGGCTACCGCGCGATCGTCGCCGCGCTGTGCCGCGCGATGCCCCAGATCGCGCTGTCGACCGACCTGCTCACCGGGTTCTCGGGCGAGACCGAGGACGATCACCGGGCCACGCTCGATCTGATGCGCGAGCTCCGGTTCGACAGCGCGTTCATGTTCGCGTACTCCGAGCGCGATCTGACGTTCGCCGCCCGCAAGCTGCCGGATGACGTGCCGCCCGCGGTCAAGCAGCGCCGGCTCGCCGAGATCGTGGCGCTGCAGGAGCAGATCAGCGCCGAGGTCTTCGCCGCCCACGTCGGCCGCCGCGAGCGCGTGCTGATCCACGGGCGGTCGAAGCGCGACCCCGCGCAGCTGATGGGCCGCACCGACGGGTTCAAGACCGTGATCCTGCCGCCCGGGGTCGGCGCGGTCGGCGCGCTGATCGACGTGACGATCGAGCGCGCGACCATGGCGACGCTGTTCGGCGCGCCGGTGGGAGCCTAGCTCCGGCGCGCCGCGGCCGGCGCGGGCTCGCCCCCCGGCGCCGCGGTGGACGCCGGGACCCGGCCCGACAGCCGGTCGATCACCGCGCGCGCGACCCGCCGCGATCCGAGCAGCGCGACGTGGCCGAGATCGGGGAACATGAGGATCTCCGCGCCCGGCAACGCGAGCTGGCGCGCGCCCGGCACCAGCGCGTCGCCGCGCGACCACACCGCCGTGACCCGGGTCCGCGCCGGCGGCGGGGCGACGGCGAGCCGGGTGAGCAGCGGCGAGCCGAGCACGAGCTCGCGAGTTGGATGGCCGATGCCGATCCGCGAGATCTCGGTGCCGGTGTGCGGCGAGCCGATCGTGATCAGGTTGCGCACGACGCCGTCACCGCCGGCCAGCGAGACGTAGTAGCGGCCGACCATGCCGCCCATCGAGTGGCCGATCACGTCGACCTCGGCGGCGCCGGTCCTCGCGCGCACCTCGTCGATGAACCAGCCCAGCCGGCGGGCCGCCGCCGCGGTGCGGCCGAGCGTCCAGTACTCGAAGCCGAGCACCGGCCCGAGACCGGCGCGCGCGAGCCGGAACGCCAGCGGCAGGAAGTTCGCCCGGTTCATCGCGTAGCCGTGGAGCAAGAGGATCGGGCGCGGGCCGTGGGTCCACGCGCCGGGCAGTGGCAGGAAGCCGAGCGGCCGTGCCGCGGATAGCACCGCCGAGGTGCCCCACTCGACGAGCGCCGTCCGCACCGGGTGGTCGCCGAGGTCGTGGCCCGACAGCGCGCGCCAGGCGTGCGGCAGCAGCGGGTACAGCCCGGTGAACATCAGCGCGTTCGACACCGCCGCGACCCCACCCCGCCAGAACAGATGGCGCCTGGAATGCCGGGGCTGCATGGACTAGCGGACGGTCAGGCCGGGGACCTCGGCCTCGATCTCCTGCGCGAGATCGACCGGGATGCCGAGCACCTTGCGCAGCCGATCGAGCAGTGCGCGCTCGGTCACCGAGAACACGTGATCGACGACCGCCAGCCGGCACGCGGCCCGGTACACGCCGCGCCGCGCGTCGGGAGTCAGGTTGGTGAGGTAGGTCTCCGGAAGCTCGGTCCGGGTCGCGACGAACTCCCGCGCGCCCGCGCGCTCGTCCTCGGTGAGCTCGGCGTGGCGGATCAGCCGCCCCAGGCTCTCGGCCTCGGTCTCGGACATCACGCCGTCGGCCCACGCGACCGCGGCCCACATCCGGATCACGCTGAGGATCTGCGATTCGGCCATGTCCAATCCTACAACGCTACGGCGACGCCGGTCCGCTCGCGGACCAGCCGGGCGAGCGTCGGCCGCAGCTCCTCGCCGGTGCGCGACGCGCGCCACACGCCGTCCCCGGCGGGATCGAAGTGCCAGGCCGTCGCGATCGCGGCCATCCAGATCTGGCGCGCGGCGCGGTGCGAGTTGATCACGATGCGCGTGCCATCGCGGAGATCGAGCCGCAGCACGCCCTCACTGCTGGACACGTCGACCTCATCGGGGTCGATGTCGGAGAACGCGTTCTCGAGCTGGTGCAGCTCGTCGCGCGCGACGCGATCGAAGCTGGCTTCATCCATGGCGGCCTCATAGCATGGTTTTGCCGTACCATCGACCGATGGTGGGGCAACCGCCCGATGGCGATCCCGAGGTGGATGGACAGGGTGCACTGGCGCTGCGCGACGGCCGCGAGACGCTGCTGCCGTCGGTCACGCGCTCGGCGCTGTCGACCCGCATCCCGGTGATCGCGCCGGTCGAGCGAAGCGAGATGGGGGGTGGGGGCCCTGCCGGCTTTGCCGGCGGGGCGGCGGGCAAAGCCCCCCGTGGGATCGATCCGAGCGGGTTTCAGGACGTCTCGGAGAGCCCGGTGCCGGCGCGGACCGACGGCCGGCCGCGCGGCGCCCGCGCCGGCGACGTGATCGGCAGCCGCTACATCGTCGAGGGCCAGCTCGGCCGTGGCGGCATGGGCCGCGTGATGCGGGTTCGCCACTCCGCGCTTGGCAAGGTGTTCGCGCTCAAGCTGATCCGGAGCTCGATCGCGACCGACCCGAAGATCCACGAGATGTTCTACCGCGAGGCCCGGCTGGCCTCGGCGCTGACCCACGACAACATCTGCTCGATCGTCGACTTCGGTCAGGACGAGGCGTTCGGCCTGTTCATGGTGATGGAGCTGCTCGAGGGCCAGACCGTGCACGGCAAGCTCAAGCACGGCCGGCTGTCGCCCAGGGTCGCGTGCGACATCCTGTGGCAGGTCGCCGACGCCGTGCGGTTCATCCACAGCCGCGCGGTCGTCCACGGCGACATCAAGACCGAGAACATCTTCCTGGTGAAGACCGCGGTGCAGCGCCGGCTGGTCAAGCTGCTCGACTTCGGCCTCGCCCGGCCCGACCTCGGTCACCGCGACGGCATCGACGGAACGCCCGAGTACCTCGCCCCCGAGCGCCAGGACGGCGCGCCGGCGAGCCAGGCCAGCGACATCTACGCCCTCGGCATCGTGTTCTTCGAGCTGCTCACCGGCCGCGTGCCGTTCTCCGGCGCGGTGGCCGACGTCCTGCTCCACCACAAGCTCACCGAGGTGCCGGCGCCGTCGGCGCAGCTCGGCGAGCCGCTCGACGAGCGCGCCGACGCGCTGGTCCGCCGCGCGACCGCCAGGGACCCCGCGGACCGCCACCCCGACGTCGCGGCGCTGCTCTACGAGCTGCGCGCCCTGATGGGCATGCTCGGCATGGATCACAGCCGGCGCCGCACGATCCCGTCCGAGGCCGCCCGCGAGCGCCGCGAGCTCGACCACCGCGTCAAGGCCGCTGCCGAGCTGTTCGGTGCGGCGCCGGTCCCGATGGCATCGTGCGATCCCGATGGCCGGATCCGCACGGCCAATCCGGCGTTCCTCGAGTTCCTCGGCGTGGCGGGCGACGCGGTCGATCTGCAGCTCCGCGACTCGGCGCTGCCGGAGCTCTATCCCGAGCTGTTCGCCGACCTCGAGCAGGTCGCGACCCGGCGCCGGCAGATCAAGCGCATCATCTACCTCCACGAGGGCGGCGACCGCGTCGTCGAGGCCGCGGTGCTGATGTCGGCCGCGCCGACCGCCGCCGAGGTCACCGCCGGCCAGGTCCACCTCGTCCTGCATCCGCTGCGCACCCGCAGCAGCTGAACGAGGCGGCCCTGGTCGCGCGGTTCAATGGGCCGTTGCCGCGGCCCAGATCTGCCAGTAACCCTGCTCCGTGCCGTCGTCGCCCTGGGACGCCGACACGTCGGCCGGGCGCTCGACCGACGGCCGGGCCGCATGTGCGTGCAGCATGCTGCCGGCGAAGATCGCCGAGACGAGCAGCACCACCGAGAGGGTCGACGTGCGGTTCATGGCGGAGGGCATTGCGACCGCTGTGCCATGCACGGTGAACCGCCAGCGACCGCGGCCGAGCGCAGGCGCGCGGCGGCGCGATCGCGCCCCCCTGCGGCTTCCGGCCGCGTTTTCCGTCGAGGGTCGCGCCAAGTCCTCGCCGGTACACGCAAGATTTCGGCGCACCGCGCGGCGCCGCACGGTGCAGCAGGTCGCGGCGCCGGCACGCGGCATTTCGCGGCGGCCAGCGGGGCTGCCGCCGATCCGGGGTAATCCTGGACACCCCGGGTTCCACCCCTGGACGACCGGGCGACCCACGCGGATTCAGAATCCGAGTGCGAAGCCGATGGACAGGTCCGCGCTCACGCTGGTGTGCAGGTGGATCGCCGTGCCGAGCTTGTCGACCACCGCGATCCCGGCGATCGCATCCAGATCGACCAGGAACGCGAGGGCGTCGCTGATCCGGAACGTGTAGCCGATCCCGGTGCCGAGCAGCAGCGGACCCTGGGCGACGATGTCGGTGTTCATGGTCGGATCCTCGGTGGCGAGCGTGATCGTGTTGCGCAGGATGCCGAACCCGGCCTCGCCCGAGAGGTGGAAGCCGCTGCCGCGATCGGACAGCGCGTAGCTCAGCCGCACCAGGCCGGCCGGCGCGATCGTGGAGTGGCCCATGATGTTGGCGCCGAACGGAAAGCCGAGCCGGGCGACCGCGCCGAGCGACAGCCGCGGGCTCAGGTAGTAGCGCAGCTCGACGGACGTCACGAACGGGTTTGCGCCGAGGCAGCACTGCTGCACGACGTTCTCGCCCTCGGTCTTGCCCGACACGTAGCCGAGCCCGGCGCCGAGCGCCACCGAGACCGCGACGCGGGAGCCGTGGGCGGCAGGAGCCGCGTGCTCGACCACGTCGGGGCCGCCGCTGCGGGCGGGGCGCTCGGGCGGGGTGTCGGACGCGGCGCCGGCCGGGTCCTCGGCGTCGCGGCGGGGCGCGCCACCGCCGAGCTCGAGCACGTTGGGCGAGCCCGAGGAGCCCTTCGCGGTCAGCACCTTGTTGTTCGCGTCGTACGCCGCGATGTAGTAGTGGACCAGCGCGCCGTGCATCGCCGCCGCCGGGATCGCGCCGGTGTAGTGGCAGCCGCCCTGCCGGGTGAGCCGGATCTCGGTGAAGTCGATCGCGCCCTCGGGCCGGTACATCACGATGACCCGCGCGGGCGACACGTCGCCGCCGATCAGCACCTCGATCGGCTGGGCGACGCCGCGCCGGGCGCCCTCGACCGGAGCGTGCTGGATGCCGCGGATCGACCTGCAGTCGTCGCTCGCCGGCTCGCCGCTGTCGCCCGCGACCGCCCTGGCGTCTTCGAGCATCCGCACCAGCTCGGCGGACTTGTACGCCGGATCGATGGTGATCTTCGGGTCGATCTGCGCGGCGGACAGGAACGCGACCTTGGCGGCCTCCGGTTCCGAGGCCGCGAGCTGCGCGATGCCGAGGTCGAGGTAGACCCGGGCGACCACCGGATCGCGATCGAGCCTGGCGCGCTTGGCGATCGCCAGCGCCTGGTTCAGCAGCCGCCGTGCCGCCTCGTAGTCCATCGCGTCGTAGCTCGCCATCGCCTGCCGGGTCTTGGCGACGATGTCCGACCGCGGATCGGCGTGGACCGGCGCCGCGAGGCAGCCGATCACGCCGAGGATCACCGCGACCTGGCAGCGGATGCGCATCTACCAGGTTCTATACCAAAGCCCGCGGCGGGTGCGACCGGGCCGTTCGCCCCGCAGACAACTGCCCGGAAGCGCGATGCAAATCCTGAAACGTACCCATGTGCGACGGCTCCTGGACGAGCCTGGATCCGAGGCCACGGGGGGCTGGCTGGAGGGATGCCAGGAGCGAGCCTCCGCTGGGCCTCGTATGCTCACCGATGTCGATGTCGCAGGCCCACATGGAGTGGTAGGACTGCTGGCGTATGATGTCGAACCACGTGGCGATCGGGATCGCGAGCATGCTCGCGGCGTGCGGCAGCCAGGCGCCGATGGCGCGCTCGGCGCCCACGACCGCTGGCGTGCCGATCCATGGCTTCGAGCTGCCGGTGGTCATCGAGAACCATCGCTGGTTTCTGCAGACCAAGACCGCGGATGGCATCGACCTGAGGCTGTACCTCGACAGCGCGGGCGGCATGTACCTGACCAAGGCGGCCGCCGAGCGCTTGAAGCTCGAGATCAGACACGTCAAGACCGAGGAACGCGAGATGGACGCCGTGCCGTTTCCTCGGCTCGCGGATCCGCGCATCCCGCGCCCGAAGATCGACCCGTTTCCGGTGCTCCCGAAATCGCCGTTCGATGGTGACGACGGTATGCTCGGTGCGTTCTGGTTCGCCGGGCATACGTTCACGTTCGACTACCCGAACCAGCGGCTCGTGTTGTGCGAGCAGAGCGAGTTTCCAGAGGTTCCTGCCGAGCACGTCGTCGCGATCGGGTTTCCGCGCGACGCCAAGGGCGGTCCGACCATGCCGTATGGACGCATCCCGATGATCGTCGACGGCAAGACCTTCGACATGCTGTTCGATACCGGCGCGACGGTCGACCTCACCGAGTCGGCGATCAAGGCGCTCGGCGGCGCGGCGCAGCAGCGGGGCACGAGCTTCATCACGCAGACCGTGTTCGACGGCTGGCGCGCCGCGCATCCCGAGTGGCGCGTGGTGGAGGCCGCCGATCGCACCGCCGATGGCGCACCGATGATCGAAGTCCCGAAGGTCACCGTGGGAGGCTTCGACGTCGGCCCGGTGTGGTTCACGTGGCGCCCCGACCGAGCGTTCCACGAATGGATGGCGCAATGGATGGACAAGCCGACCGAGGGTGCGCTGGGCGGCTCGGCGTTCCACACACTGCGGATCACCGTCGACTGGATCCGCGGCAGAGCTGCGTTCGAGCGCTGAGCTCCAACGGCTGGCTTTGCTCACGCCGCTGCGAGCTGAGCGCTGCGGCAGCGGGTTACGGCGACCCCGTCCGGTGCCAAGACATGATCGGACGAGATCGTCCAGAAGGATCAGACGTTGCGGCTCGCCGCTCCCGATCGGGTCGACGGGTTCCTGCGCGGCAAGCGCTACCTGATCCACGACCGCGACCCGCTGTTCACGACGGCTTGCTGCGCAGCCGCCTGCCTCCCGAGGCGGCTGCAGTCCTCGAAGAGATAAGGCGTTCGAGACCGCGTGTTCAGCTCATCATCTGTGCGCCTGAGGAGCGAGGTGCAGCCGTATTGCTTGTCGCCGATCCACTGACTATTCGTCCGCTCTCAGATCAGACTTCAACCAGAACGCTGGTCTCGACCCTCGGCCTGATGGCCGCGTAGACGCCAGGGCCGAACACTGAGATGACGAGGGAGAACTTCATCTCCTGCATCCGCAGCGCCTTTCGCTGCTCCCACCAGCCAAGCACCGGCACGATCGCGATGAGCTTGTCGCCGAGCAGATGAGACATCGGCCCGCGCCATCGATCGCTCTGGACGGTGCCCCGGCTCCGAGCCTGAATGCCGATGTCCCACGTGAACGACTTGGTCTTCGTGGGCTTCACGCGCTTCCCGTCCCCATCCTTTTCGCGCTTCAACACGTTGATCCGCTGGATGAACGCGTCGTCCGACTCCTGCGGGCCCTGCATGTGCCACTTCAAATCGAGCCCGTGATACGTGCGCCGTCCGAACTTGTTGGGCTCGGTGAAGTACGAGAGCGTCACGCGTAGCTCGACGTCTGGGTCCGCGTCGGTGAGCAGGCTCTCAGGGAGCGGCAGCTTGTAGAGCTTCACCTTGCGCCGAACCTTATGCTCCGTCGTCTTGGTCGTGGCGCGCTTCGGGGGCTTCTTCTTCGGCTCCTCCTCGATGACGGCGTTCGGCATCGAGTCCTCGACGACGATCGTCGCCACGCCCTGGGCGCACTCCGAGGCGAGACTCTCGTTGGGCACGCCGTAGCCGCACGCGAGGAGCCGGTCGTTCATGCCCGGGAAGTCGTCGAGCATCGCCTTTGACCAGCTCGCCGAGTGAACGATCAGGCCACGCACCGTCTCGGGACGAAGCTTCGGCTCGAGCTTCCAGATGTGCGCCGCGAGGTGACCTGCGCGGGCCGCCGCTTCGCTCGTCATCGACATCAGCGCGACGGGCCTGCCGTGCGTGTCCGAATGCTCGTTGTGAGCGCCGACAGCGTCGGCACGGTGTCGTCAGGAAGCGTACCGCTGATCGCGAGGTTGCCGCCCTCGAACACGACGTCGGGCTTGATGGGCCATTCGTTTCCGACGAGCCCGGTGCTCGTGTACGGCGAAATGCCGCCCGGCTTCGTCGCGACGACGCGAGCCTCCGCATAGTCCTTGTTGTTCGGCAGCTCGACGCGCGCGGTGAACGCGCCGACGGTCAGCGCATTCACAGCCTGCGCGGGCTGGTGAATCTTCTCGGAGAGCTGCAGGAGCGGATGCTGCTCGGCGAGCGCGAGCCACTGCTCGTAGCGCGCGTTGCCCGCCGAGAGGATCATGAGCCGCCCCTGTCCCTTGCTGAAGGCGATCTGGTCGACGGCCTGGCTCCACAGCGTCGGCGCGATCCCGTCGAGCGGTGGGTCCTGCATCGTGCGCGTGATCGCGAGAACGAACGCGCGGTTGCGCGCGCGGTCGTCGGCCCGCTCGGCAGCGTGAACCGCTTGCTCGGTGAGGACCGGCCACTTCTCGTAGTTTTCGTCGGACGACGTGCCATAGCCGGGCGCGATCAGCAGCCGACTGCTCTGGAGCCAGTGCGGCGCCTCGGCGCTCCCACGTTCGATGGCTGCGCCGACGTCGCGGTACAGCGCGAGGCCCGCCATCCTCGTGCCGTGGCCGTGGGTGTCCTCGGGCGATGGAATCTCGGGGCCAGCCGTCGTCGCCGTCAGGATCGCCGACTTGAGCAGCGGGTGGCCAGTGGCGACACCGGTGTCGAGGACCACAACCGATGGGGCGTCCTCGTGCGGCTTGGTGAGCTCGAAGTTCGCGATGTCCTTCGTCTCGAGGTCATCGAGCAGCTTGAGATCGCGCAGCGGCTGCGGCGCAAGGTCCACGTCATAGATGCAGTCGGTCGCCGCATGCAGCGCAGCGAGCTGCGCGCGCGTCACGCGCACGAAGAAGTAGACCTGCTCGGGGCCGAGGAACTCGTCGAGCTTCTGGCTCACGCCGAGACGGTGGAGCTGGCGAGCGATCTGCGCGCGGCTGTTGATGGTGTCTTGCCCTGGGTAGCGATACCCGCCACGACAGCCAATCTCGAACCAGCACGCGCGGTCTGCGGGGATCGCGTTGATCTGACGCTGGCCATCGCCGACATCCTCCAGTTGCGCGAGCCCGATGCTGCCCACTGGCGCGATGGCCTTCTCCGAGGCGCGCGCCGTCACCTGAACGCCGTGTTCATCCAGCTTGGGCGAGCCGTCCTTCTTCGTCTTCGCAATGACCTTGGAGTCGTCTGCGAAGGCCTCAATCTTCTCGCGCAGGTAGCCGAGGTCGGCACCGGCCACATCGAGCAGCACCGTCCCGGTCTCGGGCATCACGCCGACGAGGCGTGCGTCCGCCTTCGAGTCGTCGAGTTGGTCCGCCGCGAGCTGCGCGTTCGCCGCTGGCCGCACAGCGACGATCTCGCGCTTGGCGAGCTCGTCACGCGCGGTCTCGGCCCGTGCGCTCACCTGCTGCGTGATGGCATCGAGCTGCTGGAGCAGCGCCGAACGATGCGCCTTCGGATCGAGCGAGGGCATCGCGGGCGGAACGCCGCTGCCTTGCTGAGGCGCTTCATAGGTGTCCACCGAGGTGATTCGCCCTCGGAGGAGAGGGAGCCGCGTATCGGCCATGGGTCAGCTCCTGGCCGGTATATTGCGTCGCTTCAGCTCCTCGAGCGCCAAGACGACATCACGCTCGGAGATCTCTTCACGATCGTCGAGGGCCATCGTACGGACCGCATCATCACAGGCGCGCGCGACGTCCGCAAAGCTCCAGCCCTCGGCGTGCGCCGCGAGCCGTGTGGCCGCTTCCTCGGTGAGGCCCACCGTCGAGAGCCGCAGCTTCATCAGCTCCGCGATCTGTTCGCGCGTCGGCTTGTCGAAGGGGACGATCACGTCGAAGCGGCGGAACACGGCGCGGTCCAGCAGCTCGACGTGGTTCGTCGCGGCGACGAGGATGCTGCCGCTCATGTCGGCGTCGACGAGCTGCAGGAACGCAGTGACGACACGGTTCATCTCGCCAACATCCTGCGAGTCGCCACGGGCCTTCGCGACCGAGTCGAACTCGTCGAAGAGGTACACGCCCGGTCGGCGGGGCATCTCGGCGAAGATCGCGCGGAGCTGAACGGCGGTGGCGCCGAGGAAGCGCGAGAAGAGCGCGTCGAAGCGCACCGTCATCAGCGGCAGGCCAATCTCGCCGGCGAGCACGGCGGCGGCCAGCGTCTTCCCGCAGCCGGGAGCACCGTGGAAGAGCAGGCGGCGACGCGGCGACACGCCGAAGCGCTCAAGGCGTGCGCGCGAGCGGTTCTCGGAGAGCACGCGCTTGAGCGTCTCCTCGGCCTCGGGGCGCAAGACGATATCGCGCAGGCGCTCCTCGCGGTGGCCGCCCTCGAGGATGTCCGCGAGCTCGCCGCGTGGCGCGGCGATGTCGACGACGGGCGTCTGCTTGCGGATGGCCGTCGCGGGCATCTTGGCGATGATCGCCCGGATCTCCTCCGCGACGCGCACGTGGCCAGCGGTGCTCTCGGCCGCCGCAAGCTGCAGCGCCGCCTTGCGGAACGACGACTCGTCGCCCTCCGCGTGGGACTGCAGCAGCAACTTGAGGATGTCGGCCTTCATGACGCTTTCTCGATTCCCGAGAGAATCTGCCTCCGTAGCTCCAAAATTTGGCGGCGAGGGTACAGCCGGTAGCCGTTCATCGGGTGACGTTTCGCCCGGAGTTTCCCGGCTTTGTCCCAGCGCCGAAGGGTCTGCTCGCTCACGGCGAGCACCTCGGCGGCCGCCTTGATCGTCAGCACCTCGTCCTCGTCGCCCTTTGGCATGCCCATAGGCAAAGCTTAGACAACCTTGATCACGGGGACAAGGACAAGCAGGGGCGTTGCGCAGATTTCGTGTCCCGTTTCGGCCGACAGCCCGTTTCGGCCGACAGCCCAGCCGGCCTCAAACTCGCCCGGATCCGGGACAAAGCTGATCAAGATCGATCACTTGGCCGATCCGGTCGACAATTGAGGACCCAGACCTGCCCGGAACAAAGCTGATCGATTTCGATCAGTTGCGCTCCCCGTGACGAGGCTGGAAAAATCAGATCGCAGACATGACCGAAGCTGCCGCGACCCCCTGGTTCACCGCGAGTTCGGTAAACTCGGGCTAGTGTCTTGTGGGTGTGCTAACCGTATGGAACTTCCACAACGTTGTCAAAGCCCAGCCGAGTAAGTGTCCGCGGCTGCTGCGACTTGGTCGGCTTCATGACGTGGTGGGCAGCCGAATCGCTCGGCCTGCTAACTGAAACAGATGAACCGAGCAGGTCGCGGGACATCAGTGCGACAGCGAACGATCGACTGCAAATAACGATATCACCGACATGCAGACTGCAACAAATGCCACCAACACGAGCACTAGCCATAATCGCCGTCTCCGTTCCTCGAGCTGCTTGAGTGCAATCTCCTTTTGATCTTGAGATGACATTCGCGACGCATCCACTACGAACTTTTCCAGTGTCAGAGACACCAGCCGTTCTCGCGCGGCAATCTGCTCGCTTGTTCCGCTAACGGTCTTCAAGAGCTCGACATCGCGAGAAACGAGCCGGCGTATCAAAGAAATGATGACTACCGCCAAAAAGGCCGCCAGCGACACGCCGCCGGTGACGTATTTGATTGCCTGCAACTCCATATTGCTTCTCTCGCCAGAGATTAGAATCGAAAAAGTAGCACAACAATGGCCGCGATCGCTACAAGTGCAATACTACCTATAACCCGATGCGAAGTCTATGACGCCTCTCTTCGAGTTGTTGAATTGCAAGGAATTTGCGATCCTCCGATGACATATCTGTGGTATCGATGGCAAATCGCAGTAAGACGTCGTCAACCAACGCCGCCCCCTGACTTGTACTGAGCAGTTTGCCATGGCGGCCACGGTCTCCGATCAATCGCACTAGGGAATTGACCAATACAATGACACCAAGACCAAGTGCGAAGGTTGCAAGTTTCATTAAAGATCGGAGGTTGACAAGCCAGTCAGGGAACCCCTGAAGACCAGCCACCATCAGAACGAATCCGGAATATACAAACGCTGCCTTTTGATCTGACACCACGCGGTAACGCTGTAGCGTATACATGGCATTGTTCAGCGGCGGCCACAATAGCTTATGCATTCCAAATGTCAGCACGATCAAGAGCGGCAACATAGCGATGGCAACCACAGCGGTATTGCATAGCGCTGGCAGAATGAATGACCACGACCAGTCCGACAAGGGAATTAACCACAACAAGGAGATCGGTATCACAACGGCCGCCAACGACAACAGAACAGATCCCGCCACGATCGCGAATGCTATCAATGACGAGCTGGTTCTGCTGGCATATCTAAATATCGCTCTGAACACTCCGATGAGAGCTATGGCACAAACCGCCCCAGATCCGAGCGCCGCGGAGACTGGGCTCAGCACATAGCGCGGAGAATCAGCTGAAACACACGGGCCGAGAAGGCAAACCCAGAAGAGTATCGCGAAGATGGTCCATGCGTGTACCGCGCGAGGTTTGAGCATCACCGGAAGAAACGAAAAGACGAGCAGATAGAAGCCGGCGATCGAGACCACGGCCTGAGCCAAAACTGCCACTCTTTGAAGCGCGTCATTCGAAATGTTCTTCTCCGCGGCCTTCTTCGCAAGGGTCTCGGCACCAGGCAAAGAAAGCAGAAAGCCAAGGGCCAGCAGGAACAACGCGAAGCCTAGCGTCGTGGAGACAAGAACCCCTCTAAGGGTAAAGATTCTCCTGCCGAACAGGCCCTCAAGTATGGCGTTGCATGCGCGTGCCACCGAATGCATGAAACGGACGTGGCGCGAAATGGCTTCGTTCGCAGTATCATCCAAGCGAATCCACGCAGTCTCGAGCCAGGACTGTACGACGCGTTCCTGCCTCTCCGTTAGGAGAGCGAGCGCCAATACCAGTCCTCCTCCGATAGTCTCAAGGACGTCTAACCACCACATTGAAGTTTTCCCATGCCGGGCCAACATGGCCTAGGGTTCGACTAGCGTACCAACCACATAAGCGAGCCCACACTGACGCCACAGTTCGCATCCGATCGTCTAGCGGGAAAGTCCAATGAGGCGCAACTGGTTTCTTGAAGACATGGCTCGTGGAGGCTCGTGGAGCCACCCGCTTGGCGTGTAGGGTGTCGCTCGTCGTTGGGCTTGAGATCTCAAGCTGTTGGAGGAGTCATGCGTGCGCGCACGGGTCCGCGAACATCGTTCGGCATCCAATGCGCGCGGCAGATCTCGGTTGAAACGCTAGTCGAGAAAAATTCAGAGAGAGCTTGACATCTACGCGTTGCAGTGCCGCATGGCCAGAGGCGCTTCCGGGAAGCGGGCCGCAGGGTCCGTAGTCGCCATCTGGGCGCGACCGAAGTACACGAGCCTTCCTTGCGGCGCGACGTAGCCTCACTCGCGACGGGCGCTTCCCCCCATGCTCAGGCCGGTCAGCTCGCCGCTCTTGATCTGCGCCCACAGATCGTCGTCGAGGACACGCACAGCGAGAAGCCATGTGCCCTTCCGGACCTGCGCTCCATCCAGGGCGAAGGACGTGGGCGCCAGGTAAGACTCCAAGATCTTCACGCGCCCGTTCACCAGGCCGCGGTGCATCAGCCCGATGTTCTGGTACTGCTCCATGAAGCTGTGCGCTGCGTTGCGAATCTCGGCGGCCGAGTAGATGTCGTCCTGGGCATCGACGATCTCTGGCTCGAGGACGACGCCGAGCACGTAGCGCTCCTCGTCCGTTTTGAGCAGCGGGATGCGCTTCTCCAGCACGACCGCCAGCAGGCGAGGTGGCTCACCGCAACCGGTTGGCTGCAGGGTTGACGATGCCGCGGGGTCGTCGGCGAGAACCTCCGACTTCTCGGCCACCCGCTCAGCCTTCGACAGAGCCTTGAGAGCAGGTGTGGCCTCGCGTAGCGCGGCCACCACCTCCGGACGTACACCGGCGATCGCAGACGCGACGCGGCCACCCAGCGGCAGCAACTCGCGCGCGAGCACGACCGCGCGGTCCTCCGCTGTGCCCTCGAACCGGTCGAGCTCTGCTGCCAGGGCACTGATCGACGGCTCATCGACCTCGTCGGCCAGCGCTTTCGCGACGACCCGCGCCAGGTCGAGGTCGGCGGCGGCTCCGGGCGCGAGCTCGACCATCGCGTCGAGCTCGTCGAGCTCGAACGGGCCGAGCGATTTCTGTGTGATCGCCGCCGTGCTGTAGCTGTCGCCGTGCTCCGGCTCCGAGCTCGGTGACCAGCACGACGCCTCGGCGCGGCCGAGTTCGCCAGCGTACACCTCGTCGAGATCGATGACCATCATGCGCCGGGCAGGACCTCGAGCTCTCCGATCACGGTGCAGCGAGCGCGGTGCGCAGAGTCGCGACCGTCGGGAGCATCAGGTCGCGTACGGCCATGAGGTCAGGATCGGCGAGCCGCACCAGGAAATCGAGAAAACGCTCGGTACATCCCGCAACTGCTGCGGCCAGCTCGCGTATCACGTAGCGCACCGTTGGAAGCTCGGCTCCGGCTCCTTCGCTGTCGCCAGATAACACCACGACGCCATCGCTAGGACGGAGCTCGTAGCCACCAAACATCTCGAAGTAGCGCACGGTGGCGCCGCGGCCCGCGAGCAGAGCGACGCACCCGTTGCATAGCTCGAGGAGCTGGTGCCAGACCTCATCCTCGAGCTCCACGGTTGGCTGAGCAGAACTCGTGATAGTCACGACGCCACTCCGGTTACGCTTGGCCAGCGCATCGCGATGCGGAGCCGGATCCACAAGCTCGTCTTCATCGAGCCGGCGATCGAGGCCGAGCATGCTGAACCGTACGCTTACGCTCATGGGTGCATCCCTAACAATCATGGGCCGATGATCTTGGCAATTGCTTGCATCACGTTTCTAGCGATGTTCTCAGGCTCCCGAACGACTGCAACGACGTGCCCGCCGTTGGGACCGAATCGCTTGAGACCGGCTACGTAGGCTTCTTCTTCGGTTGCATGAGCGCTGATGACCTCGTTGTCGCGAAAGACGATCCACTGTTCGGCGTAGTGCGGCAGCAGTTGGGGAAGCTTCGCTCTAAACCTTGCGGCCTCGGCGAGGACACGCTGACGGACGGGCAAGACATCGTCCCGAATTTCGGCAGATTCTCCTTGCTTCGTCATCTTCGGAAGACTGGCACCGGGGTCTGATACGGGGGGCTGATCTGCTAGGGGTCTCGGTTCTAACCATGCTCTAGCCCGGGCTTTTTGGACCCAGAGCCTGGGGCCGGCGTGTCGGCTGATCACGGCGTAGGAGAGCACCACTCGTCGCGGCGAAGGGCGTCAGGGGCCGCGATGCCCCCCACCGCGGCGATCGCGGCGAAGGGCTTCACCGGTCGGCGACCGCGACGGGCATCACCACGGTGCGCGTGAGGTCGGTGTCGAGTCGGTGAGAACTGAAGCCGCCGCGGCGCGATTCGCCGTTGACGGCGTGCGGGTCGGCGCCGCGTGGCGTGCGGGTCAGCGCCGCGCTCGCTAGCCGCCGGCTGGCTGTTGCCCGGCCGAGCTGGACGCCGAGGCCGAGGCCATTGCGGTTGTAGTCATCGGGCCGGGCTAGTGGCACATCTGTGCCACGACGAACCGGACGCGGGCGGATCAAGTCGGACGTAGCCGGCGCGGTGCGCGACGCAACCCTCGAGAACTGCTGCAAAACCGCGATACCCTTGGTAGGTTCGGTGGGTCCTCATGGGGTTCGAGTCCCCTTCGCGTGGCCTGTTAGCGCGAGGTGATCACGAACTCGACGCGGCGGTTCTGCGACCGGCCCTCGGCGGTGCGGTTGTCGGCGACCGGGACCTCCTTGCCGTAGCCCTTGGCGACCATGCGGTCGGCGGCGACGCTCTTCTTGATCAGGTACGCGCGCACCGACTCCGCGCGCTTCTGCGACAGCCTGAGGTTGGTTCGCGCGCTGCCCTGGCTGTCGGTGTGGCCCTGGATCTCGACCTTGATCGTCGGGTTGTCGGTGATCGCCTGCGCCACCTCGTTGAGCAGCGGGAACGACACCCGCTTGATCCTCGCCCGGCTGGTGTCGAAGTACACGGTCTGCTTGATCTCGATCTTGTGCTCGGTGACGACGACCAGGTTGTACTTCTTCGGGCAGCCGTCGGGCGGCACGCCGGGCTCGTTCGGGCACTTGTCGGCGACGTCGGGGACCCCGTCCTTGTCGTTGTCGGGGTCGGGGCAGCCGTCGGCGTCCTGGAAGCCGTCGAAGTCCTCGGGCTCGTTGGGGCACTTGTCGATGCTGTCGGGGATCCCGTCGCCATCGTTGTCGGGGTCGGGGCAGCCGTCGGCGTCCTGGAAGCCGTCGCGATCCTCGGGGTCGTTGGGGCACTTGTCGAGCTTGTCGGTGATCCCGTCGCCGTCGTTGTCGTCGTCGGGGCAGCCGTCGGCGTCCTGGAAACCGTCAAGGTCCTCGGGGACCCGCGGGCACTGGTCGACGTTGTCGGGGATGCCGTCGCCGTCCATGTCGCCGGGCCCGGGCAGCGGCGCGTCCCTGGCGACGCACCGGGCGCGCGGCGAGCGGTCGATCGCGAGCTGGGCGCTGGTCTCGGCGACGTCGGCCTCGGCCCGCGCGTCGTGGTAGTTGCCCTCGTCGAGCGCGTGCTGGGCGAACTCGTTGTGGGCCTCGGCCTTCGCGAGCTCGACCGGGGCGCAGCGCTGCGCGCCGCTCGCCCGCGCGGTCGCGATCAGGCCCTCGGTCGTCGCGGTCTGGGCGCGGACGCCGGCGCCGGCGCAGCCCGCGACGAGGCCGAGGCCGAGGCCGAGGCAGAGGCCGAGGCCGAGGCCGACGCGCAGACCGACACGGAGCACCGCGAGCGCCGCGCGGATCACGGGTGGTCCTTGGCCGGCGCGAGGCGGCCCTTGGCCGGCGCCGGGAGGTCGCGGGCCGGCGCGACCGGTGCCTCGGTCGGCCTGGCCGGCGCGACGTCGGGCGGCAGGTCCGGCGGCCGCTTCGACGGATCGCGGGCGGCGATCCGCGCGTCGGCCGCGGCCCGGGTCGCGGCCGATGCGGCGATCTGGCCGAACCGGCTCGCGCCCTGGTAGTCGGCGTACGCGGCGACCTCGCGCGCCTTGTGCAGGTACTCGGTCGCGCGCGTCCACCAGTACGGGGCGTACTTCTCGGCATGGGCCGCGCGGGCATCCTCGACCGCAGCCGCCGCCCGGCCGACGTCGCGGACGTAGCGGACCGGCCCGCACCCGAGCGCCGCGAGCCCGAGCACGGCGACCAGGGACAGGGCCCGGCCTCGGCACACGCGGCGGCGCATCGCGCGCGAGCTTACACCGCAGTCACCGCGACCGCACGCGGCGGCCGTCGCGGCCGAGCTCGATCGCGACGTAGATCGCAGAACCGAACAGCGCCATCAGCGACACCACGAACGCCCAGCCGAGCTGCACGGCGAACAGCGAGGTGCCCTGCCGGGCCTGCCAGCCGGGATAGTCGGTCGCGGTCGCCAGCCGCTGGATGCCGCCGACGACCAGGATCAGCAGCAGCAGCGCGATCGCCCCGGTGACGTAGAGCAGCGCGCCGAGGTAGCCGCGGCGCAGCAGCAGCGCGGCCCCGTACCAGCCGCCGATCACCAGCACGCCATGACCGACCATCAGCGGCAGCACCGCGACGCCGGCGAGCTTGCGGGGGTTGACCAGGTACATCCAGCTCCACGCCGGATGCACGGCATAGAAGTACAGGGCGACCGGGGCGACCACCGCCGCGGCGTGCAGCGCGACCAGCGGAAACGCCGGCGCCACGAACGGCCCATCGGCGCGGATCCGATCGCGGGCGATCAGCGCGAACCCGATGCCGAACAGCAGGTTGACCAGCGCAACGACCGGAATGACGGCCTCCGGCGAACACCGTAACACGGCGCGGTTGATCCAGAGGGGGCCTGCCCATGACCCCTCCGGGGATCTCGCGGCACAGCCGCGAGATTCACCCCTCCGCGCGTTGCGTCGCTCGGATCATCGACCCAGAGGGGCCGCGGCGCGGTCCATGTTCACCTTCTCTCCATCGGCGGGGTCTGCCTGCCGGTGTCGGGGTCGGCCTCGGGCGTGCCGAGGATCGGCCCCGCGGCGATGAACTCGACCGCCGGGGTGTCGTGGTCGGGCTCGGGGCTCGGCGGCGGGGTCGGCACGTCGATCTCGCCGGCGACAAACGACATCTCGACCATCGGCAGCGGAGGCGCCACCGCGACCACGCCCTCGCTCGGCGTGCCGTCCTCGATCAGCAGCTCGGCCTCGACATCCTCGGCCTCGACCACGCGGACCGCGTTCGCGACGTTGGTCACCACCCAGTCGTCGTGGCCGGTCGGCAGCGGGGGTGCGGCGAGCGCCGACACCGTCCAGCCGCTGGCGTCGCGCGGCCGGGCGACCGGCGCCCGCTCCATGGTCTCGTCCGGCTCGCGCAGCGGTGGCGGCGCGATCACGGACTCGCGGCTCGTGGAGCCGGTGCCGTCGCTCTCGGCCAGCGACTGCAGCGCCTCCTCCAGCGCGTGCAGCTTGTCGAGCGCGGTGTCGACCGGCGGCGGGGCGGGCGCCGCCTCGAACACCGTGGCCTCGAAGTCGTCGTCGGCGAGCAGCTCGATCCTGGGCGCGTCGTCGTCGCCGGCGTCGCCCAGGGGCACCGCGAACCGCTCGCTCAGCACGCGGTACGCCGAGCGCAGCGCGCGGCGGGCCGCGCTCGCCGTGAACTCGCGCCGCACCCGCTCGTAGGCGTTGTGTGCGAGCCGGTCGCGCAGCAGCGGCTCGCCGATCAGCCGCAGCACCTTGCGCGCCAGGTCGATCGGATCGCCGGGCTCGAACAGCAGCGCCTCGCGGTTGTGCTCGACCACGTGGGCCAGGGTCTCGCGGCGCGGCGCGACCACGGCGCGCCGGCACGCCATGTACTCGAGCAGCTTGGTCGGGAACACGACGGTCGGGCTCGGCGTGAGATCGGCCGCGGCGGGCACCGCGCACACCGTCGCGGTCGCGAGCAGCGCCGGCAGCTGATCGTGATCGACCGGCGGCACGATCTCGATGTTGTCGCCGAGGCCGAGCTCGCGGATCTGGTCGCGCAGCGGCTGCTCGAACCGCGGCGCCATCGAGCCGGCGATCACCAGCCGGGCGTCGACCTCGCGGACGATCGCGGCCATCGCACGGACCAGCACGCGCACGCCGCGCCCGGGATCGATCGTCCCGACGTAGAGGATGCGCGGCGGGCCGCCCACCGGCGGAACGTCCCAGTCGAACCGATCGACGTCGACCCCGAGCGGCGACAGCATGACGCGCTCGGGCTTGCCCCGGCCGTGCAGCGCCTTGACCGCCGCCGGGGTCGGCGCGAGCACGAGGTCGGCGGCGATCAGGCAGGCCTCCTCGTCGCGCGCGTACTGCGCGTCGAGCTCGGCGTCGAGCGTGGTCTCGCCGAGCGGCGACCGCGCGAGGTCGTAGACCATGGCGTAGCCCAGCCGCGACCGGGCCTCGAGCACCGGGATGCCGCTCCAGCTGTCGCGGCAGTGCACGACGTCGTAGTCCGCGCCGTCGAGCTGGCGCTTGAGCGCGCGCTGGAACGCCTGGATCTGCGACCGCGGGTCGCCGTCGTGGGTCGGGACCCGCAGCACGCGGACCGAGCCCTGTCGCTCGACGTACGCCTGATCGCCCTCGCGCGCGACCAGCAGGTCGACCGAGTGCAGCGAGGTCAGCGCCCGGATCACATGGCGGAGCTGGACTCCCGCGCGCCGCGGCCCCGGCACCGCACAGAAACCGGTCAGCAGCACCCGGGGCATGGCGGAGCGATCCTCGGGCAACTGACCGAGGCGCGCAAGGCCCAAGCCGGCGCGGCCAGGTGCCGATGGGTGCGGCGAGAAGGCTGCATCGTCGTCGGTCCGTCGCCTTGATCCGGATCGGCAGCTGCGTTATCCACCCAGGTGTGCAGCGGTTGATCGATTACCTCCGGCAACATGTGATGATCGACTTCCAGGGTGATCTGTCGGTGGACAGGGTGCGGGAGTTGCTCGCGGGCGACGACAGCCGCGACGTCAAGGTGCTGATGGCCAAGCTCGTCGCCGAGAACAGCGTCGAGGACCTGATGCTGGTGCTCGCCGACTGCCTGCTGGAGCACGTGCAGCGCTCGCTGACCGATGACGTGATGCGCGAGCAGATACGGATGTACACCGAGAGCTAGCGGTCAGCTCGCTGACCGGTTCGATCACAGGCGGCGCGGCGCGGCGGTCGCGAGCCGCCCTGGCGCGCGCTGCCGGCCGGATCGGGCCGCCTCCGTCCTGTGGGGTGGATTGCGCTTCACAGAGCGCCGTGTGCTACGGTCTGTTGCATGGGGAACCCGGTACCCGACACCAAGACACCTGCGCTCGTGGCCTTTGTCATGGTCGTGGTCGGGATCGCCATCGCGGCGGTGCAGGGCCTCGTCCATGGCTCGATCGCCGGCGGCGTGGTCGCCGCGGCCGGGGCGATCCCGGCCTGCTTCGGCATGTGGAAGGGCATCCAGCAGGAGACCCAGGGCACGCTCGCGCTGAGCGTCACCGCGGTGCTCGTCTCGCTCGCGGTCGGCGCCGTGCTGATCGTGCTGCGCGTGGTGTCCTGGCTGCACTGAACGCAGCGACGTGACGCAATGACCGTCAGCCAGGCGATGCGGCGAACGGCAGGGCGAACGATCCGGCGCCGGATCGCGACCGTCGCGCTCGGGCTGGGGCTCGCCGCCGGCCCGGCGACCGGGCGCGCCGACACCGGGCCGCCGCTCCCGGTTGCGCCGGCCGCCCAGACCGCGCAGATCGCGCCGCCCAGCCCGCCGGATGCGACCCACCCGGCGTCGAAGATCCATTACGCCAGCCTGGCGATGGGCACCAGCATCGACGTCTGGCTGTGGACCGCCGACGAGCGCGCCGCCGCGCAGGCCGCCGAGGCCGTGTTCGACGAGATGAAGCGGCTCGACCTGGAGATGTCGAACTGGAAGCCGGCCTCGGACGTGTCCCGGATCAACGCCGCCGCCGGCGCCAAGCCGGTCCAGGTCTCGGACGAGACCTTCGCGGTGATCGCGCGCGCGGCCGACGTGTCGAGGCGCTCGAACGGGGTGTTCGACATCACGATCGAGGCGTTCCGCGGCGTGTGGAAGTTCGATCAGGACATGGACGGCTCGCTGCCCGACCCCGCCGAGGTCAAGCAGCGGCTCGCGCTGGTCAACTGGAAGGACATCGCACTCGACCCCAGGCGCCACAGCGTGTTCCTGCGCCGCAAGGCCATGGCGATCACGCTGGGCGGGATCGCCAAGGGCTACGCGGTCGACCGGTGCGTCGCGATCCTGCGCGCGCGCGGCTTCACCGACTTCATGATGCAGGCCGGCGGTGACATGTACATCGCGGGCAAGAAGGGCAACGAGCCGTGGGTGGTGGGGATCCGCGATCCGCGCGGCCCGACCAACACGATGTTCGCGGTCGCGCCGATCGAGGACCACTCGTTCTCGACCAGCGGGGACTACGAGCGCGGCTTCGTCAAGGACGGCGTGCGCTACCACCACATCATCGACACCCGGACCGGCCAGCCGGCGCGCGCGTCCCGCTCGGTGACGGTCCGTGCCAGGGACGCGTTCACCGCCGACGCGTGGTCCAAGGTGATGTTCATCCTGGGCCCCCGGGACGCGCTCGAGCTGATCAAGCGCGAGAAGCTGACCGACTTCGAGGTCGTGTGGGTCGACGACCAGAACCAGGTCGTGATGACCGACGGGCTGAAGGGCGTGATCCACAGGCTCAAGGACCCGACGCCGGGTCCATGACGTGGATCCAGAGGGGACCTGCCCATGACCCCCTCTGGGGATCTCGCGGCAACCGCGAGCTTCACCCCTCCGCGCGCCGCGTCGCGCGGTCGGAATCCTCGTCTGCGCCGGCCGGCGCCCCCGCCACGGTCTCCACCTCGATCTCGCGCGCCGGGTCGAGCCAGCGCGCGAGCGCGCGGTCGACGCTGGCCGGGGTGACCCCGCGGTAGCGCGCGAGCTCGGTGGCCAGGCCGTCGGGCTCGTGGCGGTACAGCATGTAGCGCTGGATCAGCGACGCGCGGCGCGCCAGGCTGGTCAGGCCCCAGATCGCGCCGGCCTCGCGGCGGGTCACCGCGCGCTCGATCGACCGCTCGTCGATCCCGGTCCGGCACAGCTCGTCGAGCATCGCGCGCACCGCCCCCGGGTCGGCCCCGCTCCGCAGGTCGACCGCGACGTGGACCTCCCCGCCGAGCCGGCCGTTGACCGTCCACGCCAGCACCCGCTGCGCGAGCTGGGTCTCGTAGACCAGCCGCCGCCAGATCGCACCGGTGCCCGGCGCGACCCATGCCGCGGTGGCCGCGTCGAGCTCGGGCTCGTCGTCGCCGAACGCCGCCGGCGCCAGCCACGCCCGGTGGATCCGGCCGAGCGCCGCGAACCGATCGACCACGCGCTCGGCCGCGCGCGGGGGCAGCGGCGGCGGCGGCACCGGCCGCACCGGCCGGCGCGACCCCGGGAAGCTGCCGAAGTAGCGGTCGACCAGCGCGTCGAGCTCGGCGTCGGGGCCGACGTCGCCGGCGATCACCAGGGTCGCGTTGGCCGGCACGTACCACGTCCGGTAGAACGCCAGCACATCTTCGACGGTGGCGGACTGGATGTCGTCGTGCCGGCCGATCGTCAGGTGGCGCAGT
Organism: Kofleriaceae bacterium; assembly: GCA_041495365.1. Taxonomy (GTDB): domain Bacteria; phylum Myxococcota_A; class Polyangia; order Haliangiales; family Haliangiaceae; genus JABFXX01. Next base: position 22,541 of record JBGQCL010000023.1, on the reverse strand, counting down.
GGGTGGCCCTCGGGGTAGAGCGCGAGCGCGACCGCGAACCGCTCGCCGCCGTACGGCACGTCCTCGTAGCGCTGGCGGCGCTCGGCGCGCACCACCGCCTGCTGGGCGACGAGGCGGTCGGGGTCGAAGTCGCGCGCGAAGTAGCCCATGCGCTCGCTCTCGAGCCACAGCGCCAGCGCCAGCTGGTGCGCCGGCAGGATCTCGTGATACGCGGTGCGATCGGCGCTGGTCGACGCGTTGGCGTCGGTCGCGCCCGCGCGGCGCAGCACCTCGTAGTGATGGCCGCCGAGCCGCTCCGCCGGGCTCTTGAACAGGTGTTCGAACAGGTGGGCGAACCCGGTGCGATCAGGTCGCTCGTCGGAGCCGCCCACGCGGTACCACACGCTGACCGCGACCTGCGGCGAGCCGGCGTCGCGGTGGACGACGACGTCGAGCCCGCACGGCAGCGTGCGGATCCGGGTCGCCAGGTGAGGCGCGTCGCCCTCGAACGACACGCTCGGCGGCGGATCGTCGTCAGCTTCGATCATCGCTCGGCCCCGGGGCCGCCTCCGGCGCGCTGCAGCGCCAGCGCGAGCTGGTAGAGCACCCGCCGCGGCTTGCCGGTCCGGACCACCAGGCGCGCCGCGGCGTCCTTGGGCCCGAGGCCGGCGGCGAGCAGCGCCGAGAGCTCGGCCTCGATGTCGACCGCCGGCTCGGCGGCGCTGCCCCCGGCGATCACCAGCGTGCACTCGCCGCGCGGTGGGGCGTCGGCGTAGCGCGCGGCTAGCTCGCCGACCGTGCCGCGCACGTGCTCCTCGTGCAGCTTGGTCAGCTCGCGCCCCAGGCCGGCGCGGCGGTCGGCGCCGAACGCCGCCGCGGCGTCGCGCAGCGTCTCCGCGACGCGATCGGGGGCCTCGTAGAAGATCATCGTGGCGGGCTCTGCCCGCAGCGTACCGAACAATGCGCGCCGCGCACCCGGTTCGCGCGGCGGAAACCCCAGGAACGTGAACCGCTCGGCCGGCAGCCCCGAGCCGACCAGCGCGGTGACCGCCGCCGAGGGTCCCGGCACGACCTCGACGCGGGCCCCGGCCGCGATCGCGGCGGCGATCGCGTGGGCGCCGGGATCGGATACCCCCGGCATCCCGGCCTCGCTGATCACCGCCACGCGCCGGCCATCGCACAGCGCCCGGGCGACCTCGTCCGCCCGCCGGGCCTCGTTGCCCTCGAAGTTCGAGACGATGCGGCGCGCCGGGTTGCTCGGGCCGAGCGCGTCGACGTGGGTCAGCAGGTGGCGCGCCGCCCGGGTGTCCTCGGCGGCGATCAGGTCGGCCTCGCGCAGCACGCGCGCCGCGCGCAGCGACAGGTCCTCCAGGTTGCCGATCGGCGTGCCGACGATGAACAGGGTGCCGATCACGACGCTCATCACTACGCCAGGACGTCGCCGGTGGCCAGGCTCAGTCGCGGCTGAGCTCGCCGATGTCGACCGAGGTACCGAGCTCGGCCTCCAGGTACTTCTTGAGCCGGTCCAGCATGCGCTTCTCGAGCTGGCGCGCCCGCTCGCGGCTGACCTGGTAGCGATCGCCGATCTCCTGCAGCGTGAGCGGCTCGTCGGTCAGCCAGCGCTCGCGGAAGATCGTCTGCTCGCGGCCCTCCAGGGTCTTCGCGAACTGCTCGAGCTTGCCGCGCAGCAGCTCGGAGAACTCGCTCTGGGCGACCGCGCGATCGGGCCGGATGTCGTCGCTCGGCAGGTAGTCGAGCCGGGTCCGCGTGCCGTCATCGTCGCCGCTGGCGCCGATCGGCGCGTCGAGCGAGGCCTCGGGGGCGGCGAGCCGGCGCTCCATCTCGACGACCTCCTTCTCGGGGACGTCGAGCTTCTCGGCGAGCAGCGCCGTGGTCGGCTGGAACCCGAGCTGCTCGAGCTTCTCGCGCTCCTTGCGCAGGTTGAAGAACAGCTTGCGCTGCGCCTGCGTGGTGCCGATCTTGACCAGCCGCCAGTTGTTGAGGATGAACTTCAGGATGTACGCGCGGATCCAGAACGCGGCGTAGCTCGACAGCTTGACCCCGCGGTACGGGTCGAACTTCGACACCGCCTGGATCAGGCCGATGTTCCCCTCCTGCACCAGATCGAGCAGGTTCTTGTGCGCCCGGCGGTACTCGTAGGCGATCTTGACCACCAGCCGGAGGTTGGCCTCGATCAGCTTGCGCGCCGCCTTGCTGTCGCCGTGCTCGACCAGCCGGGTCGCCAGCGCGCGCTCCTCCTCGGGGGTGAGCAGCGGGTAGCGCCGGGTCTCGCGCAGGTAGATCGCCATCGGGTCGCGCCTGGCGAGCGAGCTGCTGCGGGCCTCGGGTGCCACGACCTCGGCGACCTCGGCGGCGTCGTCGAGCACCTCGTCGGGCTCGATCGCCGCCGGGGGGGCGGCGAGGTCCGTGTCGGCGCCCTCGTGGGTCTCCTCGACCTCCGGGTCGGTCTCGGCCTCGTGCGCGCCATCGGCCTCGTGCGCGCCATCGCCGCGCTCGCGGTCGGCGCGCTTGCCGCGCCCCGGCGCACGCGCCGCGGCGGGCCCGGCCGCATCGGGGGCGCCGCTACCCTCGCCGACGTCGATGACCTTCGCCGCCGGCTTGCGGCGGCGCTTTGCCCCACCCTTGGGAACCGTCGAGCCGGAGGCAGCGGCCTCGGGCCCGGCTCCGGAGCCTCGTGACTTTCGCTCGGCCATCGCTGCCCCAGCACCATACTACACTGCATTACTCGACGGCGGCTTCCGGCCGCGCAGATCGTGCATGGCGCGTCGAGCTTTGCATCCTATAATCGCCGGATGCGCAGCCGGTTGAACCTGGCCCTGGTGGCGGCCGCAGGTGTGTCCGCCCTCGTGCTCACCGTCATCCGGCAGTCGCCGGAAGGGGTCGTCTCCATCGAGCTCAACACCCAGGAGGTGCGAGCCGCCCCCGGTGAGAGCCAGGCCCCTCGTCACGATCTCTCCGCCCTCAAGATCTTCAACATGACGCTGCTCCGCATCAAGGAGCGCTACGTCGACCCGGCGCGGGTCGATCCGAGGAAGATGCTGTACGCGGCGCTCGACGGCGTCCAGTTCAACATCCCCGAGGTCCTGGTCGAGCCCGATGCGGTGCACAACCGGGTGCGGGTCACGGTCAACGACAAGCCCGAGACGTTCGAGACCGACGACGTCGACTCGCCGTGGCGGCTCGCCGGCAAGCTCAAGAAGGTGTTCCGCTTCATCGAGACGAATATCAACACACGCAACAGCGGCGCCGACCTCGCCAAGGTCGAGTACGCGGCGGTCAACGGCATGCTGTCGACGCTCGATCCGCACTCGATCCTGATGGATCCCGAGCAGGCCCGCGACATGGACGTGTCGACCAGCGGCAAGTTCGGCGGGCTCGGCATCGTGATCCGGATGATCGAGAAGAAGCTCACCGTGGTCCGGCCGATGAAGGACACGCCGGCGTGGCGCAAGGGCATCAAGGCCAACGACCACATCGTGAAGATCAACCAGGAGCCGACCGAGAACCTGACCTCGAACGAGGCGGTCGATCGCATGCGCGGCGATCCGCGGACCGGCGTGACGCTGTACATCGAGCGCAAGGGCACCGACGGCGTGATGCGGTTCGACCTGATCCGCGACCTGATCCGGGTCCGGCAGGTCGAGCACAAGCTGCTGTCGCGCAGCGATCCGGCTGGCGAGCCCGACGCGCCGGCGGTCAAGCCCCCCCGTGGGACCGATCGCGGCATCGGCTACATCCGGGTCAAGCAGTTCTCCAAGGGCATCGCGTCCGACGTCGCCGACGCGATGCGCGAGATGAGCGCCAAGGGCGCGACGTCGTGGATCCTCGACCTGCGCGGCAACCCGGGCGGCCTGCTCGAGGAAGCCGTCCAGCTCGCCGACCTGTTCGTCGACAGCGGCACGATCGTCACCACCGTGTCGGGCCGCGACCGCGAGGCGCGGCGCGCCGAGCGCGGGTTCGGCGACACCACGTCGTCGCTCGCCGTGCTGGTCAGCGGCAACTCGGCGTCGGCCTCCGAGATCGTCGCCGGCGCGCTGAAGAACCTCGACCGCGCCGCGATCATCGGCACCCGGACGTTCGGCAAGGGCTCGGTCCAGGAGCTCTACGACAACGACGATCACTCCAAGCTCAAGCTGACGATCGCCCAGTACCTGACCCCCGGCGATCGGTCGATCCAGAACCTCGGCATCGTCCCGGACATCCTGCTCCAGCGCATGTACGTGCCGGACAAGAACGATTCGCCGCAGGACTTCGTCCGCCTGCTGCCGCCGACCCGGACCTACGGCGAGAAGGATCTCGACGCCCACCTGGTGTCGACCTACGCGCGCGACGTCGACAAGCCGGCGTACGAGCTGCCCTACATGGTCGAGCGCAAGAAGCCGGCCGCCGGCGCGCCGGCCGAGGTCAGGCCGCCCGACGACGACGACGCGACGGACGACGACGAGGTCGTCGAGGACTTCGAGATCCGGTTCGCCAAGCAGCTGGTGTCGAGCGTGGCGGCGCCGACCCGGCCGCGGCTGGTCGCCGGCGCCGGCAAGATCGTCCAGAGCGTGCGCGCCGAGGAGGAGAAGAAGCTGGTCGCCGCGCTCCAGACGGTCGGCGTCGACTGGACCGCCGCACCGACGCCCGCCGGCAAGCCCAGCCTCGAGGTCTCGATCGCCGCGTCGCCGGCGGGCCAGGTCAAGGCCGGCGACGTCGTGACCGTGACCACCACGGTCAAGAACACCGGCACGGACCCCGCGTACCGCGTGCTGTCGCGGATCCAGGGCGATGACCCTGTGCTCGAGGACACCGAGCTGCCGATCGGCAAGGTCGCGCCCGGCGAGACCCGGACCTACTCGACCCGGCTCCAGGTGCCCAAGGACGCGCTCGACCGGGTCGACCGGCTCTCGCTGGAGGTCCGCGAGGCCCACAACGCGCTCGCTCACATCACACCGGCCGAGCTCCGGATCCAGGCCGCGCCGCGACCGGTGTTCGCGTACGCCTGGCAGCTGATCGACGACGGCAACGGCGACGGCCTGGTCCAGCGCGGCGAGCACTACCGGCTGCAGGTCCAGATCAAGAACACCGGCGCCGGACCGACCCAGGAGGCCACGGTGCTGCTGCGCAACGCGACCGGCGACGGCGTGGTGCTCGACAAGTCGCGCGCCGAGCTCAAGGACCCGCTGGCGCCCGGCGACGTCCGGCAGATCGAGTTCCCGTTCGCGACCGACGCGACGCTCAAGGGCGACGAGATGGTGGTCGAGCTGATGGCGTACGACTCGGCGCTCGACGTCCAGGCGACCGACAAGCTGCACTTCAAGCTGTCGCCGACGGTGACGGCCGTGCCGCGGTCGGGCGAGGTCACGGTGCGCGCTGCGACCGCGGTCCACGCCGGCGCGTCCGAGGACACCAGCATCGTCGGCACCACCCTGAAGGGCGCGAGCTTCCCGGCGATCGCGTCGTACGGCGCGTGGATCAAGGTCAAGCTCGACGCCACCGGGACCCGGGTCGGCTTCCTGCCGTCGGCGGCGGCCCAGGCCGGCGGCTCGGGCCAGCCGCGTTACACCCAGCTGTGGAACTCCACGCCGCCGATGATCGCGCTCGCCGCCCAGGGGCTGCAGACCCACGCCGACACGTACCACCTCTCGGGCAGCGTCTCCGACGAGCAGCACGTCGAGGACATGTACGTGTTCGTGTCGAACCAGGCCGCCAAGATCGAGAGCCGCAAGGTGTTCTACCGCAGCAACCGCAGCGGCAAGGACGGCAAGCAGCTCGAGTTCGCGACCGACCTGCCGCTGTGGCCGGGTTCGAACATGGTCACGGTGGTCGCGCGCGCCAGCGCGGAGGTGCGCTCGGTGAAGACGATGTTCGTCTACCGCGAGTCACCGCGCACCGCGCAGACGCCCTAGGACGGCGCGGCGACATTGCACCTACATCGGCCTCCCCCGGGAGGCGGTTGCCCCGGGCCTCCCCGGGGCCATAAGTCTGGCAGAATGCCCGATTGAATCGTGTCGCCCTCCGGGGCGTCTCATCCGGTGACATGCGCAACCTCGGAACTCGCTGTGCGGTGCTCGGTGTGGTGGTCCTGGGGACCGCGGGGCTGGCCCATGCGGACGACCCGGTGGCGGGCTGGTACGAGGCCAAGTTCGAGCAGATCGGCAACAACTGCGAGCACTCGATCACGTATCCGCCGCGCGGCATCGTCAAGATCGAGGTCAAGGGCGGCGACCTCCAGGTCGGCATCGAGCGCACGCCGCTGATGCTCGGCAAGTCGCGCAAGGACGGCAAGATCAACGCGAAGTCGCGGCCCGGGCATACCGCGGTCGAGGGCATGGACGGCGTGTTCACGGTCGCCGGCCGGGTCACGCCCGAGGACGGCATGCTGTCGTTGACCTTGATCGGCGAGTACCAGGCCGGCGGCAAGCCGCTGTGCACGCAGTCGTGGTCGCTGTCCGGCCTCAAGGCCAAGACCGACGAGCCGGCCCGGCCGAAGCGCTGACCGCCGGGCCCCGTGGAGGACGCGGAGTCACGGGGCCGCGGGGCCGCGGAGTCCCGGGGCCGTGGGGGACCCGGAGTCCCGGGGCCCGTGGGGGACCCGGAGTCCCGGGGCCCGTGGGGGACCCGGAGTCCCGGGGCCCGTGGGGGACCCGGAGTTCCGGGGGGGACCCGGGGGGCAGAGCCCCCCGGGTGTATATGAACGGCCATGCGTACCGCGTGGCTCGCTCTCGCCGTCCTCGCTTGCGGATCGCCGCCGGCCCCGGCCCCGCCCGGCCATCCCGCGGCGCCGCCGGCCCCGGCCGCCTCCCCGGCGCCGCCGGAACCATCACCGGCACCGGCCCACCCGGTTCCCACCACCGCGCGCCGGCCGGTCACCGACGTCTACGGGGAGGTCAAGGTCGTCGACAACTACCGCTGGCTGGAGGACGCCCGGGATCCCGAGGTCGCCGCGTGGGTCGCGGCGCAGAACCAGCTGACCCGCAGCCGGCTCGACGCGCTGCCCGATCGCCCCAGGATCCGGGCGCGGATCGCCGGATTGCTGTCGAGCAAGCAGCCCAGGTACCACGGCGTCCGCGCGATCGGCGGCGGCGTGCTCGCGCTGAAGGACCAGCCACCGAAGCAGCAGCCGATGCTGGTCGCGTTCGCCGACCCCGCGAGCGCCGGGACCGAGCGGGTCGTGCTCGATCCCAACGCGCTCGACGCCAGCGGCAAGACCGCGATCGACTTCTTCCAGCCGACCCGCGACGGCAAGCGCATCGCGGTATCGCTGTCCCTGGGCGGATCCGAGAGCGGCGACGTCCACGTCTACGACGTCGCGACCGGGGCCGCGCTGCCCGACGTCGTGGCGCGGGTCAACGGCGGCACCGCGGGCGGCAGCGTGGCGTGGAACGCCGACGGCAGCGGGTTCTGGTACACGCGCTATCCGCACGACGGCGAGCGGCCGCCCGCGGATCTCGACTTCTACCAGCAGGTCTACTTCCACCGGCTGGGCAGCCCGGCGTCGGCCGACACCTACGTGCTCGGCAAGGACTTGCCCCGGATCGCCGAGATCCAGCTGCGCACCAGTCCCGACGGCCGCACGGTGGTGGCGCGGGTCGCCAACGGCGACGGCGGCGAGTTCGCGTTCCACGCGATCGACGCCTCGGCCGCCGACCACGGCGAGACCGGCAAGCGCACGCAGCAGCTGTTCCGGTTCGAGGACAAGGTCCTCACCGAGAGGTTCGGCCCCGGCGGCGCGCTGTACTTCCTGTCGCGCAAGGGCGCACCGCGCGGCCAGATCGTGCGGCTGACCCGGCCGTACCGGCCCGACCGGGCCGAGGTCGTGGTCGGCGAGGGCGACGGCGTGATCGACGACCTCGCGGTGACCGCGTCGCAGCTCTACCTGCGCGAGCTGCTCGGCGGGCCGTCCCGGCTGCGCAGCATCCGGATCGCCGGCGGCAAGCCGTCGCCGCCCGAGGTCATCGCCGCGCCGTACAAGGTGGCCTCGGTCGGGCCGCTGGAGCCGATCGGCAACGACGACGTGCTCTACGCGGCCGAGAGCTACACCGCGACCCCGGGCTGGTACCGCTACGCGCCCACCACCCGGCGCAGCGCGCCGACCGCGATGGTCCAGGCCATGGAGTTCGCGATGGACGACGTCGAGGTCGTGCGCGAGACCTGCACGTCGGCCGACGGCACCGCGGTGCCGCTCAACCTCCTGCACCGCCGCGGGATCGCGCTCGACGGCTCGCACCCCGCGCTGCTGTACGGCTACGGCGGATACTCGATCAGCCTGCAGCCGGCGCTGAATCCGCTGACCCGGTTCTGGATCGATCAGGGCGGGGTCTACGCGGAGGCCAACCTGCGCGGCGGCAACGAGTACGGCGAGGCGTGGCACGACGCCGGCCGGCTCACCCGCAAGCAGAACGTGTTCGACGACTTCTACGCCTGCGCCCGCGCGCTGGTCGACAAGGGCTACACCCGCCCCGAGCACCTGGCGATCAACGGCCGGTCCAACGGCGGCCTGCTGATGGGCGCCGCGCTGACCCAGCACCCCGAGATGTACCGCGCCGTGGTGTCGGGCGTCGGGATCTACGACATGCTGCGCGTCGAGCTGAGCCCGAACGGTGCGTTCAACATCCCCGAGTACGGCACGGTCAAGGACCCGGCGCTGTTCCGCGCGCTGCACGCCTACTCGCCGTACCACCGCGTCGCCGACCGCGTCGCCTACCCGGCCGTGCTGCTCACCACCGGCGCCAACGACCCGCGCGTCGATCCCTACCACTCGCGCAAGATGACCGCGCGGCTGCAGGCGGCGACGGCGTCGGACCGGGCGATCCTGCTGCGCGCCAGCGCCGACGTCGGCCACGGCATCGGCAGCCCGCTCGGCGCCGTGATCGACGAGGCCGCCGACAGCTACGCGTTCCTGCTCCACGAGCTCGGCATGCGCTACATCGAGTAGCGCGGCCCAGGCGCGCTGCAAGCACGGCCGTAGACCCCGGTCGCGCGGTGATGGATCTGTAACCACCGGGTGCGAGTCCCGGGACGAGATGCATGGGATCCCATGGATGACGCATCGGGCCACGACACCGCGCGCGCGATGACGCAGGGAGCCAAGCACCCGTGTTCGCTCGCAGGACGCTCGGTGTTCCCTCGCGGGATAGCGGTGCCCCGGCCACGGGTGCTAGCTTCCGAATCGGCACCCCCACGGGTGTCTGACATGACCGACAGCGCCCAGATCATCGACGATGCGATCGCCGCCCACCGCGCCCTGCCCGGCGCCCTGCTCCCCGTGCTGCACGCGATCCAGGACGCGCTGGGGTTCATCCCGCCCGGCGCCGTGCCGCGGATCGCCGACGCCCTCAACCTGTCGCAGGCCGAGGTCCACGGCGTCATCACCTTCTATCACGACTTCCGGTCCTCGCCGCCGGGCCGCCACGTGCTCAAGCTGTGCCGCGCCGAGGCCTGCCAGGCGATGGGCAGCGAGGCGCTCGCCGCGCACCTGGCCCGGCGGCTGGGCCTCGAGCGCCGCGAGACGGAGGGTGGGGGCTCCGCCGGCGGGGCGGGGGGCAGAGCCCCACGTGGGATCGACTGGAAGCAGACGTCGCGCGACGGCGCCGTCACGATCGAGCCGGTGTACTGCCTCGGCAACTGCGCGCTGTCGCCCGCGCTGATGCTCGACGGCCAGCTGCGCGGCCGGATCACCGCCGAGGCGCTCGACGCCATCGTCGAGGCCTGCCGGCGCGATCCGGAGCCGCCGGGTCGCGGCGCCGGAGGCGGATCGTGAGCGCGACGATCTACGTCCCGCGCGACTCCGCCGCGGTCTCGGTCGGTGCCGACGAGGTCGCCGAGGCGATCGCGCAGGCCGCCAGGCAGCGCCGGCTCGAGCTCCGGATCGTCCGCAACGGCTCGCGCGGCATGTTCTGGCTCGAGCCGATGATCGAGGTCGCCACGCCGGCCGGCCGCGTCGCCTACGGCCCGGTCGCCGCGCGCGACGTCGCCGGGTTGTTCGACGCCGGCTTCCTCGAGGGCGGCGCGCACCCGCTGCGGCTCGGCCCGACCGAGGACATCCCGTACCTCAAGAACCAGGAGCGGCTGACGTTCGCGCGGGTCGGCATCACCGATCCGCTCAGCCTGGCCGACTACGAGCAGCACGGCGGCTGGCGCGGCCTGCGCGCGGCGATCGCGATGCGCGATCGCGACATCGTCGAGCAGGTGACCGCATCGGGGCTGCGCGGCCGGGGCGGCGCGGCGTTCCCCGCGGGCATCAAGTGGCGCACCGTGCTCGCCACCGCGGCCGACCAGAAGTACGTCGTGTGCAACGCCGACGAGGGCGACTCCGGAACGTTCTCCGATCGCATGATCATGGAGGGCGATCCGTTCGTGCTGATCGAGGGCATGGCGATCGCCGCGCTCGCGGTCGGTGCGACGCTCGGCTACATCTACGTGCGCTCGGAGTACCCCGACGCCGAGCGCACGCTGCGGTCCGCGATCGCGGCGGCGCGCGACGCCGGCTTGCTCGGCCCCAGCGTGCTGGGCAGCGGCAAGCCGTTCGAGCTCGACGTCCGGCGCGGCGCCGGCGCGTACATCTGCGGCGAGGAGACCGCGATGCTCGAAAGCCTCGAGGGCAAGCGCGGCATGGTGCGCCCCAAGCCGCCGCTGCCCGCGATCGCCGGGCTGTTCGGCAAGCCGACCGTGATCAACAACGTGATCACGCTCGCCTCGGTCCCGATCATCCTCGACCGCGGCGCACGGTTCTACGCCGACTACGGCATGGGCCGGTCGCGCGGCACGCTGCCGTTCCAGCTCGCCGGCAACATCGCGCGCGGCGGCCTGGTCGAGAAGGCGTTCGGCATCACGCTGCGCGAGCTGATCTACGACTTCGGCGGCGGTTCGGCCACCGGCCGGCCGATCCGTGCGGTGCAGGTCGGCGGCCCGCTCGGCCAGTACCTGCCCACCGCCAAGTTCGACACCCCGCTCGACTACGAAGCGTTCGCCGCGGCCGGCGGCATGGTCGGCCACGGCGGGGTCGTGGTGTTCGACGACACCGTCGACATGGCCTGGATGGCCCGCTACGCGATGGAGTTCTGCGCGATCGAGTCGTGCGGCAAGTGCACCCCGTGCCGCATCGGCTCGGTGCGCGGTGTCGAGGTCATCGACAAGCTGCGTCATCCTCAGGCCCAGCGCCGGGCACAGAATCTGGAGCTGTTGCGTGACCTGTGCGACACGATGACGAATGCGTCGCTGTGCGCGATGGGCGGCCTGACCCCGGGCCCGGTGCTGAGCGCGGTCGAGAGCTTTCCGGAAGACTTCGGCCTGCCGCGCCCGGCGGCGGACAAGGCGCCGCGATGACGCCGCCCACGTCGCCTGCAGGCCGGTCCTGCTACGCTGTTCCAGCCAGCCAACGAAACGGAGACCTGCGATGTACTCTGTGAAGGAACCCGACGGCGGTACGCCTCTCCGTGTGTCCGATCAGCTCGTGACGATCACGATCGACGGCGCCCCGGTGACCGTCCCCGCGGGGACCTCGGTGATGCGCGCCGCGGCCGAGGCCGGCGTCCACGTGCCGAAGCTGTGTGCGACCGACACGCTCGAGGCGTTCGGCTCGTGCCGGCTGTGCCTGGTCGAGATCGAGGGCCGCCGCGGCTACCCCGCGTCGTGCACCACGCCGGCCGAGCCCGGCATGAAGGTGCGCACGCAGTCCGACAAGCTCGCCCGGCTGCGCCGCGGCTCGATGGAGCTCTACGTCTCCGATCACCCGCTCGACTGCCTGACCTGCCCGGCCAACGGCAACTGCGAGCTCCAGGAGATGGCCGGCGCGGTCGGCCTGCGCGAGGTCCGCTACGGCACCCAGGGCAAGAACCACCTGGACCTCGCCAAGGACGAGTCCAACCCGTACTTCATTTTCGATCCGGCGAAGTGCATCGCGTGCTCGCGCTGCGTGCGCGCCTGCGAGGAGGTCCAGGGCACGTTCGCGCTCACCCTCGACGGCCGCGGCTTCGACACCCAGATCGCCCCCGGCGCCGGCAACTTCCTCGAGTCGGAGTGCGTGTCGTGCGGCGCGTGCGTCCAGGCCTGCCCGACCGCGACCCTGATGGAGAAGTCGATCGTCGACAAGGGCCAGCCCGATCACACCGTGGTCACGACCTGCGCCTACTGCGGCGTCGGCTGCTCGTTCCGCGCCGAAATAAAGGGTGCCGAGGTCGTGCGCATGGTGCCCAACAAGGACGGCCACGCCAACCACGGCCATTCGTGCGTCAAGGGCCGGTTCGCGTGGGGCTACGCGAGCCACCCCGACCGGATCAAGACCCCGATGATCCGCACGTCGATCGACGACCCGTGGCGCGAGGTCAGCTGGGACGAAGCGATCCAGTACGCCGCCTCCGAGATCCGGCGGATCCAGGGTGCGCATGGACGCGGCGCGGTCGGCGCGATCACGTCGTCGCGATGCTCCAACGAGGAGACCTACCTGGTCCAGAAGCTGGTGCGCGCCGGGTTCGGCAACAACAACGTCGATACCTGCGCCCGGGTCTGCCACTCGCCGACCGGCTACGGCCTCAAGACCACGCTCGGCGAGTCCGCCGGCACCCAGGACTTCGACTCGGTCGACCACGCCGACGTCGTCGTCGTGATCGGCGCCAACCCGACCGACGCACACCCGGTGTTCGCGTCGCGCATGAAGCGCCGGCTGCGCGAGGGCGCCAGGCTGATCGTGTTCGATCCGCGGGCGATCGACCTCGCCCGCACCCCGCACGTCGAGGCCACCCACCTGCTCCAGCTCCGGCCCGGCACCAACGTCGCGCTGATCAACGCGTTCACCCACACGATCGTGGCCGAGGGCCTCCACAAGGAGGACTACGTCCACGCCCGCTGCGAGCACGCCGCCTACGACAAGTGGAAGGCGTTCATCTGCGACCCGCGCAACTCCCCCGAGGCCATGGAGGAGGCGACCGGCGTGCCGGCGGCCAAGGTGCGCGCCGCCGCGCGGATCTACGCCGGCGCGCGCAACGCCGCGATCTACTACGGGCTCGGCGTCACCGAGCACAGCCAGGGCACGACGATGGTCATCGCGATCGCCAACCTCGCGATGGTCACCGGCAACCTCGGCCGCCCCGGCGTCGGGGTCAACCCGCTGCGCGGCCAGAACAACGTCCAGGGCTCGTGCGACATGGGCTCGTTCCCGCACGAGCTGCCGGGCTACCGCCACGTCTCCGACCCCGCGGTGCGCGCGCTGTTCTCGACCCACTGGGGCGTGCCGATCGAGCCCGAGCCCGGCCTGCGCATCCCCAACATGTTCGACGCCGCGATCGACGGCTCGTTCCGCGCGCTCTACGTCCAGGGCGAGGACATCGCGCAGTCCGATCCCAACACCGAGCACGTCACCCGCGCGCTGCGGTCGATGGAGTGCATCATCGTCCAGGATCTGTTCATCAACGAGACCGCCAAGTTCGCCCACGTGTTCTTCCCGGGCTCGTCGTTCCTCGAGAAGGACGGCACGTTCACCAACGCCGAGCGCCGGATCTCGCGCGTCCGCAAGGTCATGCCGCCGCTCGCCGGCCTGGGCGACTGGGAGGTCACCGTCGCGCTGTCCAACGCCCTCGGCTATCCCATGCACTACGACCACCCGTCGCAGATCATGGACGAGATCGCGAAGCTGACCCCGACCTTCACCGGCGTCACCTACGACAAGATCGACCGGCTCGGCAGCATCCAGTGGCCGTGCAACGACAAGGCCCCCGAGGGCACGCCGGTGATGCACGTCGACGAGTTCGTGCGCGGCAAGGGCCGGTTCGTGCTCACCGAGTACGTGCCGACCGACGAGCGAACCTCGTGGAAGTACCCGCTGCTGCTCACCACCGGCCGGATCCTCAGCCAGTACAACGTCGGCGCGCAGACCCGGCGCACCCGCAACGTGATCTGGCACAGCGAGGACCACATCGATCTCCACCCGCACGACGCCGAGCAGCGCGGCATCGTCGACGGCGACTGGGTCGCGGTGCGCAGCCGCGCCGGCGAGACCGTGCTGCGCGCCTGCCTCACCGACCGGATGCAGCCGGGCGTGGTCTACACGACCTTCCACCACCCCGAGTCCGGCGCCAACGTCGTCACCACCGAGAACTCGGACTGGGCGACCAACTGCCCCGAGTACAAGGTCACCGCGGTCCAGCTGGTGAAGGTCGCCGCGCCGTCGGAGTGGCAGCGCCAGTTCGGCGACTTCAGCGCGAGGCAGCAGGAACTGCTGCCCCGGACGTGAGCGAACGCCGATGGACGCGCACAAGCTGGTGAAGATGGCCAACGAGATCGCCTCGTTCTTCGAGGCCGAACCCGACCGCGCGGTCATGCTCGAGGGGGTCGCCGGCCACCTCAAGCGGTTCTGGGATCCCCGCATGCGCCGCGAGCTGCTGCGCTGGCAGGACGAGCACCACGGCGAGGGCCTCAAGGACACCGTGCGCGACGCGATCGCCGCCCACCGCGACAAGCTGCTCGGCGGCCTGTGACGCACCGTCGGTCAGGTGCAGGTGGCCGCCGGTGCCGTCGGACAGCATGCGGTAGGTATCGTCGCCGTTCGCCGGCCGGTCGGCCTCGGGGCGAGAGAACCCGAGCCGGTTGTAGAACGCCTCCGAGGCGTCGAGATCGTTGCAGGGCAGGATCGCGGTGAGGCGGTGCGTGGCGGACATCGATGACTCCCTCGTGAGCCGCGAACCGTAGCACCGCGGGGCCATCGCAGCGCGCGCCCGAGCTCGCACGCCCGTCGGCGGGGCCGTTTGCACGTGGGCTGCGCTGGCATCGCGCGGTCACTCCTCGGGGCCGTCGCGGCATGGCGTGGAGGAGCGCGCAGGTCGTGTACGGCCCGCGCTGGCATGACGTGGCGCGATCTTCTACGGTGCCGGCATGACCGCAGCGCAGGTCCTGATCGCACTCCGTCCGGACTCGGCCGATGCCGTTCCGTTCCGGGCGGCGCTGGCGCATTTCGGCAACCGGATCGCGCTCGCGTTCGCGGCCGGACCGGAGCTCGCGCGGGCGCTCCCCGACGCCGAGGTCGTCGTCGCACAGGGGCTCACCGAGGACGAGCTGGCGCAGGCGCCACGGCTGCGCTGGCTGAGCTCGTGGGCGGCCGGGGTCGAGCGCGTCGCCAGACCGTCGCTGCTGTCCCGCGGCATCGTGCTCACGAATGCGAGCGGTGTGCACGGGCCCAACATCGCAGAGCACCTGCTCGCGATGATCCTGATGTTCACGCGCGCGATGCCGCGGCTTCATCGCGCCCAGCTCGCGCGCCGCTGGGAGCGCAGCTTCGCGTCCCGCGCGGAGGGCCCCGGAGAGCTGACCGGCAAGACGCTGGTCATCGTGGGGCTGGGCCGCATCGGCGAGGCCGTCGCGACGCGCGCGCGCCCGTTCGGGGTCCGGCTCGTCGCGGTCAAGCACGATCCTTCGACCCGGCACGACGCCGGCGTCGCGGTCGACGAGCTGGTCGGCATGAACGCGCTCGACGAGGTGCTCGGCCGCGCGGACCACGTCTGTCTGACCGTGCCGCTGACGCGCGACACGGATCGCCTGATCGACGCGCGCCGGCTGGCGATCATGCGCGCCGGCGCCTACCTCTACAACATCTCGAGAGGTGGGGTGATCGATCAGGCCGCGCTCGTGGACGCACTGCGCAGCGGTCGGCTGGCGGGTGCGGGCCTCGACGTCTTCGAGCACGAGCCGCTGCCGGAGCACAGCCCGCTGTGGGACCTCGACAACGTGATCCTCACGCCGCACGTCGCCGGGCTCACGCCCCACTACTTCGCGCGGACGGCGGCGCTGTTCGCCGAGAACCTCGATCGCTTCCTGTCGGGGCGGCCCCTGCGGAACGTCTACGACGCCGTGCGCGGCTACTGACCGCTCGGGTGCTGTCAGCCGCCCGCTGCAGGACAGTGCAGGCGCGCGCTCGCCTCGCGCGCCCGGGTCGCCGTCGCCGAGCGCGGCGGAGCGCCGCCCCATCGATCGATCTCAGCGTTGCGGCCGACCGCGACCTCGCGCGGCATGTCGGCGCCCGCGCCGCCGAACATGACGTCCTGGCGAGACCACGATCCTGCCCGCGCGAATGCAGCGGAACAGATCACTTGCGGGCTAGCCCGGCAGGGGCGATGTCGAGCGCGAAGTCGAGGAACGTGTAGCGGTTGCGGATCTCGCGGGCGTGGGCGAGTGCCTCGTCGAGCAGGGCGTCGGGCCAGCCGAGGTCGCGCGGCGCGGCCGGGGCGCCGGCGGCGGCGAGCACCTCGGCCATCCGGGCGTGGCCCAGCGTCACGCCGCGGATCCGGTCGCGGATCGAGGGCCACGCGGCGGCGAGCCGGGCGGTGAGCTGATCGGCGCGCGCGGCGTCGATCGTCTTGGCCTCGAGCTCCTGCCAGCACGCCTCGCCGCGCTCGGCGCCGAACCGGCGGAGCACGTCGTCGCGGCGGACGGCGGTCGGGCGGACGACGGGCGGCGCGTCGCGGGACAGGATGCGGTCCTGCAGGCGCGCCATGGCGAGCGCGCAGACTCCGGTCTGCTCGCCGTGCAGCGCGGCCGGCAGCTCCGGCGGCCGCATCATGTCGATGTAGTGGCTGAGCAGGTGCTCGCCCTGGCTCGCGGGGTAGCTGCCGCCGGCGATCGTCATGCCGAAGCCGGACAGCACGAGGGTCTGGACCAGGCAGCGCATCACGGCGAGATCGCCGCTGACCAGCGCGCGGGGCTCGGTGAGCAGCGCCGGCTCGTCGGCGGCGAGCAGCGCGAACGGCGCCTCGCGGTACGGCCGGTCGAGCAGCAGGTGGGCGAGCAGCCAGTCGGCCTGGGCGGTCGGCCGGCAGATGCTGTCGCCGAGGCCGGCGCGGATCAGCCGGACCGGCGCCGCGGCGAGCACGCGCAGGTCGAAGAACGCGGCCACCGGGGTCGCCGCGCGCACCGAGCGCTTGAGGCCGCCTTCCGTGATCGAGGCGCTGAGCGAGGTGTAGCCGTTCATCGACGGCGCGGTGGCGAACACCAGCTGCGGGCAGCCGCGCGCGACCGCGGCGAGCTTGCACAGGTCGTTGATCGTGCCGGAGCCGACCGCGACGACGGCGTCGATCCCGGGGTCGAGGGCAGCGGACAGCCGCGCCAGCGTGTCGGTGTCGGCGTGCGGCGCGCGGCCGAGCACGATGCGCTGCACGGTGAACCGCGACGCGAGCGCGCGCTCGACGCGCCGGCCGAGCGCGGCGTGGGTGTCGTCGTCGGCGACCAGCGCGAGGCGGCGGCCGAGATCGAGCGCGGCGACCAGCTCGGCCTCGCCGCCGTCGAGCGAGTCGTCGATCACGACCGCGCGCGCGGCGGCGCCGTGCAGCTCGCCGGTCTCGGGATCGCGGTAGCGCCCGGCGAGCAGCTGGTCGAGCGGACCGTCACCGGCAGGCATCGATCACCGCTCTCAGCTGCGAGCGCAACGAACCCATCCGCGGCGCGAACGAGCCGTCGAACGCCGCCGAGCCGATGGTGAACGCGTCGGCCCCGGCCGCCGCCAGATCGCGGATCTGGTCGGGCCGCTGGACGCTGCCGGCGACCAGCAGGATGCCGTCGGTCCCGCGCCGCGCCGCGCGCACCAGGTCCAGCGGATCGGCCTCGGTCGCCCGGTAGGCGAGCAGGTCGACGCCGGCGCAGCCCATCGCCTGGAACCGCCGGCAGTCGTCCTCGACCTGGGCGGGCGTGCCGGCGAGCCGGGTCGGGTGCTCGAACGGCCGGCCGGGGAACGGCAGGTAGCGCACCGCGCTGCCGGCGAGGATCGCGAGCACCTCGTCGACCTGCGTGCCGCCGAGCAGGCGGTCGACGCCGATGTCGCGCGCGACCCGCGCCGAGCGCAGGCAGGCCTCGCGCGACGTGCTCACGACCTCCATGTAGCTGATCGCGCCGCCGTCCTTGATCCGCCGGGCGAGCTCGGCGAGCACCTCGGGCGTCACGCCGACGTCCTTGAACCCGATGTGGGTCAAGCCGAGCGGCCGGATGTCGTCGAGCACCTCCAGACAGTCGGGGACCGTCTGGTCCGCGCGCGTCAGCATGAAGACGAAGTCCATGCCCTGTGAGTGAGCACGCCGGCCAGGCGATTGCAACGCCAGCGCGAGGGCATCTCCCGCACCTCCTGTAGCCGGGTGCGGATCGATCGCCGCGGGACGCGCCGGAACGCGCACGTCACCCGGCAGTTACGTACGCGGCGGAGGCGCTCGGCGAGCCCGCACCAGCCAGGCGCGACGCGGCCGGCGAACGACCTCAAGGCTTGAGCGCCGGACCATCGCGCGACAGCAACCCGTTGCTTTCGGCCCAGCGTTCGAATCCCGCACCGTCGCAGGGAAATCGCGCCCCGCCCGACACGCGGAGATCGTCGACCAGCGCGCGAGCGTCTTCCATCGTCAGCGTAGCGCGGTTGAGGCCGTGGCACAGGAGGCCGAGGGAGCGTCGAACAGTCACTCCACGTGCCCTTGCGGCGGTGACCGCGGCGTTGTCGTCGACCACCGCAATGCCCGACCTGGTCTCCGCCCAGGCAAGGATGGAGGCCTCACCGATATTGCGATCGTCTGACCCGAGAACCCGAATATAGTAATTGAACGCGGCGAGCTCGTTCAGCGAGTCGACGGGTCTCCAACCATGGCAGCCCCGCGACGTCGGACAACGCAGGATACTGACTGCAACCACGCTCGATCTCATCGAGCACGGCTCTCGTAACCACGCAACGGCGTCCGGAGACGATGTGCTCGAGCACGTCGAGACCCCCGCGCGCGAACGCGCTCAGGATCGAGCTGTCAAACCCCAGCGCTGTGGCCATGGGCTACTCTGGAAACGAGTCGAGCTCGGCCGTCATGGCTTCGAGCGCCAGCGGCTTCTCTGCGGGGAGATCCTGCGGATGGACGGTGCCGTGAAGGAGCTCGAGCGCACGGCTCGCGCTGATCTTTGCCCTCTTCAACGCGCGGATCACCGCCGCCGTGTAAGCAGGCGGCACCAGCGGTGCCGACACATCGTCCCGAATCCTGAGCTCGCGCTCCAGGAAGTCGATGCGGAGCGGCTTGCGCGGCTTCAGCTGATCGAAGATCGGCGCGGTGATGCAACCCAGCCGGTGAAGTTGCGCGCAGGTTGCAGACCAGCTTGTTCCGAATTCGGCGGCGATGTGGATCGCCGCCCTGCGCGGATCGGATCCTCCGGCCAGATCCTGCCACCGTCGCTGAATCGCTGGGCGCGGCAGAAGGAAATGAACGGCAAATGCGTTGATGACCTGCTCGCGCTCGGTGGCTCCATTCCCCACAACCCACTCCGGGGCATACTGATCCGCAAGCACGTGATGCCCGAGCTCGTGAGCGATGGTGAAACGCCGACGACCGCTGCTCGTCGCGCCACTGATCAGTGCCGCACCACCGCGATCGAGCGCGATGTAGGAGCCATCGGCCAGGGAACCCTCGCGCTCGTCGAACCGCAACACGAAGACATAGAGCCCCAGCCGCTCGACGATGCGGACCAGATCCCAGGCCGGCTCCTCAACCGTCAGACCTGCTGCCCGCCGGGCGTCGAACGCCGCCTGTTCGGTCGCTTCCAGCGACTCGATCAACGCCGGCTTCGACGTGGGCGGCGAAAGTACCCCGAGCTCGACGAGCTGCTCCAGATCCTGCGCGATCTCCTCGAGCTGGACGTCTTCGCTGCGGACCATATTCTCGCGATCGGCGCGCCGGCTGATGACGGACGGCGAAGGCTCGTGCACGAACCATCCGATCGGGCGGCGCAAAGCCTTCGACAACCGGGCCAGTTCGAGGGTATCCACGGTGCGCAGGCCGCCTTCGATCTTCGTGATGACCGTCCGGTCGACCTGCAACGCCTCGGCGAGCTCGACCTGGGTCAACCCCATCTGCTTTCGCGCCGACATCACGCGCTTCCCCAGCTCTTCCCAGGACCTGATCATCTCACGTGCGAAAATAGCACATCCACGTCAAGTGGGAGAGCCGATCGGGGAGGGAGGCTCGGTGCGCTTCACTCGCTCGGCGGGCGCGGGCGCCGCATGGCCGGGTGCGCGTTCTCTTCGCAAGATTGTCTGACAAGCTGCCGCGCGTTGCATGGGTGACGACATGCGGCGCATGAGCCTGCCACGGGCCCGCGGCGAGGAGCTCAGCGCGCCGCCGCCGCGGCCGGCACCAGGCGGCGCTGCCACAGCGCGAGCGCGAGGCCGCCGAGGATGATCCCGCCGCCGATCGCGACGTGGCGGCGGAGCGGCTCGTCGAGCAGGACGATCGCGCCGACCGCCGCGATCACCGGCACCGACAGCTGGACGATCGCGCCGCGCGCGGCGCCGAGCGATGGCAGCACGGCATACCAGACGCAGTAGCCGAGGCCCGAGGTGATCGTCCCCGACGCTGCGGCGAGCACGGCGCCGCGCGTCGTCACCTCGGCGGTCGCGGCGATCGCGATCACGCCGTACGCCGCCGTGAACGGCAGGCAGCGCACGAAGTTCCCGGCGGTCGCGCGGACCGGTCGCTTCGCGCCGCGGCCGCGCAGCGAGTACAGGCCCCAGCCGACGCCGGCGACGATCATCAGCGCGGCGCCGCCGAGCGGCGGTGCGTCGAGGCCCGGCAGGTTGATCACCACCATCCCCACGGCGGCCACCGCCAGCCCGAACCACTGGCGCAGCGACGGCCGCTCGCCGCGCACCAGGCCGCCGGCGATCATCGTGAACTGGACCGAGCCGAACAGCAGCAGCGCCCCGGCCCCGGCGCCGAGCCGGAGGTAGGCGAGCGAGAACGTGATCGCGTAGCCGGCGAGCGCGAACGCGGCCCGCCAGCTGCCGTCGCGGCCGGTGTCATCGGCGCTGCGCCGCACCTGCGTGATCGCGATCAGCACCAGCGTGCCGCTGAGGAACCGGATCGCCGTGAAGCTCACCGCGTCGATCGCCCCGCCGCGCAGCGCGGCGCGGCACAAGAGCGAGTTGGCCGCGAACGCGATCATCGTCGCGGTGGTCAGTGCGAACGTCGACAGCGCGCCCAGCACGCCGGCATCATACGCAGATCCGCGGCGCCGGGTTGCCCGCAACGCTGGTTCACACGGCCGCTCAGCGGCCCGACGCGGTGCGCTGGTACACGACCGCGAACACGACGCCGTTGCCGGTGACCTGGAACACGGCGCGGGCGTCGGGCGGGACCCGGCAGGGATGGCTCGCCGGCGAGTAGCTCACGATCCAGTCCGCGCGGGCCGGGTCGTCGGTCATCGCGGCCCACAGGTCCTCGCGGAACCACGCGAGATGGGCCGGCTCGATGCACGCGCGGTCGACCCGCGCGCCGGGCGCGGCGTGCGCGTTGACGTGGTCGACCGCGCGGTCGACACCCTCGCCCCACCACGCGGTCTCGAACCAGCCGCGCGCCGCGACGCGGCCGGCGCCGCCGACCTGCTCGGCGAAGTAGTCGAGGTAGTACGGGTGGGTGCGCCACAGCGTGGCCGCGAGGTAGGCGACCGCGGCCACCGCCAGCGCCGCAAACGCCAGGCGGTGTCGCGCCCACACCGCGAGCTGGTCGAACCCGGCGGCGGCGATCAGCGCGAGCGCGAGCAGGCACGGCATGGCGTAGCGCACCCCGTCCTGCCGGACCGGCGACGCCGCGACGCCGAGCGGGACGATCAGGCACGCGGCGGCGATCAGCGCGCTGCGGTCCGGCCGGCGGATCCCCCGCACCGCGCCGGCGAGCACGCCTGCCGCCACCCCGAGCGGCAGGGTCGCGGCGAGGTAGATCGCGAAGTACAGCGGACCGGGGTGGTTGGTGATCTCGCCGAGCCAGGGCTCCGGCGCGTGCGCGGCGTCGAGCCGATGCAACGACTCGGCCAGGCTCGCGATCGGGTGCGCCCACAGCCGGGGCCAGACCGCGTACAGCGTGGCGATCGCGGCGAGCGGCATCCGCCACGCGCCCCAGATCACGGTGTCCCGGCGCCATCGCGGCGGCGCCTGCACGACCACGATCAGCGCGCACAGCGGGCCGAGCAGGCCGTTGACGAACCGCGACGCGGTCGCGACCCCGATCGCGACGCCGACGCCGATCAGCCGGGCGCGCAGCGTCGCGGCGGCCCTGCGGTCATCGGGCGGCAGGTCGTCGTGGACGCCGAGCGCGAGCAGGATCCCGAGCGACCACCACAGCACGGTCGGCGATTCGTGGCCCACGATCTGGCCGTGCGCGACCATCGGCGGCAGCAGCGCGGCGATCGCGCCGGCGAGCGCCCCGACCCGAGGCCGGAACAGCCGCGCGCCGATCGGCACCAGCAGCGCGCAGCCGAGCGCGATCCAGATCGCCGACAGCGCGCGCGCCGGCCCGAAGCCGTCGGCGAACTGCGCGCCGATCCCGGCGAGCAGCTTCATCACCGGCGGGTGCTCGAAGTTCCACTGCCACGCCGCGGCGGAGAAGTCGAGGCTGACCACGTTCGTGATGTAGTTGCGGCCGGCCGCCCAGTTGACGTCCTCGTCCCAGGTCTGGCCGAACCCGCCGAGGTCGATCCAGCGCACCGCCACGCCACCGGCGAGCACGATCGCCATCGCGAGCCAGGTCCGGCGCGGCACGGCGGCCAGTCGCCGGCGCGCGGCGACG
>JBGQCL010000022.1:0-53866 GCA_041495365.1 Kofleriaceae bacterium | reverse complement strand
GAGGAGGCCTCGTCGATCAGGTCGATCGCCTTGTCGGGCAGGAAGCGGTCGGCGATGTAGCGGTGCGAGAGCACGGCCGCCGCGACCAGCGCCGAGTCCTTGATCTTGACCTTGTGATGGACCTCGTACTTGTCCTTGAGCCCGCGCAGGATCGCGATCGTGTCCTCGACCGACGGCTCCTTGACCATCACCGGCTGGAAGCGCCGCTCGAACGCCGGGTCCTTCTCGATGTGCTTGCGGTACTCGTCGAGCGTGGTCGCGCCGATGCAGCGCAGCTCGCCGCGCGCGAGCGCGGGCTTGAGCAGATTCGCCGCGTCGGTCGCGCCCTCGGCGGCGCCGGCGCCGACCAGGGTGTGGAGCTCGTCGATGAACATGATGACCGCCCCCTCGGCGCCAGCCACCTCCTTGAGCACCGCCTTGAGCCGCTCCTCGAACTCGCCGCGGTACTTGGCGCCCGCGATCAGCGCGCCGAGGTCGAGCGAGCAGATCCGCTTGTCGCGCAGCGACTCGGGGACGTCGCCCTTGGCGATCCGCTGGGCGAGGCCCTCGACCACCGCGGTCTTGCCGACGCCGGCCTCGCCGACCAGCACCGGGTTGTTCTTGGTCCGCCGCGACAGGATCTGGATCGTCCGGCGGATCTCCTCATCGCGCCCGATCACCGGATCGAGCTTGTCGGCCCGGGCGAGCGCGGTCAGGTCGCGGGTGTAGCGCTCGAGCGCCTCGTACTTGGCCTCGGGGTCCTGGTCCTGGACCCGCTGGTTGCCGCGGACCGCGACCAGCGCCTCGAGGATCGCTTCCTTGGTCGCGCCGGCCCGGGTCAGGGCCTCGCCGGCGGGGGTCTTGCTGCCCGCCAGGGCGATCAGGAAGTGCTCGGTCGAGATGAACTCGTCCTTCATCGCCTCGGCCTCGCGGCCGGCCTGCTCCCAGACGTCCTTGAACACGCGGCCGGCCTCGATGTCGAGCGCCGCGCCGCGCGCGCGGGGGAGCTTCTCGAATCCGCGATCGAGGTCCGCGCGAACGACGCGCGGATCGGCGCCGATCTTGGCCAGGATTCGCGGCACCACGCCGCCTTCCTGTTCGAGCAAGGCGACCAGGAGGTGCTCGGGGCGGACCTCCGCGTGGTGCATCGACATCGCGACATCGCGCGACGCGGCGATCGCCTCTTGGGCCTTGACGGTGAGCTTGTCGAGCTTCATGACGGGCCCAACGTAACCATGCTTACATAGCCGTCAATACTCCTGGTACTCGCAGGGGTTAGCCCGCAATTATAGCGTGTTCGCAGCGGCGGTCCCCGCCATCGCCGCCCGCAACTTCGCGAGATCCAGGTAACCGCGCCGGCCGAGCTCGGCGACCGCGGTCGAGGCGGTCCCGAGCTGGAGCCGCCCGGTCCGTCCGACGAGCTCGGCGAGCGCTTCGGCGACGCTCCGAGGCGTATCGTCGCCGAGCGCGGTCTGCAGCTGCTGGGCGAGCTCGGTGTCGCCGATCAGGGCGGCCGCGACCAGGGCGCGCGCCAGGGCGATCTCCGAGGTCGGGCCGTTGATCAGCGCGCCCTTGTCGGCCAGCTCGGCCGCGACCTCTACGATCGCAGCCGGATCGTCGGCGCGCCAGTACACATCGAGCAGCCGGCGCAGCGTCGGGACGTGGCCGGGGTCGAGATCGGACGCGCGCAGGAACACGTCGTCGGCGCGGTCGACATCGTTGACGTGGACCAGCACCGCCTCGCCGAGCTGGTACAGCCGCTCCGCGCGGTGGACCGGCGACGGCGCGAGCGGGACCAGCTGATAGAGGTAGCGGGTCGCGGCCATCCAGTCGCCGCGCCCCATGTGGACGTGGGCCAGCGTCTCGATCGCGCCGGCGTGCACCGGGTGATCGCGCAGCACCTTCTCGAGCTCGGCGACCGCGCCGTCGAGCTGGCCGGCCTCGCGCAGCAGCTCGACCAGCGCGAACCGGACCGCGAGCTGAGCCTCGTCGTCGTCGAGCGGGATCAGCTCCAGCACGTGGCGCGCCGCCGCGAGCGCGAGCGGCAGCTCGCCGACCCGGGTCGCGAGCTCCTGGACCCGCGTCATCGCGTCGCGCCGGCCCGGGGCGAGGCTGCCGGCGAGCTGGGCGAGCTGGAGCGCCTCGCCGTCGCGGCCGAGGTGCTCGGCGATGAGCGACCGGCGCAGCGCGAGCTCGTCGTCGCCCAGCACCGACTCGCCGGTGCCGAGGTCGCGGTAGATCAGGTCGGCCGTGGCGAAGTCGGCGAGCCGGAACGCCAGCGCGCCGCGCGCGTCGAGCGCGCTGATGTGCCCGGGATCCTCGATCAGCGCCAGGTCGTAGGCGCGGGCGGCCTGGTCGAGCGCGCCGATCTCCTCGGCGAGCCGGGCGACCTCGAGCCACGCGGTCGCCCGCTCGTCGGCGGTCTCGGCCCGGCTGACCCGCTGGCTGGTCAGCTCGGTGAGCGCGGCGAGGTCTCCCGAGGCGCGGTGCATGTTGGCCAGGGTGCGGAACGCCGCCGGGTGTCCGGGCTCGGCGCGCCACAGCTGGTTGGCGAGATCGAGCGCGGCGTCGAGGTCGCCGGCGGCCTCGGCGCGATCGAGCTGGGCGGCGAGATCGGGCTCGGCGGCCTCGGCGGCGGCCTGGCGGCAGCGTGCGGCGGCCTCGAGCAGGCCGGCGCGATCCGCGGGGCGCGCGTGGCTGGCGGCCTCCTCGTACAGCCGGGCCGCCTCGCTGGTCCGGCCGATCGCCTCGTAGCGCCGGGCGAGCGGCAGCTTGACCGCCGGGATCGTCGGGTCGAACGCGAGCGCTTGCTCGAAGTTGGCCTGGGCCTGGGCCTCGTCGCCGAGCCGCTCCTCGTAGATCATCGCGAGCTCGAGGTGGAGCGCGCCGCGGTCGCGCGGGTGCGCGGCGGCCGCGATCTAGCGGTACATCAGCGACGCCGCGAGCTGCCATTCGCCGCGCACCATCGCCGCGGTGCGCAGCTGGTAGGCGACCTCGGGGTCGGCCGGCGAGCAGGCGTGCGCCTCCTTGAGGCAGCGATAGGCCTCGGCATCGCGGCCGAGCGCCTCGCGGTACATCCGTGCGCGGCGGCGCCACAGCCCGGCGCGCGCGGCCGGGTCGTCGACCAGCATGAGCTGGCGGCCGACGGCGTCCGATGCCGCGGTCACGTTGCCCGACGCGAAGTAGATCCGCTCCAGCACCTCGAGCGCCGCGACGTCGTCGGGGTGCGCCGCGACCGCGCGCTCGGCGGCGTCGAGCGCCCCGGGCCAGTCCTCGGCGGCGGCGAGCTGCTCGGCCTCCTCCAGATCGGTCATCGGGCGCGGCGCGATCTCGCCCGATACGATCGACGCATCGCGGCCCAGCGCCTCGGCGCGCTCGGCGGCGAACTCGCGGCGGGTCGCGTCGTACGCGCCGGACGCTGCGATCATCTCGTACAGCTCGCGGGCGGCCGCGTAGTCGTCGGACGCGGCGAACGCGTCGGCGAGCGGCATCCACACCGGCGGGTAGGTCGGATCGGTCTCGTAGGCGCGCGTCCACAGCGCGGTCGCGCGCAGCGGATCGCGGCTCTCGCGGGCGAGCACGGCGAGCTCGTGCAGCGCGATCGCCAGGGCGCGGCCGTGGCCGGTGCGGACGACCTCGTCGAGCAGCTCGCGGCGCACGGCCGGCTCGCGGTCGCCGAGGTGGGCGAGCAACGCGAGCAGCACGGCCGGATCGTCGGGTTCGGCGCGCCGGGCCGCGAACAGCCGCTCGCGATCCGCGGACGCCGCGGCGAGCAGCACGGCGAGCTGGGTCTCCTCGGGCGTGCCGGTGATGGTCACCGACGGCTGGGGGGCGGGCGGCGGGGCGGGGCTCGCGGGGCGCGCGCGCTCGACGGGCGACGCGGCAGCGGGCGGGGATGGCGATTCCGCCGCGATCGGCAGGTCCCGGGCTGCGTCCGGGCCCGGCGCGGTCGAATCGGGGACGGCGGTCTCGGGGGCGGAGATGGCGTCCTCGGCGTCCGCATCGGGTTCGTCGGACATCTCCGGCTCCGTCGCCGGCGGCTCCGGGGCGGCGCCCGGCGACGGCTGCGAGCCGGGCCGGTTGGCGCGCGACGGCAAGCCGGACGCGGGGCGGACCGTGGCGGCGGGATACGCGGCGGTCGAGCGGCGAGGCCCGGGCGCGTCGCCACCGGAGCCATCCGGGGCCGCGGCCGGCGATGCGGACGCGGTCGAGGACGCCGGCTCGGAGGCGGTCCCGTCGGGTGGGGGCGCGGGGAACGCCGGGGGGATCAGCACCGGCGGAAACGTGGCGGTCGAGCGACGCGGCGTCGGTGACGAGCCCGCGGCGCTGTCCTCGTGCGACGCCGGCGGCTGCGCGGCGCGGGCTGGTGCGGGCGGCGGCGCTGCGGCCTCGTTCGCCGACGGATCGAGCTCGGCGGGCACGGTGACTGCGGGGTACACCGCGGTCACGCGGCGCGACGGCCGGGGCTCGGCGTCGCCGTCCGGGGGCGCGGGCTCCGGCGCGGGCGGCTCGCCGCCGGTCTCGCTCGGGTCGAGGCCGTGGACGGTGACCGCGGGGAACACGGCGGTCAGGCGGCGCGAGGGCGAGCGCTCCGCGGCGGTGGCGTCGTCCGGCGCCGGCCGCGCGCCCGCGTCGGCCTCGACCGCTGCGGAGCCGCTGGCCGCGGCGGATCGCCCGGCCGCAAGGCGATCCGGCGCAAGGACCGTGGCGGCGAGGCGCTCCGCTGCGGCCAGCGCCTCGGAGCTCAGGCGGATCCGCGAGGTCGGCCGCTCCGACGACGCGACTCCCTGCGCCGGCGGCTCGCTCGCAGCTTCGCCGATCAGCTCCGGCGGCATGGAGGTGAGGCGGATCCGCGAGGTCGGCCGCTCGGGTGGCGCGATGTTGTACCCCGGCGGCGGGGCGTCCTCGGGCTCGGCCTCGTTCGACTCGGTGCCGATCGGCTCGCTCGCGGGGGGCACGAGGGCGGCGGACTCACCGGCGGGCTCGACGGTTGCGGCGTGTCGGGGCTGTGCTGCGGCCTGGGTGTCGGACGCCGGCACCTCGCTCGCCGTCGCGGTAGCCGCGGGAGGCCCGGCCTCGACCGCGGCATCGCCGGCAGGTCGGGACGCGCCGGACGATCCCGGACCGCGGGAGATCTCTCTCGTCGGCGCGGCGCTGCGGCGGCCGGTGAGCCGAGGCGGGGGATGCGCGCCGGCGCCCGGCGGGAGCCAGGGGCCCGACCGGAGATCGGGCTCGGACACCGACTGCCATTCGCCACTGGTGTCGTCCGCCCCGGTCGATGGCGGTCCGCTGGCGCGCGGGGCGGCGGGATCGTCCGGTCGTGGCGCGGCGACCCCGGCACGCGTCACCACGCGAGGGACCAGCTTGATCCGTCCCAGGGCCGATGGCGCGGTCGGCGCAGCGCCCGGTGCCGCCTCGCCGGGCGGTGCGGGCGGTGGCGCTCCGGGAGATGGAGCGGCATCGGTCGGAGACGAATGCGCTCCGCTCTCGGTCGCGATGGTTCCCGGCGCTCCACTGGCCTGCCGCTGGGTCTGCTGTCGCGGGATCGACGGGGTGTCATCGCTCGCGCCCGCGGTGCCCGTGACGGCGCCTGCAAGGGGTGGTTCGTCGACGGCGCGGTCGGAGGCCGGGACCGGGATCGCGGGGCTGCTGCGGGGAGCGGCTTGATCGGCGTCGGCGTCGGCGGCGGGGACGGCGAGGGCGGGGCTGCTGCGGGGAGCGGCTTGATCGGCGTCGGCGGGGGGGACGGCGAGGGCGGGGCTGCTGCGGGGAGCGGCTTGATCGGCGTCGGCGGCGGGGACGGCGAGGGCGATGGCGGGGATGCTGCGGGGAGCGGTTGGCTCGTCGACAGGAATCGCAACGGGGACTGCGGAATCGTCGCGGCGCGCCGACGGGTCGTCGTCGGAGAGCAGGATGGCGATGGCGGGGCGGCTGCGGCGAGCGGTTGGCTCGTCGATGGGGATCGCAACGGGGACTGCGGAATCGTCGCGGCGCGCCGACGGGTCGTCGTCGGAGGGCTGGACGGCGAGGGCGGGGCTGCTGCGCGCGCCCGGATCGACGTCGGGGAGGGCGATGCCCGGGCTGCTGCGGACGTCCTGGTCGGGGTCGAGGATGGTGATCGAGGCCGCCGGGCTGCCGGCAGGCGCACCGGGCGGGTCGGCGCCGCGGCCCCGCGGGGGCGGGGTGGCCCGCGGGCGCGAGGCTGCCGGCGCGGGCGGCACCTGCTTGTTGGGGACCCCGGGCTTGGTCTTGGTGCGGACCGGCCACGGGGCCGTGTCGGCCTTGGGCGCCTCGCCCTCGGGCGCCGCGAGGTCGCGCAGCGGCTGGCTGCCGGGCTGGCCGATCGCGATCCGCAGCTGTTGCGCCTCGTCGAGCAGCGCGGCGGCCTCCTCGCCGACCGCGGCGGTGGCGCGCTCCTCGAGCGATCGCGCGAGCGCGATCTTGCGCTGGATCTCGCGCTGGATCTGGCGGATCAGCTCGCCGTCGTCGTCGAACCGGCCCGCCGCGGTCGCCGCCTCGATCGCCGACAGCGCGTCGGCGTCGCGCCCGGCGCGCATCAGCGCGATCGCCAGGCCGGCGAGATCGGTCAGGGTGCGCTTCTCGGCCGGGATCTCGAGCAGCGCCTCGACGACGACGTCCCACGCCAGGTGGGCGCCGGCCTCGGACGCGAGCAGGCGCAGCGTGGCATCGCGCCGCGAGCCCGAGCTGAACGCCTCGGCCGCCTGGCGCATGGCGTCGCGGCCGCGCACGGCGTCGTCGAGCCGGTCGTAGTAGACGTCGGCGAGCTCGAGCATTGCGTCGCCGCGGCGGGCGCCGGTCAGCGCGCCGGCGAGGTCGATGAGGTGGCGCACGGCCGCCGGGTTGTCGTGGAGCTCGGTCGCGATCTCGACGAGCTCGCGCAGCACGGTGGGATCGCCGGGGCGGACGTGGTTGACGGTCTCGAGGGTCGCAAACGCGTCGTCGAGCTTGCCGGCCGCGCGGGCGCGCGCCGCGGCCTCGCGCAGGGACGCGGGGCCGCTCGCGGCGTCGTGGGCCCGCCCGGTCACTCGACCGCTGTGGGTCTCGGCCTCGCTGTGCGGGCTGGGCACCCCCGGGGCGGCCTCGCCGCGCAGCCGCGCCAGGCCGGCCGCGACGTCGGCGTTGTCGAGCGCGGCGCGCTCCAGCGCGGGCCGGGCGACCGCGCGCACGGCCTCGACCTGCGCGTCGTCGAGCTTGGCGACCAGATCGGACAGCGCCTCGGCGGCGATCTGGCGCTCGCCGGCGACGATCGCGAGATCGACGCTGTGGTCGCCGTGCAGGTCGCCCGCGAGCTGGGCCAGCCCGCCGGCGGCGGCGACGACCTGACCGGCGTCGCGCAGCCGGAGCGTGACGTGGCGCAGCGACGGCCGCCACATCGGATCGATCTCGAGGGCGCGCTGGTGGGTCGCGAGCGCGACGTCGGCGCGCCCGAGCTGGTCCTGGAGGTCGCCCAGCCGGGACAGCAGAGGCTTCTGGCGGCCGGGCTGGCGCACGGTCGCGGCGACCTTGCGGCCCAGGACTGTCGCGACGCGCTCGAGGTCGCCGCGCTCGCGCCACGCGACCTCGAGTGCGTCGAGCGCGGGCAGGTGGTTGTCGGAGATCCGCAGCGCGGTCTCGAGGCAGCGGATCGCGTCGTCGCCGCGGTCGAGCCGGCGGAACAGCTCGCCTGCGCGGTACACCGCATCGGCGCGGGCGGCCGCGGAGCTCTCTCCGCCGATCGCCGCGAAGCCCTCGAGCGCCGCGGCGGCGGCGGCGAGCTCTCCGGCGCGCTCGGCGAGATCGGCGAACAGGCGCAGCGCGTGCGAGCGCAGCTCGGGGCTGGCGCCGCGGGTCGCGTCGGGGTCGTCGGTCAGCGGGCGCAGCGCGCCGAGCGCGAGCGCCGCGTCGCCCAGGCGATCGGCGGCGACCGCGAGCCGGTAGCGGAACGTGGTCTGGCGGTGGGCCTCGGGGCCGGGGTCGTCGAGCAGGCCGCGGTAGGCGCGGATCACGTCGGGCCACGCCCGCTGCCGCCACGCGGCCTCGCCGAGCGTGACCAGGACCTCGCGGCGCAGCGCCGCGGGCACGGAGGTCGACGACAGCGAAGCGTGGGCGCGCGCACCGTGGGGCAAGGCGGCGGCGGGCTCGTCGGCGGCGAGCCACGCGGCCGCGGCGGCCGCCTCGCTCTCGACCCGGTCGGCCGCGCGCTCGGCGAGCCGGGCGATCGCCGCGAGCGACTGGGCGCGGGCGCGCTGGTCGCCGCTCTGGGCGAACAGCTCGGCCTCGAGCTGGTAGGCGCTGCGCCGGATCTCGGTCGCGGCGGTCCCGCGGGGGGCTTTGCCCCTCGCCCCACCGGCAACGCCGGCAGGGTCCCCACCCCCCTGCTCGATCGGCTCGATCCCACGGGGGGCTTTGCCCCCCGCTCCACCGGCAAGACCGGCGGGGTCCCCACCCCCCAGCTCGCCTGGCTCGATCTGCCCGGGGTCGGCGCTCGGGTCGCGCTCGGCGAGCTCCTCGGTCAGCTCGACCGCCTCGTGCAGGTCGGCGAGCGCGGCGGCGAGATCGGGGAACCGCTCGCGACGCCGCACGTCGGCGCGCCGGACCAGCAGCGCGGCGCGCTCGGCCGGCGGCGGCCGGGTCGCCAGCACCGCGTCGATCCAGCGCCGCTCCAGCCCGGCGTCGTCGCCCGAGCGCGCGAGCAGGGTGCGGGCTGCGTCGCGCGCGATCTCGGGAGCGGCCTGGCGCGCCAGGGCGTGCGCGCGCTGCCAGTCGGCGCCCGCGGCGATCGGCTGGCCGCTGCGATCGAACAGCGTCGCGCGCTCGACCGCGAGCTGGGCGGCGCGGGTGTACAGCCGGTCGGCCTCGGCCGGGGCGCCGGCCGCGAGCTCGATCAGCGCTGCGATCGCGGTGTCGAGCTCGGTCGCCGCGTGCTCGCGGTCGAGCCGGGCGTCCGCGATCTCGGCCAGCGTCGCGTGGGCCTCGGCGGCGGGCTCGCCGCCGGCCAGCGTGGCGCGGCGCAGGCTGGCGCGCGCGTCGTCGGTCCGCCCCAGGGCGATCAGCGATCGCGCGAGCGCGAGCTCGTGGCGCGCCGCGATCGCCTGGGGCAGGCCGAGCCCGCGCAGCCGCTCGTAGAGCTCGACCGCGATCGCGTGATCGTTGCGGTCGGCGGCGGCCGAGGCGAGCCCGATCAGGGCGTCGGTCTGCATCGGATCGAGCTCCAGCGATCGCCGCCACGCGTCCTCGGCGGCGCCCGGCTCGGGCCGCGCGGTCGCGCCGGCGAGCAGGTCGCCCAGCCGCGCCCACGCCCGCGCGCAGGTCCGCGGGTCGCCGCGCCGCTCCGCGAGCCGGGCGACCTCGCGCCACGCGGCGGCCGCGCCGGCGGGATCGCTGTCGGCGAGGATCGTCGCGGTCATCTCGTGGACCGCCGGATCGTCGGGCGCCAGATCGCGCGCGGCGGTGAGCTCGCGGTGCGCGCCCGTGCGGTCGCCGAGCTGGTGCACGAACACGTCGGCGAGCCGGAGGTGTAGCTGGACCGCGCGCGGCGGCTCGGCCAGCGCGATCCGGGTCCGGACCAGCCGGACCAGCTCGGACCAGCGCTGCTCGTCGGCGAGCCGGTCGGTCAGCGAGTCCGCCGCCTCGATCGAGCCCGGATCGTGCTCCAGCGCGAGCTGGTACAGCTGGGTCGCCGCCCTCGGGTCGAGCACGCGAAGCAGCCGCGCGGCGGCGAGCGCGGCGAGCGCGGCCTGATCGTCGTCGCCGCCGGCGCTGGCCATCCGCGCGACGTCCTCGAGGTGGCGCGCCGCCTCGCGGGCGTCGCCCTGGGCGAGCGTGATCGACGCGAGCGCCGCGTGCGCGGGGACGAACGCCGGCCACCGGCCGAGCGCCTGGCGCGCGAGCTCCAGGCCATCGGGGAACCACGCCGGGCGCGCCGCGGCGAGCGCGAGGATGCGCTCGAGCAGCAGCGGCTGGTCGGGGCCGCCGGAGGCGAGCAGCCCGCGGTAGCCCCGCATCGCGTCCTCGAGGTGGCCGCCGCGCAGCTGGTCGTCGACCGAGTGCATGAGGTCGTGCGCCGCCGCGAGCTGCAGCGCGTGCTTGCCGACGCCGAGCTCGCCGGGACGCGCGCCGGACGGGCCGTAGCCGACCTCGATCCCGGCCCGCGCGACCCGGATGTGCGCCAGCTCGATGTCCGATACCGCCGGCAGCCGCCAGCCGCTCGGCGGCAGGACCTGCCACAGCAGCGCGCCGACCAGATCGAACTCGACGTCGCACAGCCCGCGGGTGGACGGCCGCTCGGCGGTGCGCTGGGCATCGCCGGCGCCGGTCAGTGCGACGAGCAGGCGGTCGGCGATCACCGGCCCTGGGGTCGGCACGTGGCCATGCACCCGGATCGTGCTCGCCAGCGCGCGGAGCTGTGCGCCCGAGCCGACGAGCTCGACGTGGAACGACAGATCGGCGGCGGCCAGGCCGTCCGCGGCCCGCGCCCGCACCGATACGTAGCCGTCGCCGAGCCGGGCCGACAGCTGGGTGATGCCGGTGCCGGCCAGCTGCTTCTTGACCTGGGCGACGCGCTCGTCCAGCGCAGGCTGGACGAGCCGCGCCGCGAGCGCGCGCAGCCGGGTCCGCCGGCGCTGGAAGCGCTCGGCCGGGGCCGCGCCGGGATCGGTGCCCAGCTCGCTGACCTCCAGCTCCAGCTTGTCCACCGTGACGAGGCCGACCGCGAGCTCGCCGAGCGTGAGCCGGCCGATCCCTCCATGAGCCTGGAAGTGGAACGGCAGGCGCCGCGGAGCGGCGGATCCTCCCTCGATCACCACGCCAAAGTTACCGAAAATCCGGCGTCTGTTCGACCGCTGAGCGCAGCTCGTCGCCGGTTGGCCTGCGGGCCGAGGCCCAGGCGGCGCTGGCTAGCGATCGAGAAGGTCGAGCGTCATGCACGGTCGGTATACCGTCGGGGCCGGGTTGCCCTTGTCGTCGGTCTCGCGGATCCGGTCCGCGGCGGGCCGGATCCGGCCGGCCTTGGTCAGCGTCTCGCAGCGCGACCGGAGCCAGCCGTTCAGCGCCGCCTTGCCCCGCGCCTCCTGCATCCGGGCGATCTCGGCGTCTGCCATCTTGTCGAAGTCCTCGACCTTGGGCTGTGCGCGGTTGATCAGCTGAACGACGACATAGGCGCCACTGTCACCCTCGTAGATCTTCCTGGCGACGCCTCCCACCGACAGCTCGTCGAACAGCGCATCGATGGCGGCCTTCGAGGTGCCGACCCCCGGCATGTTGGCCTGGCGGGGGCCGGGGCCGAACTGGGTGATCTTGGGCTTGTCGACCTCGCCGAACTGCGGCAGCTGGTCGGTCGAGGCGACAATGTCGGGTGCGGGGGCAGCCGGCGGCGGGGCGCTGGGGGTCGCGGCGGAGCCCGCTCCGGACCCGCTGCCGGCGGTCGTGGCCGCAGGGGTGGTGTTGCCGGCCGCAGGGGTGGTGTTGCCGGCCGGGGCGGGGGCCGCGCTGCCGGCAGCCGGGGCGGGGCCGGCGGCCGGGGCGGGTGCGGGGGCCGTCCCGGCGGAGCCATCGGCGTCGGCGTACCAGGCGACCGGGACGTCCTCCTCGTGGACGTCGAGCGAGCCGTGCTTCTGCTGCTGGAGCAGCTGCTCCAGGATCTTCTGCTTCTGCTCCTGGGACAGGTTGGGGTCCTGCAGCAGCTGCTCGATGCCGCCGCCCGGCGGGGGGGCGACCGGCGCCTTCTCGAACGTCTGGTCGAGGCCCTTGCCGCTGGCCTGCACCCTGGCGAGCGCTTCGAGCGCGGCGCGCTTGGCGGCCTCCTTGGCCCAGGCGTCCTTGGCGAGGCCGGTGGCGATCTCCATCTTGACCTGGTCGAAGCTGAGGTCGCCCTCGCGTCTGGCCGTGGCGATCACCAGGTACACGCCGCGCTCGGTGACGATCACCGGGGTCATCTCGCCGGGCTTGAGCGCCTTGACCGCGTCTGTGACCGCCTTGTCGCCGAGCCCGAGCTTCTCGATCGACTGCCAGCCGCGATCGCCGTTCTCGGCCGGCGCATCGTCGGAGGCATCCGCCGCCACCTGCTTCTCGGCATCGGGGAACGCCAGCTTGCCCGCGGCGATCTCGGCGCGGAGCGCCTCGAGCCTGGCCTTGGCGACGTCGGTCGGCAGCCCGTACGGCTTGACGGCGGCGTCTCCGGCCGGGGGCTTCTTGTCCCCGGCGTCGGCCTTGGCGGTCTTGTCGGCCGGCCTGGCCTTGTCGTCGGCCTTGGCGGTCTTGTCGGCCGGCCTGGCCTTGTCGGTCTTGGCGGTCTTGTCGGCCGGCCTGGCCTTGTCGGCCGGCTTGGCGGTCTTGTCGGCCGGCCTGGCCTTGTCGTCGGGCTTGGCGGGCTTGGCGGCCTTGTCGGCCGGCCTGGCCTCGTCGGGCTTGGCCTGGTCATCGGGCCCGGCCGCCTTCGGCGCGGCCGTGGGCTTGGCCTTGGGGATGAAGATCTCGCGCAGCGCGAGCTGCGGCTTCACGCCCTTGTAGGTGCGCTCGTCGGCCTTGTAGCGCGCCTCGACGTCGGCGGTGTGGGCATCGAGGTAGCGCCGGGTATCGGCGTCGGTCAGGTGCATGGCGCGGCGGTACCGGCCGGGGTCGAACGCGACCACGTCGTAGGTCACTGTGTTGTTGTCGTACAGGTAGCTCTGCAGCGCCTCGTCGCGCGACACCCGGACCGAATGGGCGATCAGGTCCGCCATCAGGGCTGCTTGCAGCTCGCGGGCCTGCTCCTCGCGGTAGGTGCCGGGCGACTGCAGGTTCCTCGCGTAGACCCAGTCGAGCCAGCGCCGGTACTTGTACAGGCCGTCCTCGAAGAACTGGGACGACACGTCGATGCGCTGGCCGCCCAGGTAGAAGTAGCCATGCTTCTGCTTGATCTCGTCGTCGATCAGGTCCCCGGTCGCGCGGATCCCGCGGTCCTCGGCGGCCTGGGCCAGCAGCTCGCGGAAGGTCACCTGGTCGAGCGCGCTGTACGTGCGCTGCCGCGCCTGACCCTGGAACATCGAGTACGCGACCCGAAACGCGTTCTCGCCCGCGTCGGCGCCGTTGACCGAGACCACCGAGGTGCTGTTGACGCCGCAGCCACCCCCGTCGCGTCCGCCTCGATTCCCGGGGTTGATCCCGTAGATGAAGATGACGATCAGCAGACCGAAGATGATGTAGACGAAGATCGAGGCCTGGCGGCGGGTTTGTTCCAGCATGAGCGACTCGGCCGGTTGTACGGCAAGCGGGGCATCCTAGCCATGGGGGGGGCCGGCGACAAGCCGCTGGCAGCCCGGGAACGCCGTCGGCGATGAGCCCACGTCGTACAGGTAAGATTGTCTTGCGCCTGTGGACAGGCGCGTGATAACTCCGCTTGGCTACTCGGTGGGGTGTAACCGAGGTGCACCAGCCCTGTCCTTTTCTCCCACGCGCGCCGCAGCGCGTCTACGCCAGGAATCACCATGCTCTTCGACTGGGTCTACGGAATGTTTTCCAACGACCTCGCGATCGATCTCGGGACCGCGACGACGCTGACCTTCGTGAAAGGCCGCGGGATCGTCGCCAATGAACCCAGTGTCGTCGCCGTTCAGGCATCTTCCCAGGGGCCCAAGAAGGTCCTCGCCGTCGGCAAGGAAGCCAAGGAGATGCTCGGCCGCACGCCGGGCAACATCGTCGCGATCCGCCCGATGAAGGACGGCGTGATCGCCGACTTCGAGGTCACCGAGGCGATGCTGCGCTACTTCATCCAGAAGGCGCACCAGCGCCGCACGCTGGTCCGCCCGCGCGTGATCGTCAGCGTGCCGTCGGGGATCACCGAGGTCGAGAAGCGCGCGGTGCGCGACTCGGCGCTCGCCGCGGCGGCGCGCGAGGTCTACCTGATCGAGGAGCCGATGGCGGCGGCGATCGGCGGCGGCCTGCCGATCACCGAGCCGACCGGCAACATGATCGTCGACATCGGCGGCGGCACCACCGAGGTCGCGGTGATCGCGCTCGCCGGCGTCGTGCTGTCCAAGTCGATCCGGGTCGCCGGCGACAAGATGGACGAGGCGATCGCCCAGTACATCAAGCGCAAGTACAACCTGCTGATCGGCGAGCGCACCGCCGAGATCATCAAGAAGGAGATCGGCTCGGCCTACCCGCTCGAGGAGCCGCTGACCGTCGAGGTCAAGGGCCGCGACCTGGTCGCCGGCGTGCCCAAGACCCTGACGGTCAACAGCGACGAGATCCGCGAGGCGCTGCAGGAGCCGGTCAACGCGATCGTCGACGCCGTGCGGTCGGTGCTCGAGCGCACGCCTCCCGAGCTGTCGGCCGACATCGTCGACAAGGGCATCGTGCTCTCGGGCGGCGGCGCACAGCTCAAGAACCTCGACGTCCTGCTCCGCGAGGAGACCGGCCTGCCGGTGATGGTCTGCGAGAATCCCCAGCTCGCGGTCGTGCTCGGCACCGGCAAGGTGCTCGACGAGCTCGGCTTGCTCCGCGAGATCGCGCTACGGTAGCGCGTCCATGACGCTGCGCCGCCGGCTCGTCGACTGGTCGCTCACCGCTGCTCTCATCATCCTGCCGGCCCTCGTGCTGAGGGCCAGCCTGGCGCGCGGCACGCCGTCCGCGCTCGATGAGGCGCTGCTGCGGCTCACCGCGCCCCTCGAGACCGGGATCTCGTGGGTCGTCGAGGGCATCGCCGGCACCTGGTCGCGCTACGTCGCGCTGGTCGACGTCGAGGCCGAGAACCGCGAGCTGCGCGAGGACAACGAGCGGCTGCGCAAGCAACTCGCCGCGATGGCGCGCCGGGCCTACGACGCCGCGGCGCTCGAGGACCTCGCGGCGGTCAAGCAGCGCACGCCGGCGGACACGCTCGGCGCCCGCGTGATCGGCGCGCCGCTGTCGCCGCAGTTCCGCGTGGTCCGGCTCCGCATCGATCGCGGCGGCCGCGAGGTCGCGGCCGACATGCCGGTGATCACGTCGGAGGGCCCGGTCGGCCGGATCGACAAGGTCTACGGCGACTACGCCGACGTCGTGCTGATCAGCGACCCCGCGTCGCGCATCGACGTCGTGATCCGCGATCCTGCGCAGCCGGCCGGCCAGGCCAGCGGCGCGCGCGGCGTCCTCAAGGGGCTGGGCCGGCCGGACTCCTACGCGTGCACGATCGAGTGGCTCGAGCGCCAGGGCGGGCCGGCGACCCAGTCCCGGGTCAAGCTCGGCGACGAGGTCGTGACCAGCGGCCTGGGCGCCAGCTTCCCGGCCGGGCTGGTCGTCGGCAAGGTCACCAGGGTCGGCGGGGACGACGGGATGTTCCAGAGCGTCGAGGTCAAGCCCACGGTCGACGTGTCGCGGGTGCGCGCCGTGATGGTGCTGCTCGCGCCACCGCCGCCGGCCGATCCCGACGCAAAGACCCGGCGGCGCAGCGAGGCCGCGTTCGGAGCCCGGCCGCTGTGAGGACCGCCACGATCGTCCTGGTCGCGTACCTGATGTGCGTCGCGGTCGCGTCGCTGTGGCGGCTCGCGCCGTGGATCGCCGACGCGATCCCCGACCTCGGCGCGCTGACCGCCGCCTACCTCGGGCTCACCGCGCGGCGCCAGGTGTCCCCTGCGATCGGCGGCGCGATCGTGCTCGGGTACCTGATCGACCTGATCTCGGGCGCGCCGCCCGGCCTGATCGCGCTGGTCCTGGGGCTGACCACGCTGGTCGCGCGCGCGGTCCAGCAGCGCATCCTGGTGCGCGGCGCGGTGATCTCGATCGCGTTCTCGGCGTTCGTCGCGCTGGTCGCCGGCGTGCTCGCCTACCTGGTCCGCGAGCTGTACCGCGTCCCCGTCGCGCCGTTCGCGATCGAGCTCCGCCACGTCGCCGGCGTGACCGTCGCGACCGCGGTCGTCGGCGCGCTGGTGTGGCGGGTGTTTCGCCGGATCGACGCCGCGTTCGCCCGCACCCACCGCGAGCGCGAGGCTGCGCTGGAGGGCATCGCGCCATGACCCACGCGATCGCCGGGTCGGAGGGAGCGGCGTGCTGATCCGCCAGTCGTCGGGGCCGGGCTCGGGCAACGGCCCGGCGCTCGCCGAGCTCCATCGGCGGCTGCGCTGGGTCGCGCTGATCGGCATCGGCGCGCTCGTGGTCCTGGTCGGCCGGCTGTGGCAGCTCCAGGTCATGCGCGGCGAGGGCTACTACGAGCGCACGGTGTCCAACGTGGTCAAGGAGCGCTACCTGCCGTCGGTGCGCGGCAAGATCCTCGACCGCACCGGCGTGCCTTTGGCCGACAACCGGCCCGCGTTCAACATCTACGCGACCCCCAGGCAGATGACGCGCGAGCTCGAGGCCGAGCTGATCCGGATGCTCGGGCTGTCGGACAGCGAGATCGCCAAGATCGACGACCGGCTCGCGATCGGCCGCAAGCGCGATCCGCGGGTGGCGATCGCGATCCTCGAGGATCAGGGCCGCGATCGCGCGGCGCTGATCGAGCAGTCGCTCGCCCGGCTGCCCGGCGTCGAGATCCGCCACGAGCCGTATCGCTACTACCCGCAGGGCGATCTCGCCGCCCACCTGATCGGCTACATGACGCAGATGACCGCGGCCGAGGCCGACCGGCTCACCAACCAGGGCTACGACGCCAGCGAGCTGGTCGGCCGCTACGGCCTCGAGGACAAGTGGGAGAACTACCTGCGCGGCAAGAAGGGCATCGAGCGCTACGCGGTCGACGCGCGCGGCCAGCGGCTCGACGACGCCACCGCGTCCGCGCTGATCCAGGGCGAGCACGGCGTGCCGGCGATCCCCGGCGCCAACGTCGTTTTGACGATCGACGCCGAGCTCCAGAAGCTCGCCGAGAAGGCGGTGTCCCACGTCGCGGCGGCGGCGGTCGTCGTCGTCGAGCCGCGGACCGGCAAGCTCCGGGTGGTGGTCAGCAAGCCGTCGTTCGACCCCAACATCATGACCGGCCACCTGACCCAGGCCGAGGAGACCATGCTCAAGCAGGACCCGCGCAAGCCGTTCGTCGACAAGGCGCTGCGCGCGACCTACCCCCCGGGCTCGATCTTCAAGTTCACCACCGCGCTCGCTGCGCTCGAGGCCCACCAGGCCGCCGCTGACGAGAACATGTTCTGCCCCGGTGAGTACCAGCTGTCGGGCACGGTGTTCCGCTGCCACGGCACGCACGGCAAGGTGGATCTGATCGCGGCGATCCAGCACTCGTGCGATTTCTACTTCTGGAAGCTCGCCGAGCGCATCGGCATCGATCCGATCGCACAGGTCGCGACCGAGTACGGCCTGGGCAAGCCGACCAACCTCGGGCTCAACGGCGACTCCGCGGGCCGGATCCCGACCAAGGACTGGTACGACCGCACCAGCCACTACCGCGCCGGGTTCGCGACCAACACGGCGATCGGGCAGGGCGACGTCGAGGTCACCGTGCTGCAGATGGCGATGGCGTACGCCGCGCTCGCCGACGGCGGAACGCTCTACGTGCCCCAGGTCGTCGAGCGGCTCGAGGCCCACGACGGCCGCGTGATCACCAGCTACGAGCCCCAGATCGCGCACCTGATCAAGACCCCTGCCGACGCGCTCGCGGTGTGGAAGCGCGGCATGTGGAAGGTCACCAACGAGCTCGGCGGCACCGCGTTCGAGCACGGCCACACCGACCTCGTGCCCGTGATGGGCAAGACCGGCACCGCCGAGGTCAAGAAGCACCACAAGGATGGCGACGACAAGGACCTCGAGCGCTGGAACCCCCGCGCTGACCACGCCTGGTTCGCCGGCTGGGCCCCCGCCGACGACCCCGAGATCGCGATCGTCGTGATGGTCGAGCACGGCGGCGGCGGCGGTGCGGTCGCGGCGCCGATCGCCAAGCAGATCCTCGAGGGCTACTTCACCAAGATCCACCCGCTGCCGCGCCCCGCTGGCCCCGCTGGGCCGGCGGGTTCTCCCGGGCCGGCTCCGGCGCCTGCCGCGCCCGCCGCCCGACCGGCGCCGGGAGGCGCGCCGTGAGAGGCACCGGCCTGCTCCTGCCCCGCACCACGATCGGCGTCAGCCGGTGGCGGCGGTTCCGCGCCGCGGTCGACTGGCCGCTGATCGTCGTGATCGTCGCGCTGTGCACGCTCGGCCTGCTCAACCTGTACTCGGCGACCCGCGGCGTCCGTCACCACGCCAAGTTCGACACCCAGGTCCAGTGGATGGTCGTCGGTGTGATCGGCTTCGCGGTCGCGACGATCGTCGACTACCGCACCATGGTGCGGCTCGCGTGGTCCGGCCTGGGCGCGGCGATCGCGCTGCTGCTCGTCGCGCGCGTGCTCGGCAAGCCTCCCGCAGGCGACACCAACCACGGCATCACCTACCGCTGGCTCAACCTCGGCGGCATGGGCATCCAGCCGTCCGAGCTCGCCAAGCTGATGGTGATCCTCGTCCTGGCCCGCGTGTTCCAGGACCCCGAGCCCGAGAGCTACACCCCGCGCCGGCTGCTCGGCCGGCTCGCCGTCATCGTCATCCCGATCGGCCTGATCGCGGCCCAGCCCGATCTCGGCACCGCCGTCCTGCTCGGATTGATCGTCCTGTCGGTCGGCTTCCTCGCGATGCCCTCGGTGTGGCCGATGGTCCACATCACCGTCGCCGGCCTGCTCGCGATCCCGGTGCTCTGGGAGTCGATGCACGACTACCAGCAGAAGCGGATCCTCGGCTTCATCGACTGCGGCATCGCGCCGACCAAGGAGTGCTGGCACACCCAGCAGTCGATCTACGCGGTCGGCTCCGGCAAGATCTGGGGCAAGGGCTTCCTCGAGGGCACCCAGAACCAGTTCAACTTCGTCCCCGAGCACTGGACCGACTTCCCGTACTCGGTGTGGGCCGAGGAGTGGGGCTTCGCCGGCTCGGTCGTCCTGCTCGCGATCTTCGGCTTCCTCCTGGTCTGGATCCTCAACGTCGCCCTGTCGGCGCGCGACCGGATCGGCGCGGTGATCTGCCTCGGCGTCGCCGCGATGACGTTCTGGCACGTCGTGGTCAACGTCGCGATGGTGCTCGGCCTGGCCCCGGTCGTCGGCGTCACCCTGCCGTTCATCTCCTACGGCGGCAGCTCGCTGGTCACCTTCTTCCTCGCGATGGGCCTGGTCGCCAACGTCTCGCTGCGCAAGTACGGGTACTGATCCGCGTCCCGCGCGGGACTCAAGGCTGTGGTTCGGTGCGACCCGGATGCGTCGTCGTTCCGCCGGCCGGACCGCGGAGATGCTACGCGCGCTGGCGATCGACTGCGGGTCCCGACGGCGATCGCTCGCCTCGGAGGTCGTCCCGCATGTGAGACGTGTGTGAGACGCATCGGCCCCGATCGGGGACCCGCAGCAGATCAGGGCAGTTGATCGTGAGGCTCGCCCCATCCGAGCGGACGGTCCGCGCCGAGTACCGGTACGCGATCACTGTTCCGATCGACCTCATATATGGAACCGTCCCACCGACAGTTGAGCGTGAGGCGTGAGAGCGCTGTAAGCGGCGGTGCGGCTCCTGCGGCGGTAGATCGAATCGAGCGCCGGTCAGTCGAGCTGCCGAACGATGTAAGTAGCTGAAAATTCGTGCGGCGGTTCAAAAGAGGATCTCGGCCTGGAATTCGTGTGGGCCGCGCGATCATCGGCCCAAGGAGTATTTTTAGCGCTTTTTTTCAGTGTGACGGAAACGATCGTTATATGGTTGGTCAGTGCCTAACTATGGGGTCTGCCTAAGATTAATTCTGGTTGCGAACTGGTTTTGTGACCAAAGTCTCTCGTGGTTTCTTGTAGGCACCAGTAAGTTGACGTTGACAGTAGAAGCGAAAAATTACTAGTATGGCGGTACGTCATCCAGAACACAGGATTTTTCAATGATTAACCGCCAACGAGTCACATTGTTCGTAGTGTTTGTGGCCTCGCTCACTGGTTGTGCAGACAACCTGGCACCTTACACTTCCCCCGAAACACCTACCATCGGTAACGATCGAGCAACCGTCACCGGCCATGTCATGGACCCCAGCGGCGCCCCCGTGGCGGGAGCCACGGTCATCGCCCGCACGTCCGGCGAGCATGCCACGGTGGACAGCGCCGGCGCGTTCACGCTCGATGTCCCGGCGAACACCACGCTGACGCTGTCGGCGACGGCGCCCGGCATGGCGCCCACGCTGCTGCAGCAGTTCCTGGTCTCGCCGGGTGCCAGCGGGATGGTGGAGATCCCGCTGATCACCAGCGCCCACTTCCAGAGCCTGGTCGGGATGGGCGCCAACCCGATGGGGGGCGTGGTCGCGGTCGCGCTGAAGTCGATGTCGGGGTACGGCAGCCTCGCGGGGGCGACCGTCGAGCTCACGCCGAACCTGGGCCGGGTGATGTACGCGGCCACCGGCGCCGGGATGACCGATCCGGACCCGACGATGGCGATGGTGGTGCCGGGCGACGACCCGTACGCGTGGGCGCTCGGCGTGCAGCCGCACGTGTCGATCATGCAGCTCGTGCTGCACGGCGTGAAGCAGGTCGCGCCGCCGTACGCGATCGACGAGGTCACCTGGCCCGGCACGTTCACCGTCGACGCCGGCGCGTTCACCCTGGTCACCCTGTTCACGCCGTGAGGTCTCCGATGAAGCGCACCTACATGATCGCTCTGATCGCGCTGGCCGCTGCATGCACGGCCAGGCCCGCGGACCACGACCTCGCCACG
The DNA here is from genome assembly GCA_041495365.1 of Kofleriaceae bacterium. Taxonomy (GTDB): domain Bacteria; phylum Myxococcota_A; class Polyangia; order Haliangiales; family Haliangiaceae; genus JABFXX01. The sequence goes on along the minus strand of JBGQCL010000022.1, from coordinate 33,241 downwards.
TCGATCGCGAAGGGACTGGTGGCGGCGTGCCCGGCGGGCGCCAGCCCGGCCGACGAGGCCGCGCGTAACGACTGCGCCGGCAAGCTCACCGAGCTCGCCGCGCTGCGCGACACGATGCGCGAGCCGTTCATCTGGGGCGGCCAGGCCGCGGGCGCCGGCTACCGGCTCGACGGAAGCACCAACAAGTTCAACGCGCGGGTGTGGCGCCGGATGTACCTGTCGACGTACATGTTCGGCAGCGACTACACCATCGAGCAGATCGCGGACACCACCGTGCTTCACATCCCGGTCGCGTTCCGCGGCGCGATGCCGGCCGGCGCGTATCCGTATCCGTTCTGGCACAGCGCCAAGAAGTGGGACGCGTACAACTACTCGACGATGGTCCACTTCATCATCCAGGACGGCGTGGTGCCCGGCGCGCTGCGCTCCCTGGACCAGGACACCACGCGACCCAAGGTGGCGCACGACTGGGACGGGCTGTGGCACTGGGAGCAGGACGGCGTGCAGATGCCGTACGTCTCGATCTACGACTACCTGCTGTCGAAGGGCAATCCCTACGCCGACCACCTCGACGACTCGTACCGCGCGCTCGAGGCGCGGATGCGGCAGAACAACTGCCAGGCCTGCCACGCGCCCGACAACCAGGGCAACTCGGCGCAGCTCGAGTTCTTCGTCTATCCCAACCAGGCGCTGATGGGCCGCCACGACATCATCACGCAGCTGACCAAGAACGAGATGCCGCCCAGGAACAACACGCTCGGCTTGACGCCCGGCATCGCAGACCCGGCGGAGCGCGACCTGCTGATCCAGCTCGCGCGCGACTTCGAGTCCGCCGGCGACCAGGCGCTCGCATGGGAAGGCGATAACAAGACCGAGTTCCAGTACCCCGACCCGTCGGCGCAGTAGCGGTGTGACGTCGCCCGGGTGGCCGAACCGGTCACTGCGCGGCGGGCCGGGGGCGAGGTGCCGTGATCGAGCCCGGCGGACGGCGGTCGTCGGTGGCGACCGCCGGGTGATGACGACGAGCGCGCCCAGCGCAACGCCGGGGCAGAGCGCCGTATCCCGAGGATCTCCGGTGAGGAGATCCTCGGGCGCGTTGCGAGGGTCGCGCGATGAGAGATCGGCCGCGTACGACGGATCGTCGAGCTTGACCATGACCTCGACCTCGACGTCGACCCCCACGTTGAGCTGGACGGCGAGCTGGACGTTGACTCGATCGTTTGCCTTCGACCTTGACCGGCCTGGTCATTCTCGAGGAGGACATCGCGGGCGTGCCATCGGTCCACGTGCAAGCTCGACGCTGGAGTCGACGTCCACGTCGCAGTCGTCGCCGTTCAGGTCGACGTCCTGGACAACGTCGAGATCTACCTCGACGGTCCGGATCCGCGTCGAGCTCGTTCCATGCCTTGATCTACATGCGGGCATCACCTGCGGGGCGCTCGTCGAGCGCCGCCTGGGCCCGGCAGCCGATCAGGGCAGGGTCACCGTGACGCGCGTGCCATCGGAGCTGGCGGTGAAGCTGGTCAGCGGCAGCGGCGCCGGGCCGCCGATCACCCTTCCATCGACCTCGTACGTGGAACCGTGGCACGGGCAGTCGAGCTCCACGTTGAGCGCGTTGTACGAGACCGTGCAGTTCATGTGGGTGCAGATCGCATCGAGCGCGACGAACATGCCCTGGTTGACCTGGGCGATGACGATCGGGTTCGGGTAGCCGCTGGCTCTGCCCACGAGCGAGCCGCCCAGTTTCATCAGGTCAGGAAAATCGCTGAAAGGAATGGCGATTTGTTTGTTCGCCACCGGGGGAAGGTCGACGATCGGGGGCCCCGGGGGGGCGTTGGTGCATCCGCCGCAAAGCACCGGAAGCACGACCGCCGCGCTGCCGCCGAGAAATCCCCGTCGAGAGATCGTGTACGGAGCACGAGCCTTGGAAGCGGAAGCATTTTTAATGCAATTTTTCAGTTGGACGGGCGATTTGCTCATATCGGTTGTTAGCGCCTAACTGTGGGCGCCCCCTGAGTTTAATTCTGGTTGCGATCGTACTTTGTGATTCGAGTCACTATAGTGCTGGTATGGGTATCAGTAGGTTGACGTGGACAGTATAAACGAAATTTTCCTATTATGATGGTACATAATCCAGCACACGGAATTTTTCCGATGAGTACAAGTCAACGAGTCACATACGTCGCACTACTTGTGAGCTTACTCACCGCCTGCGCGGACAACCTCGTAGTGGCGGGCGACGACCCGTACGCGTGGGCGCTCGGGGTGCAGCCGCAGGTGTCGATCATGCAGCTCGCGCTGCACGGCGTGAAGCAGGTCGCGCCGCCGTACGCGATCGACGAGGTCACCTGGCCCGGCACGTTCACCGTCGACGCCGGCGCGCTCACCCCGGTCACCCTGGTCACGCCCTGAGGGGTCGAGTTGCCGCGGGCGAACGGCCGCGTGCACGCGGTCCTGGGCTCGCGACCGGCCGGCGGCGCGGTCGCGAGTCGGTGACGATCGGCGGCCGCGTCGCCTCGCCGGCTCGATGCACGGCCCGACGGGCGGCACCGTCACTTGACGGGCGGTACCGTCACCTGCTCCGTGCTGGCGGTGTTCTTGCCGAGATCGGCCGGCGGCAGCTCGCCGGTGAGCGCGTGCAGGAAGGTGACCAGATCGGCCTGTTCCTCGTCGGTCAGCAGCAGCGGCACCATGGCCGGGCTCTTGGTCCCCGCGAAGCCGGCCGAGCCGCCGCCCCAGTTGTAGAACCGCACCACGTCCTCCAGGGTCTCCAGGCTGCCGGTATGCATGTACGGGCCGGTCATCTCGATCTGGCGCAGCATGCCGGTGCGGAACACGCCCTTCAGATCATCGCTCTGCATGAGGGGCATGAGCTTGGCCTTGCCGAGGGTCTGATCGTCGCTGTACTTGCTGGCGGTGTTGAAGTTGTTGCTCAGCGTCTTGGGAATCTCATCGAACCGGCCGTTGTCGGTGACCGGCGCGTTGATGCCGGCCTGGGGGATGCCGGTGTTGTGGAACCCGTTGTCCGTGAGGGCGGGGCCGGAGTGGCAGTCGACGCACGCCGCCTTGCCGATGAACAGCTGCAGCCCGCGCTTCTGCGCGGGCGTCAGCGCCGCGTAGTCGCCCGCGATGTACTTGTCGATCGGCGCGTTGCGGCTGACCAGCTTGCGCTCGTAGGCCTCGAGCGACTTGCCGATGTTGGCCATGACCGTGTTGACGATGTCGCGATCCCCGTCGGTCATTCCCTTCCACGCCGTGTCGAGGGCGGTCCCGGTGGTCCCGGGCGCGCCGTTCGCCGGGAACCGCCCGCTGCTGTCAGCGGGATCGAGCGCCGCATCGAGCTGGGGCTGGAACAGCGCGTTGTACTGGGTGCGGTACTTCACGTAGATCATGTGGGCGTACTGCAGCCGGTTCCCGCCGAAGTTGACCGCGCTCTCGCAGCCGTTGGCGCCCTGGTACCACAGCGAGTCCTCCTTGCCGCCCCAGCTGTTCCACCGGTAGTATGCGACGTTGACCAGGGTCGGCGCGTTGCGCGTCGTCCACCTCACGCCGAGCGACATGTTGTTGGGTTTCGACCGGGTGTCGACGTAGAAGTGGGTGACGTCGTGGCAATTCGCGCACGCGACCAGACCGGTGGTGCCAACCATGCCGAGCACCGGGTCGGCGATCGTCAGCGGGCCTGCGTAGCTCTTCTCGAAGAACAGCTGCTGGCCGAACACCGCGGCCTGCTCGTTGTCCGCGTACTTGTTGGTCGTGTCGGGCGGCGGGCCGGACGTCAGCTGGAACTGCTTGATCAGGTCGAACTCTTCCTCCGTGAACGCATCGACCATCTTGTCGCTCATGCACCCGGACATCGCCAGGGTCGCCGCAACAACGGAGCACAGGTTGTTAGAGCGCATATGTCACCATGAGGTAAGTGTTATTTCGCGATCCGCTTGGCAGAGCCGTCTCGGTAAGCGAGCCAGTAGACATACGTGGTGTCGACACACACACCGTACGGACGTTGTTGATTGCGCGCCAGCGTGGTCGGCGCACCGCCGCGCTTGGCGACGCGGTTGACGCTGCCCTCGATCTCGTTGGACCAGTACAGGCTGGTGTCGTCGAGCGCGAGCTCCTGGGCGCCGTCCTGCTGGGGGACCAGGACGGTCGGCGCACCGCCGCCGAGCGGTGCGGTCATGACGGCACCGTGGGACTCCGGCGGGCTGCCGTGGTTGAGCCAGTAGATCGCGGTGCCGTCGACCGCGATGCCCTGGGGATCGGCGAGCATGGTCGCGACCGCGGCCGGCGCGCCGCCCCTGGCCAGGCGCATGACCGATCCGTCGGCGTAGGACGGAGGCTTGCCGCGGTTGGTCCAGTACACGACGCCCGCCGCGACGGCGACCTCGGCGGGCGTGTCCTGCTTCGATGCGAGCACGGTCGGCTTGCCGCCGGCCTTGCTCACGGTCATCACCGTGCCGGCGTACGTGTTGGTCCAGTACACGTTGGTGTCGTCGATCGCGATCCCGGTGGGCCCGAACTGGCCGGATGCGACCGTGACGGGCTGGCCGCCGGCCCTGGCGACCTTCGCGATGGTCCCGCCGTTCAGCGTGGTCCAGTACACGTCGGTCTGATCGACGGCGATGCCGAGCGGGTAGTCCTGATGATCGGCGAGGACCTTGGGCGCGCCGCCCGCCGCGAGCGCGACGATCTGGCCGCCGAGGTGGTTGGTCCAGAACAGGCCGCCGGCGTCGCCCCGGAGGTTGATCGGGTAGCCCTGCGCGGTGGCCAGCGTGGTGATCGGTGGACCGCCGGGCGCGGTGTCATCCGGAGCGGCGGTCGGCTTTGCCCCACCGCACGCGCACAGCGCGAGGGTGATGTATGCCAGGTGATGGAGCGCGGTCATCGCATCACCTCAGGGCCTCGCCGGGGTCCGCGTGTCCAGCACCGACGACTGGTCGTAGCGGAAGAAGTGATGGCAGGCGTCGCACTTCCGGTGCAGCGACTCGAACAGCTTGCGCGCGGTGTCGACCTGTCTGCCGCGCAGCGACTCGACCAGCCGGACCGCGTCGGTCTTCAGCGACTCGGCGTACTCTTCGAACACCAGCTTGCTCTGATCGGACTCGCCCGGCAGGGTGGGCCACTTGCTGAGCCGCTCGGCCGCGCTGGCGAGCTCGGCCGCGCTCGCCGGCAGCGCGGCGGGATCGACGTCCGTATCGCTGTCCTCGTCGTGGAACAGCAGGAACGAGATCTTGCTGAACGACGGGTTCACGCGGGTCTTCATGAACAGGCCGAGCTCGGTGGTCTTGGAGGGATCGCGGCCGAGCCGCGGGCCCGCGGCGGGGCTCGAGCACGACGCCAGCCCGACGAGCACGACGAGCGATATCTGTCCGAGCACGGATTCGCGCCGTCTTTTTGGAACTCTTGTATTCAAGGGATGTGCACTCCGCGCCATGACTGATATCATCGTGCCTCGATGCTGCCATTCAAATGCAAATGCTTGTTGATCGCGCCGACCGCCGTGATCGCGATTGGCTGTGGAGCGGGCCCGGGAACCCACACGTCGACCGCCGCGGGGCCGCGGATCTCGCCGCCCGGTCCGGTGGCCGGCCTCGACGCCGCATGTCGCGACGGGGTCGCCGGCATCTCGACCGGCTGGTCGCACAGCTGCGCGCTGTGCAAGACCGGCGAGGTCGCGTGCTGGGGAACGAACTTCCTGGGCAACCTCGGCGTGCCGATGCCCACCGAGCGACCGACGCCGGCGCTGCTCGCGGGGCTCAAGGACGTGCGCGAGGTCGCTGCCGGCAGCTATCACACCTGCGCGCGGCTCGGGTCGGGACGCGTGACCTGCTGGGGCGCGAACAACGACGGTCAGCTCGGCGACGACACCGAGGCGACCCGGCTGCACCCGGTGATGGTGACCGACCTCGACGACGCGCAGCAGATCGACGTCGGGCTCGGACCCGGCCACAGCTGCGCGGTGGTCAAGGGCGGCAAGGTCCGCTGCTGGGGCGTCAACTTCAACTCCCAGCTCGGCGACGGGACGATGACCAACCACGCCGCGCCGGTCGACGTCGACATCATCGACGACGCGACCCAGGTCTCGACCGGCGCGTACCACACCTGCGCGCTGCGCAGGTCGGGCAAGGTCGCGTGCTGGGGCGGCAAGCACGGCCGCCAGGACCGCATGCTGTCGCCGGTCCCGCGCGAGGTCGGCGAGCTCGGCGACGCGACCCAGATCGCCGCCGGCGGCGAGCACACCTGCGCGCTGCGCAGCACCGGCGCGGTGGTGTGCTGGGGCAACAACGGCGCCGGGCAGCTCGGCGATGGCACGTGGAACGACCACGACGCGCCGATCGAGGTGCGCGGGCTGCGCGACGTGACCGCGATCAGCAGCGCGTCCAACCACACGTGCGCCGTGCTGCGCGATCGCACCGTCCGGTGCTGGGGCGCGAACGAGCACGGCCAGCTCGGCGACGGGAACACCGATCCGAGCAACGTGCCCGTGGTGGTGCCGGGGCTGCGCGACGTGGCCGCGCTCGCCACCGGACATCGCACCAGCTGCGCGCTGACCACGGCGGGGCAGGTGCTGTGCTGGGGCGAGCTGGATCGCGTCGTGGAGGCCCCGCCGCACTGAGCGAGGCGCGCCACGCGACCGCGCACGGCGCAGCCCGCGCGGGGCGCGCGAGCCGGAGCGGGCGGGGCGGGGCGCAACCATCACTTGTCGTAGCTGCCGTAGGGCAGGCCGTCCTTCTTCAGGTGGGGGCCCGTGTGGCCCTTCTTGAGCTCGAGCTCGACGGTCACCGCCTCGGTCTCGTTGACGTCGGCCTCGGCGACGGTGGGCTTGCTGTCGGGCGCCCACGCGACGATGCGATGGTGGCCGGTCGGCACGTTCGACAGCCGGAAGAACCCGTCCTTGCCGGCGTGCACGTAGTTGCCGTTGGGGACGACCAGGATGTGGCCGACCATCTGCGGGTGCATGTTGCAGTACACGTTCACCACGCCGGGCTTGGACATCGTGATACCCTTGGTCTCGCCCTGGCGGTAGCTGCCGAGGTCGAACGAGTTATCGGGCGTCACCGAGAACACGTTGTGGAAGAACGCGTCGAGGTTGGGGAACTGCACCGTGGTGCCCTTCTGGACGATCAGCACCGCGGGCTGGAACTGCTTGCCCTCCTGCTTCATGGTCGCCGTGCCGCGGGTCGGCACCACGATGTCGTCGATGTAGACCACGGCGTCGGGCGCGCCGGTGACCTTGCCGACGACGTTGCCCATCGCCTCGGCCTTCGGCTTCTTCGGTGCGATCAGGGCTGCGGGCACGGCCTTGGGTCTGGGCTCGGCGGCGACCACCGGCCTGGCCGGCGTGTCGGGCTTGGCCCCGGGCTCGGGCTTGGCCGCGGGCTCGGGCCTGGGCTCCTGCATGACCACGGGTGGTGGGCTGCCGTCGGTCATCGCCGCGAGCAGCTGCAGGTACTGGATCTGCAGCTTGATCAGCTTGTCGATCCGCCGCTGCTGGTCCTCGATCTTCTTGTCGAGGCGATCGAGGTCGGCCCTGGTGACGGCCGGGGTGGGGGCGGGCTTGCGGGGCTGCGCCTGCGCCGCCGGCGCGAGCGTCAGGCCGAGACCGCTGGCGAGGGTGAGCAACGCGAGCCGGGAGCCTTGGGTGGTGCGCACGATACTCCTTTCAGAAGGCCATCACGGCCGACGTGGTGACGACGTCATCCGGAATGCTGGGCGTGCCGCCGTACTCGCCGTTGTGGGAGTACTCGGCCTTGATGGTCGCGTTCGGGCTGATGCTGAGCCGGATCCCGCCGGTCGCCCGCCAGTTCCGGGTCATGTACATCCGCTCCTGGCCGAGCGTCATGTCGGCGTCGCGGAACTCGGCGCGGCCGAGCACGCCGATCAGCGGGGTGACGAGGACGTCGGCCTCGACGTAGCCGCCCTGCCTCAGATCGAGGGCGTAGCTCATCGTGTCCGGGTCGCTCGGCGCCTTGCCCGAGAGCCACTGGGCCTTGACATCGATGCGCGGCATGGCGAGCTCGGCGTCGACGCCGGCGAACCACATCTTGGGGCCGTTGTCCGGGGTGGTGTCCTGGGTCCCCCACGAGCCCGACGGGCCGACCTCCAGCGTGCCGCCGAGCAACGGGAAGCGCAGCGCGGCGCGGCCCGACACCGTCTTGAAGTTGTTCGAATCGGTCTCCTGGAAGAAGAAGAACTGCTCGGTGACGAACGAGCCGTTGGTGACCGCCGCGGCGAGGATCAGGTGATCGTCGAACAGCAGCGTGCGTGCCTTGATGCCGATCGCGGTGCCGGTCGTGTAGCGCGCCATCAGGCTCGGCGTGATGCCGAACCGATCGGACGCCTTGCGGGACTTGTACTCGCTGCCGAGCACCGAGTCGACCTTGCCGACGAAGATCGACGTCTTGCCGTCCTCGGTCGGCATCCACTCGAGCTGCGCGATGTCGATGTCGAACGAGTCGCCGAGGTTGAAGTTGCTGCCGGAGCGCGGTGTGAAGTTGACGCTGCCGGTGAACATCGCGCTCGGGCCGAGGCCGGCCTTGACGCCGAGGTTCAGCTCGTTGACCAGGAACGTCAGCTTGCCGCCCGAGTGCACCGAGTCGAAGCGGTCGACGCCGGGAGCTTGTCCGAGGTCGGCGACGTCGCCGCGCGAGTTGATCTGCGTGGCGAGCAGATCGCCGTAGAACACCCAGCCGTAGTTGCCGAGCGATGGCATCGCCGTATGGCCGATGTCGCGGCGGAAGCCGGTTCCGTCGCCCTGGGTGGCGAACGCGCCGAGATCGCCGTAGCCGGTGATCTTGATCGGGAACGGCTTGTTGGCCTGCTGGTTCTGCAGCGACGCCAGCTTGTCCTCCAGCTCCTGGACCTTGGCGGCGAGCGCCGTGGAGTCGGCGTCGTCGCTGGCCTCGTCGGCGTCGGCCGCAGGCGCGGTGGAGGCGGGCGGCGCTGGCTGCGCAGCGGCGGTGACCGCGAGCAACGCCGCGCCGAGACCCGGTGCGATGGATGTGATGCGAAGATTCATGGTCTGTGCTCCTAGGGCTGCCGGACGACGACGACACGACGACCTGCAGTCAGCGCGAACAGGACGGCGATGATCACCAGCACAGGAGGAATGAACAGCAGCCACCTCGACGTGCCGAACGTGGCATGCAGCTGGGACAGCGGCTGCGCGACCACCAGGCGGGGGCGGGTCTGGCCGGACTCCTCCAGCTCGGACAGCGCGGCGACGTAGGTCTCGCCGTTGACGTTGAACAGCTGCGGCGCCGAGCTGTCGAGCTGCCCGATCACCGCAGCGAACACCGCCTTGGTCTGGTCGTCGGGCGGCGCCGACAGCATGATCGTCTGTCCGGTGGTGGTCGCGATCGCGACGGCGGTCTGATCCGCGACCGCGTTCACCATGTCCTGGTCGACCGCCGTTCCGACCACCAGGTACGCGATCGGCCTGTCGCCGAACCGCACCGGCATGATGCTGAGGTCCAGGATCTTGCCGCCGATCACCCAGGATCCGGTGACCGCCTCCACGGAGCCCTGCGCCTTCTTGACCGCGCTCGAGCCGGACAGGTCGAGGCCGCGGAGCTCGTCGGCCCCGGCCTGGGCGAACACGCGGCCGTCGGGCGACAGCACCATCAGGAACCCGGTGCTGCGCAGCTTGCCGAGGTCGCCGAGGATGTCGGCGACGGTGGCCTCGTCGATCCCATCGACCGAGAGCGTCGACTTGAGGCGCGGATCCTCGACCATCACGCGCGCCTGGGCGCGCAGCGAGTCCAGCGTGCGTGCCCGCGTCAGGTCGAACGTGCGGCGCGCGCGCTCGAGATGGCTCGCGCCCTCCCGGACGATCGACGAAGATAGCTGGTGCAGCGCGACCAGCGACCACACCGTCGCGACGCCGAACGTCAGCGCGAGGATCACCAGCGACAGCGCGCTGCCGGTGGTGCCCGGCGCGCCGCGATCCGGCGTGGCACGACGGTTCCCCGTCGTTCGCGATCTGGGGGTCGCGAGACTCTGACTGCCCGCGGGGGATTGCACATCACTACTCATCCGACCGACTCATCCGACCGACCGATTCACGTGGAGCCACTCCACCGCACCGCCCCGCCACGCCACCACGGGGACCCATACTATGGAACCCGGGATCGTCTCAGGTCAAGCGACCGCGGGCGTTTGCGACGCGACTATCGCGACGCGGACACGCGGCGCGCACGACCTACTAGAAGAAGGTCTGTATACATGCCCGCCGTATATCCGTATCTGTAGTCGAGCGGCTCAGTTGCGGACGAGCCGGCCGTGAACGAATTTCCAGCCCTGGTCCCCGGAGGCGGTCTCGATCGACTGCTGCGCGATGGTCTTGCCGTCGTGCACGATGCGAATCTCGTGCTTGCCCGCGGCCACGGGGATGACCTCGCCGGCGTCGTAGTCCTGGCCGTCCACGCCGATGCTCGCGTTGGACGGGAGGTCGGAGATCACGAGTCGACCCTGCAGGGGCAGCAGGGTCACCTTGGCCGAGGTCACGGTGCCGGGGCTCAGGTTGACGCTCCGGATCACCGGGGCGTGGCCGGACAGCTCCAGGCGGAGCTCGAGCTGCGGCTTGGTGACCCCGGTCAGCGTGGCCGGGGTCTTGAGGCCGGTCGGCTCGCCGCCGACGAACACCGCGGCGCCCGATGGGGTGCTCTCGATCTGGAGCGATGCCGCTGCCATCGGCTTCACCTGCGCCGGGTGCTCCGGGCGGGACAGTGACAGTGTATAGATCAAGCCAGCCGCGATCGCGACCGCCAGGATCGCGGTGAGCCCGATCACGAGGCGGCGCTGCGATCGCGACGGGCTGACCGCCTGGACCGGGATGCCCGATCCGCGGGCCGTCGGAGCGGCGGCGCCCGGCTGGGACCAGCGACCGACGTCGTCCCCGACCACCGCGTCGAGCCGCTCCGCCAGATCGGCGCGGACCTCGCTGCGCAGCTTCATGACCAGCGAGATGTTCCGGGTCAGCGCGCGGGTCTGCGCGATCGAACGCTTGGCCTCGGCCCGGGTCGAGCCAAACAGCTCCTCGAGCTTGCCGGCGACCACACGCGTGTCGTAGCGCGGCAAGCGGACCAGGAGGACCTCGAGCTCCGCGGCCATCTCCTCCGCGGTGTCGTAGCGATCTCCGGGGGAGCGGGCGAGCGCACGCGCGACCACCCTGTCGAACTCGGCCGGCACGTCGGCGCGCAGCTTGCTCGGCGGTGGGATCGGGGCGTTCATGATCGCGTACAGCGTGGCGGCCTCGTTGTTGCGCAGGAACAGCGGCCGGCCGGTCAGCACCTCCCACAGCACCACGCCGGCCGAGAAGATGTCCGCCCGCTGGTCGACGTCGCGGCCGAGCACCTGCTCGGGCGGCATGTACGCGACCTTGCCCTTGATCACGCCGTTGAGCGTCTGCACGTTCGCGTTGGTCTTGGCGACGCCGAAATCGATGATCTTCACCTCGCCGCCATACGTGATGATGATATTGGCGGGATTGATATCGCGGTGAACGAGATTGAGTGGCTTGCCCGCGGTATCCGTGAACTGGTGCGCGAAGTGGAGGCCGTTGCACAGCTGAACGCCGATGCCGACGGCGATGTGCAGCGGCATCAGCTGCCGCGACACCGACAGGTTGTTGAGCGCCTTGAACAGGTCTTCGCCGGGCAGGTACTCCATCGCGGTGAAGTACTGGCCATTGACCTCGCCGAACTCGTACGTCCGGACGATGTTCGGGTGCTCGAGGCGCGCCGCGAGCCGCGCTTCATCGCAGAACATCCGCACGAACTCGGGGTTGTTGCTCAGGTGCGGCAGGACACGCTTGATCACCACGACCTTGATGAAGCCCTCGAGGCCCTTGTGGACCCCGAGGAACACCTCGGCCATTCCGCCCACGGCGATCTCTCCGATGAGCAGGTACTTCCCGAACCGCTCCCCGATGATGTTGCCCTCGAAGTCCTCGGAATGAGCTTGGATGATCGTGCCTATAGAAATTTCTGGCTCCGACAGCTCGTGCCTGCGGCCATCTTCTAGCTTCGTCATCGGCAACGCATACGAGCCTAAACCACGCGTCCTCTGCGCGCACGCGCGATCTATCGAGAATCTCAGCGGCAAAGGTGGCTGGACAGCTCCTGACATCGCTGCGCGTGCGCAGTAAACGCACCTCACACGATCGGGCGATCCCTGAGTCCACGGGGTATCGCTCCAGCTCAAGAGGAAATTTCGTTCACGGACCATCCATGGAACACTCGATCGGGTGCGAGCTCCGCCTCGTCGGCACAGCGTCGGGGGGTGTATGTTCCGCGCTCCTCGTGAGGTGAGGCTTGCCGATCGGCGAGCACCGCTCGTGCCAGCGGCCCGGCGATTCGATTCGCGCGCGGAGCGGCGCTCAGTTCGCCGCCGCCTCCTGCGCGCGCCATCGACTGATGCGACCGAGCCTCGGACCGCCGTGATTCCGTAGCAGGAACACGAGAATTCGATGTCAGCGTGAGCGCGACATCGGAAAAAACCGAGACGACCTGCGCGAGGCCGTCGCGCGGGTCGTCGGGTCGGTCCAGGCGGCGCCGGTCGCGCCGGCGCTGCTCAGCGCCGCGTCACGATCACGGGAAGTGACCGAGCAGCGTGACGCCCGAGTACGTCGCGAAGCCTCGGATCATCACGAAGTAGTCGCCCGCCGCCGGGTTGGTGACGGTGCAGGTCTCGCTGTTGCCGTTGAGGAACGGGCGGCAATCGAACGTCGAGGTGGTCGGCTTGGCGCCGGCCTTGACGTAGAGGTCGGCGTCGCCCGTGCCGCCGCTGATCGAGAACACCACGCGGCTCTGGCCCGACGGCACGGTCAGCTTGAAGAAGGTCTGCGAGCCCGACGCGCCGGACAGGCTGGTGACCGGGACGTTGTTGCCGAGCGCCGTGGTGGTGTCGGCGCCGAACGTCGCGACCAGGGTCACGCCCGAGTACGCGGTGAAGCCGTTGAGCATCACGAAGTAGGTGTTCGCCGCCGGGTTGTTGAACGTGCAGGTCTCGCTGTTGCCGCTGATGAACGGGCGGCAGTCGAAGGTCTGCAGGGTCGGGGGCGAGCCGGCGCGGACGTAGAGGTCCGCATCCCCGGTGCCGCCGCTGATCTTGACGGTCAGCAGGGCCTGGCCGGCGGGCACCACGATCGAGAACTGCTGCTGCGCGCCGCTGGCGCCCGACAGGTTGGTGACCGGGACGCCGTTGGTCAGCGTGCCACCACCACCACCGCCGCCACCGGACACCGTCACCGAGCCGCTGGCGTTATGCGAGGTCGTGCCCGACGTGCCTGTGACCGTGTAGGTCGCCGAGCCGGTCGCGCTCGCCGACGCGGTCAGCGTCAGGGTCGAGCTGCCGCCCGCGGTGACCGTCGCCGGGTTGAACGAGCCGGTGACGCCGCTCGGCAGGCCGCCGACCGACAGCGTGATCGACTGGGCGCTGTTGTTGATCTTGGTGGTCGACACCGTGACGGTGGCCGTGCCGCCGGCCGCGACCGTCGAGCTCGCCGGCGCCAGCGCGATGCTGAAGTCCGGGTTGTTGTTGACGGTGCGGGTGGTGATGCAGTCGTTCTGCTGGTCCGAGAACTCGTTCTGGATCGTGTAGGTGTTGCCGTCGGTCCCGGTGAACGTGCCCTGCTGGCCGTTGCAGATGTCACCGATCTCGCCGTTGTTCGGGTCGTACCAGGCGAGCGGCGGGCCGATCACGGTGGCGAGGCCGACCTCGGCGTCGGTGACCGCCTCGATCAGCTCGTGCGACGACACCGACTGGGTGTTCTGGAACGTGGTGCCACCGCCGCAGCCGGTGGCGCAGCCGCCGGTCAGCGCGGGCAGCACGCCGTAGTACACGTTCTGCGAGCCGATCTTGAACGTGCCGTGGTACGCGCAGAACCCGCCCGACACGCACGACGACGAGCCGCCCTGGGTGATGGTCTTGCCCGATGGGAAGTGCACCATGTAGATCTGGTTGTCGGTGGGCGCCGGCAGCGCGCCGGAGCTGATCTGGGCCGCGATCTCGGCCTGGATGCTCGCGTCGGTGATCGTCGCGCCGTTGCGCGCCGCGGCCGGCGAGATCTGGACCGACGGGCCGACCGAGCCGCGGCCGATGGTCTGGGCCGGCGACGCGGTGTTGTACTCGGTGAGCCAGTCGAACACGCCGCTGGTCACCATCTGGGTGTACGCGGTCACCATGTTCACGCCGGTGGTCGCCGTGAGCTCCGGGATGAACGTCCCCGTGCCGTAGAGCACCTTGGTGATGGCAACGTTCTGGATCACCTTGCCGCCGTGGTAGGTCAGCTGCGCGCCGGCGGGCGCGACCGGCGCGGGCGGCGCCGAGGTCCCGTCGTGGCTGTCGCTGTCGCGGAACGGCATCTGGTGGACGTGATCGGTGATGGTCACGTCGTTGTTGGGATCGGAGGAGGTTGCCTCCGCCATGCACCCGACGACAGTCAGGGCGCTGAGGGTGGCGATCAACTGGAGCGAGCGCGCGCGCATGTAACGGACTCCTTCACGGGGTGGGCAACGACGGCGCGATCGTTCGTCGCTCGTCGGGCGTCGTCACGACGCGGGCGCCAGGTGTTCATGCAGGGTGCCAGGCGGCGATGCACAACATGCGCAGCACGAGATCTCGAATCGGCGCCGTGGATCTCGGAGGCACGCTCCGACCTGCGCTCCCGGAAAACCGTCGTTCACCCACCATCTCTCCGTTGACTGCGGGGCAATCCGACCCATGTTTGGCGGATTCAGTTTGTGGAACAGCGCGAGGCGTGCGACTCCCCGCGGCAGGGCTGCGATCCGCGATACAGACGTATCCCGGGCGCCCGTGCCGCACTAGTTGCAAAACGATTGCACAAAGCGGTGACACCCTGTCACATCCCCCCGGGCGGTGCACGGTTGATGGCCACTCGATTGGCCTCTGGTCAGACGTGATGCACTGGTGACCAATGTCCTACATCGACCGACGTATCTGACTGATTTGATAAATGAAAATCAGATTCGGAAGGTCAGCGCGCGGCCTCCTGCATCGCCTGGTTCAGGCGCTCCTGCAAGCGCTGGCGCAGCGCGGGCGGCGTCTGCTGGTTGCACGCCTGCGTCATCGCCGCCAGCCCGTCGCCGGCCAGCATGCACTTCTTGAGCGCGTCGGGCCAGTGGTCCTGCTCGCAGGACTCCTGCATGACGGTCATCGTGCGGTCGAACCAGGTCTTCATCCGGGGGTCGCTGAAGTACGACGCCTGCTTCTGCATCGCAGCGCGGACCCGCGCGACGATCGCGCCGCAGTCGCCGGTCGAGCTCGACGCGAGGTCGGGGAACATCCGCGGCGTGCACCGGGCGGCGCTCCAGCGGTCGCGGGTCCGGTCGAGGCACTGCTGGTCGTCCCTGGAGAGCACCGCGGCCTCGCACGCCGCTTTGTAGCGAGCCACGACCGGCGCCCGGTCCTCGGGTTCGGCGTAGTCACCGAGATCGATCGAGGCGAGCTGTTCACCGACGTCCTGGCAGTCGGCCGCGGGCGGCCGCACGCACAGGTTCGACAGGCAGAGCAGGCCGACGTCGCACGTCCGGTCGGGCCGGCAGCTGCCGCGCTCGCGGCCCGCCTCGACCTCCGCCGCGCGGTCGCGGCAGCCCGCCGCGAGGCCCAGCACCGCGGTGATCGCCAGCGCCGCGCCGGCCAGCGGGCTCACCCGGGGCTTGACCCGGCGCGTGAACAGACGTCGGGTGGTGCGTCTCGGCTCCGAGGCGCGCTCGCTGCGATCGTGCATCTTCCGAACATACGCACGAGCTCGCATCCGGATCCGGAGCGTGAGGCCCCATTCGCCGGCCCGGGGGGAACGGGAGCCGGACGGGCCGGACGGGAGTGCCACAGGCGGGCGGTGCGGGGTCGCCGGGCGACGACCTGGCCCGGCTACAGGTGCTTCTGGAGCTCCGCCTCGAGCTTGCTGCGCGGCATCGCGCCGACCAGCTGGCCGACGACCTTGCCGCCCTTGAAGATCAGGAGGGTCGGGATCGACCGGACGCCGTACTGCTGCGGCACGATCTGGTGGTGGTCGACGTCCATCTTGGCCACCTTGACGCGCCCCTTGTACTCGTCGGCAAGCGCATCCACCGTCGGTGCAATCTGCTTACAAGGACCGCACCACACCGCCCAGAAATCGACGAGGGTCGGGACTTCGGACTGGAGGACTTCCGCCTCGAAGTTGGCGTCGGTGAGCTCCTTGATGTTCGCGCTGGCCATTCGAACCTCCGGTACTCCAGCTTTGTAACCTCGCGGCCGGGCCAAGGCAACCTCACCGACTAGCCGGCCACGCGTGACGCCGGTACACTGGCGCCAGGAATGTCGCAGCTCTTCATCTCGGTTGAACGGCTCGACAACTGGACAAACGAGGGTCGAGCCTCGCTCGAAGGCAACCGCATGACGCTGACCGAGCTCAATCGATCGTTCGCGATGAAGCCGGCGGTGCACTTCGTGCGCTCGGCGGGCAGCGACGGCGATCCGCATGACCTGGTCGGCCGGGTGAAGTCCAAGGAGGTGCTCGACGAGATGGGCGCCGACTGCTTCGAGAAGTCGGTGATCTACAAGGACACCGCGTACGACGTGATCGAGGGCTTCATCGGCGAGCCGCTCCCGCCGTGATCGAGGCACCCGAGCGCCTGCTGTCTGTCGCCCCGTCGCCGGCGTTCTGGGTCGCGGTGGCCGCGTACACGGCCGCCACGGCCGCGCTGCTGGTCGTGCTGGCCGGCCACGCGCGGCTGCGGCCGCTCGCGCTCGCGCTGGTCGGCGCGGCGTTCGTGGCGCACGGCGTCGA
Source organism: Kofleriaceae bacterium (assembly GCA_041495365.1). Taxonomy (GTDB): domain Bacteria; phylum Myxococcota_A; class Polyangia; order Haliangiales; family Haliangiaceae; genus JABFXX01. The sequence goes on along the minus strand of JBGQCL010000022.1, from coordinate 16,449 downwards.
CATCGGCTGGCGCGGCGTCGATCATGTCCATCCCGCGCAGTCGGTCCGCGAGGCGCTCGGGCTCCTGGCGTTCATCATCACCGGCGGTTACCTGCTGGCCAGCACGCGCTACCGGCTGACCCTGGGCGGCGCGGCGGTGATGCCGGTGTCGCTGATCCTGCTGGTCGCGGCGCGCCTGACGCCGGCCGGGGCGGCGCCCGAGGATCTCTCGGCGCTGGGCCGGATCCACATCTCGCTGGCGACCATCGGGGTCGGCGTGTTCGCGCTGGCCAGCGCGCTGTCGGTGATCTACCTCGCCGAGGCGCGCGCGCTCAAGCGCAAGAAGTTCGACGCGATCGCGTTCAAGGACCGCGGTGCGCCGCTCGAGGCGCTCGACCGGCTGAGCCACCGCCTGATCTGGATCGGGTTCCCGATCTTCACGGCCGCGCTCGTGCTCGGCGCGGTCTGGGTGTCGCGGCGCGGCGAGTCGCTCGATCGCCCGCAGTACCCGCTCGCCGCGGTGACCTGGATCTCCTACGCGGCGCTGCTCGTGCTGCGCCAGGTCTACGGCTGGCGCGGCCGGCGCGCGGCGCGGTTGACCCTGGCCGGGTTCGCCGCAGCGCTCCTCGTGCTCGTGCTCTACCTCGTGCGGCGGATGACGGGGTAGGGATGAGCGAGCTGTTCGTCGTCGGCATCAGCTGGCGGACCGCGCCGGTTGCGGTCCGCGAGAAGCTCGCATTTCGCGATGACGAGCTGCCCGGCGCGCTGCAGGCGATGACCGCCGAGCTGCCGGTCGCCGAGGCCCTGCTGGTGTCGACCTGCAACCGGGTCGAGGTCTACGGCGTCGGCAAGCCCGGCGCCGACCCGACCGGCCCGGTGCGGAGGTTCCTCGCATCCCAGCGCGGGCTCGCACCGGCCGACGTCGCCGATGTGCTCTACGACCACCGCGGCAACGCGGCCGTGCGCCACGTGTTCTCGGTCGCCAGCGCGCTCGACTCGCTGGTGCTCGGCGAGGCGCAGATCCTCGGCCAGCTCAAGGCGGCGTACGGCGTCGCGAGCACCGCCGGGACCTCGGGCCCGCTGCTCGGCCGCTGCCTGGAGCGCGCGTTCGGGGTCGCCAAGCGGGTCCGGACCGAGACCGCGATCGCGCGCGGCGCGGCCAACGTGTCGACCGTCGCGGTCGATCTCGCCAAGCGCGTGTTCGGCAACCTCGAGGGCAAGAGCGTGCTGGTGATCGGCGCCGGCAAGATGTCGACCCTGGCGGCGCGCCACCTCTACGCGTCGGGCGCGCAGCACATCGTGGTCACCAACCGCTCGCCCGAGAAGGCCGAGGCGCTCGCCGCCGAGATCGACGGCATCGCCAGGCCGTGGGCCGACCTCGAGGCTCACCTGGTCCAGGCCGATGTCGTGATCAGCTCGACCGGGGCGCGCGAGCCGATCCTGACCCGGCCGCTGTTCAAGCGGGTGACCAAGGCGCGGCGCTGGCGCCAGATCGTGGTGATCGACATCGCGGTGCCGCGCGACGCCGAGCCCGCGATCGGCGACTTCGACGGGGTCTACGTGTTCGACATCGACGACCTCGAGAAGGTCGTCGCCGCCAACCTGGCCGAGCGGGCGCGCGCCGCCGAGCACGCGGCGCGGATCGTCGAGCACGAGGCCGGCCAGTTCGAGCACTGGATGCGCACGCAGGGCGTGGTGCCGACGATCCGCGCGCTGCGCGACCGGTTCGCGCGGGTCGCGGAGGTCGAGCTCCAGAGGACGCTCGATCAGCTCGCCCGCCGCGAGCACACCGCGGTGCAGCAGCGCGAGGCGATCCAGCGCCTGGTCCAGCTCGTGGTCAACAAGCTGCTGCACCCGCCGACGATCGCGCTGCGCGAGGCGCCGCCCGACGAGGCCGGCCGGCGCGCCGCGATCCTGTGCCAGCTGTTCGACCTCGCGCCGGTCGACGCCGGCGAGATCATGCCCGAGCCGGCCGAGACGGCCGAGCCGGCTGCCTCGGCCGGGACCGGCGAGCCGCGCCAGCCCGGGCCGGCGCTCGTCGAGCTCGCCGAGCCGGTTCCCCCCGAACGAAAGGCAGTGACGTGACCCAGCGCCTGGTGATCGCAACCCGTGGCAGCGCCCTTGCCCTGTGGCAGGCCGAGCACGTCAAGGCCAGGCTCGCCGCCGTCGCCCCCGACCTGGCGGTCGAGTTCAACGTGATCAAGACGTCGGGCGATCAGATCCTCGACGTGCCGCTCGCCAAGGTCGGCGGCAAGGGGCTGTTCGTCAAGGAGATCGAGCAGGCGCTGCTCGATCTCCAGGCCGACCTCGCGGTCCACAGCATGAAGGACGTCCCGGCCGAGCTCGCGCCGGGCCTGGTGCTGGTCGCGGTGTCGTCGCGCGAGGTCCCGTGGGACGCGCTGTGCGCGCGGGCGCCGGTCACGGTCGACACGCTGCCGCGGGGGGCCCGGGTGGGCACGTCGTCGATGCGCCGCCAGTGCCAGCTGCTCGCGCGCCGGCCCGACCTCCAGATCGCGATGCTGCGCGGCAACGTCCCGACCCGGATCCGCAAGCTCGACGACGGCGAGTTCGACGCGGTCGTGCTCGCCGCGGCAGGCCTGACCCGGCTCGGCCTCGCCGGCCGGATCACCCAGCAGCTGCCGCTCGAGATCTCGGTCCCTGCGGTCGCCCAGGGCGTGCTCGGCCTCGAGGCCCGCGCCGGCGATGCCCGGGTCGCCGACCTGATCCGGCGCGCGATCCACGATCCCGCCGAGGCGCGCCGGGTCGCCGCCGAGCGCAGCTTCCTGGCGCGGATGGGCGGCAGCTGCCAGACCCCGCTCGCGGCCCACGCGATCGATGCCGGCGCCGGCAGCCTGCGCATCGTCGGCCTGTGCGGCATGCCCGACGGCAGCCGGATCCTGCGCGCCGAGCACACCGGCGCCGCGGCGGACGCCGAGCAGCTCGGGCGCCTGCTCGCCGACGACCTGCTCGCCCAGGGCGCCGAGCAGATCCTCGCGGCGACCCGGTAGCGCGGCGGTGGTGTGGGGGTGTGGTGTGGGGGTGTGGTGTGGTATGATGCCGGTATGATTCGGTATGCCGCGGCTGCGCCGCAGTTCACCAAGATCGCGGTCACGGTGCCGACCGAGACCTACGCCGTGGTCGAGCGGCTGCGGCGCCGGCTCGGCAAGTCGCGCAGCGCCGTGGTCGCGCTGGCGCTGGCGGAGTGGATCCGCAGCGCCGATCTCGCCGAGGCCGATCGGCGGTACGTCGAGGGCTATCTCCGGACGCCGGAGGCCGTCGACGAGATCGGCGCGGTCGCAGCCCAGGCGACGTCGTACTGGGGCAGCTGGTCCCCGGGACCGCCGTCGCGCGCCGAGGACTCGGCGCGCGGCCAGCCGGCGAAACGAACCGCAGGTGCGCCACCCGCGGGCCGAGCCGGCCGGGCGAAGCGAGCCGCACCGAAGCGATCGCGGCGATGAGGCGCGGCGAGATCTGGTGGGCGCGGCTGGCCCCGCCGGCCGGTCGCCGGCCCGTGGCGCTGATCTCGCGCGACGCCGCTTACATGATCCGATCGTCGGTCACGGTCGCGGAGGTCTCGACCGTGGTCCGCGCGATCCCGAGCGAGGTCACGCTGAGCACCCGCGACGGGATGCCGAGGCCCTGCGTGATCAACACCGACAACCTGGTGACGATCCCCAAGGCGCTGCTGGAGGCCCACATCACCTCGCTGAGCAAGACCAAGCTCGAGCAGCTCGACGCGGCGCTGCAGTTCTCGCTCGGTCTGGTGTGACGCGCGCCGGTCACGAGCTCGCGACGGTGCGCTGCGCCGGCTCGCGCGGCGGCGTCGGCCGCAGCCGGCGCGCCACGTCGAGCACGCGCTCGGGATAGCCGTTGCAGTGGCCGGTGGTCACGCCGAAGTTGCCGCAGCCGTGGCCGGCGAGCGCGCGCACGGTGCTGCCGCGGACGCGCGGATCATGAAGCCACTGCTGGAGCTCGGCGGCGCCCGCGGCATACGCGGTCGACAGGTCGCGCATCCCGACGCACGCCGACCACGAGCCGGCGTAGGTCTGCAGCGGTCCGCAGAACAGCGACGCGCGGCGGTCGAGCTGCGCGGGAGCCTCGGTCGTCCGGTAGCTCCCGGTCTTGCGGGTGTGACCCTCGACGCGCGACACCGCCGTGGGATCGAACCGGCTCTCGACGAACGCGATGCCGAGCAGCAGCTCGGCGGCGACCTGGTCAGTCTCGGCGGCAACCGCGGCGGCGGCGTGGTCGTATGCGACCTCGGGGGGAAGCCATGGCACGGCGGCCGTCAGCCGTAGCGCGAGCTCGAGATGCCGGAGAATGACCATCAAGGACCACATGCCGGCAGGTGCAAAGCAATCCGCTCGCCCGATCGCGTGCGGCATCCGTGATCACACGTCGTGTCCGCGGCGGCGCAGTACGCCACGATCGGTCACCGTGAATGGAACAAGGGCGCGCATCGCGGGTGGAACTCCCGGCACCGGCGCCCGGTCGGCCGGCGCGCGGATCCGCTCGGTGCGCGTCCTGCGCCGAGCATTCCTGGCCGCGGCGGCGCGGCGGCGTTCGCCGGGTCACGCGCGCAACATCGATGTAGGTGACCGGCAGCAGCTCGACGCGTGGCGGAGGGGCGCGCTGCGCCGGTTGCAGCCGCCCGCCCGCTGCGACATCGTGAGGCGTGGATTGCGATGACGTGACGCTGCTGATCGCGGTGGGCGAGCGGCGCCCGCTGACCGGCGTGGAGCAAGACGACCTGCACCAGCACGCTGCCACGTGCGAGCAGTGCTAGCGAAGCAGTTCGATAAGTGCCGCGCGCTCGCACGTCGATATTTTGCGGCCGGCGCGCGCAGCGCCTACGCTCTCCGCGTGATCAGCGCGCGCTGCGTTTGCCTCGTGCTCGTCGCCGGCTGTGCGACGCCGATGTCGTCGCTGCGCGACGACAACCGGCGGCTCAATGACACCGTGGCCGAGCTGCGCGGCGATCGCCGCGCCCAGGACCGCAAGCTGCGCGATCTCCAGCATCAGCTCGACGAGCTGCGCGCGGCCGGCGAGCCGGCGGTGCCGCCGTTGCCGATCGTGGTCGCGGCGCCGTCCGCCGCACCGGCGCCGGCTCCGGCTGCCGCTCCGGCCCCGCCCGACGGCGCGCGCGTCGTCGGGGTCAGCGACGACGGCACCGAGATCGTCTACGAGGGCGAGGCCGTGACCGGCCGGCCCCCCGCAGGCTCCGCCCCGGTCGCCGCCGATCCGCCGATCCGCCGCGCGGTCGCCACCGCGGCCACGCGCCCGGCAGCTTCGCCGCCGTCCCCACCGCTCGCCGATCTGCCGGTCGTCTCCGATCGCCTGGAGGTGACGCACCGCGTACCACCGATCTCGGCGCGCGCGGCGGTCCGCGGCAAGACCCGCGACCACGAGCCGCCGAGCGAGCGCGGCGGGACGGCCGGTGGCGACTACCGCGCCGCCGTCGAGCTGGTCAAGGCGGGCAGCTACGCCGACGCGCTGGCCGCGCTGCGCGCGTTCGTCCAGCGCTACCCGCGCCACGACTACGCGGACAACGCGCAGTACTGGATCGGCGAGGTGTTCTACGCCCAGAAGGACTACGTGCGCGCGCTCGCGGAGTTCCGCAGGGTCGTCGAGGTCTACCCGCGTGGAAACAAGGTGCCCGACGCGCTGCTCAAGGTAGGATACTGCTATCAGGCGACCGGGCAGGGCGAGAAGGCGCGCGCCGTGCTGGAGCAAGTCGTGAACCTGTACCCGAAATCGGAACCCGCGGCGCTCGCGGCCAAGCGGCTGGAGGCACCGTGAACCGCCTGGTGATCGCGCTCGGCATGCTCGCAGCGGTGCCGGCCGGCGCCCGCTCGCAGGTGATCTATCCCAACCCCACCGTGCCGCCGGCGCCGGTGACGCTCGATCCCGGAGCGCCTCCCGCGACCGCCGCTCCGGTGGCTCCCGCGCAGGCTCCCGCGCCGCCGGCGGTGATCGTCGTCGGGCCCGACGGCAAGGTCACCACGCCCGGGCAGAACGCGCCCGAGCCGTCGGGCTACTACGCGGGCGACGGCAGCGAGCCGGGACCCGACGAGACCACGGTGATCCAGGCCGGCCCGCAGCCCGAGCTCCACGTCGTGCGGCGCGGCGACACGCTGTGGGACATCTGCTTCTTCTACTTCAACGATCCGTGGCAGTGGCCCAAGATCTGGTCGTACAACCCGCAGATCACCAATCCGCACTGGATCTACCCCGGTGACCTGGTGCGGCTGTTGCCGCGCGGGGTGTTCGCCGCGGCGCCGACCACCACCCTGCCGGCCGAGCCCGAGAACCCGGCGGCACCGGCCGACGCCCTGCCGGCGCCGCAGCGCCGGATCCAGGTCGGCATCAAGCAGACCGCGTTCGTCGAGAAGACCGATCTCGACAGCTCGATCACGATCACCGGCTCGGTCGACGAGAAGGTCCTGCTCGGCAACGGCGACCAGGTCTACCTGAGCTACCCGGCCGGCAAGCCGCCCAAGGTCGGCGACCGCTACTCGATCTACGTACCCAACAACGTCGTGAGGTCGGGCGGCACCGAGGTCGGCGCGTACGTCCACGTGCTCGGCACGCTCCAGGTGCAGAGCGTCAAGCAGGACAAGCAGGCGAGCGGCGTGATCGTGGAGGCCAACCAGGAGATCGAGCGCGGCGTCAAGGTCGGGCCGCTGCTCACGACGTTCCGGACCGTTCCGCCGGTGCCGGCCAAGGTCAATGCCCAGGGCACGGTGGTCGCGATGCTGACCTACGATCAGCTCGTCGGTCAGGGTGAGGTCGTGTTCATCGACCTCGGCCGGCGCTCGGGGGTGGAGGTCGGCAACCGGATGTTCGTGGTCCGCCGCGGCGATGCGCTGCCCACGAGGATGAACCGGCAGACCGGCCAGGACGACCGGCAGTTTCCCGCGCGGGCGCTCGGACAGATCGTGATCGTCGACGTGGGCGACCGGATCTCGGTCGGGCTGGTCACGCTCGCCGTCCAGGAGATGACCATCGGGGACATCGTGATGATGCAGGCCAACCCCTAGGCCACGATCCGGTGGGGCACCGGACACCCCCGGGGCGACCGGGCGCACCTGTATATAAAGAAGAGATCACGCCGAGTGGGTCGCCAAGTCGCTGAAATCGCTCAGACGGCGTTGCTTGGACTTGACGTCCGAGGCTTGGGTGGCTAATTGCTTCCCCCTTGTGAGCACCGCCGTGTTGACCCCGGACCAGCTGCCCAAGCGCCTGCAGGCACTGGGCTGGGTGCGTCCGGTGTACCTGCGCGGCCAGCCGCTCCGCGACGGGGCCGCGGTGGCCATCGTCGGCGCCCGCGCCGCGTCGCGCGACGCGCTGGACCGCGCCCATGCGCTCGGTCGACACCTGGCGGCCGGCGGCGTCCAGGTCGTATCGGGTGGCGCGCTCGGAGTCGACGGTTCCGCCCACCGCGGCGCGCTGGCCGGGCGCGGCGGTACCACGGTGGTCCTGGGCAGCGGCGTCGATGTGCTGTACCCGCCGCGCCACGCGCCGCTGTTCCGCGAGATCCTCGGCCGTGGCGGGACCCTGGCAGGGATGCAGCCCGATGGCACGCAGCCGCGGTCGGGCATGTTCCCCCAGCGCAACCAGCTGATCGCCGCGCTCGTCGACGTGGTCATCGTGGTGGAGGCTGAGCTGCGATCGGGGACGATGTCCACGGTCGCGGCCGCCCGCGCGTTCGGCCGGCTGGTGGCGGCGTGGCCGGGGAGCCCGGGCTGCGAGCGCCTGCTCGCGGCGGGCGCGGCGATCGTCGAGGCGAGCGCCGACGCGGAGCTCGCCCTCGCGGGCACCCCGCGCCATCGCGCACCGCGCACGGTCGATCCGATCGTACGCCAGGTGCAGGACGCGATCGCCCACGGTGCGGCGGAGGTCGATGAGATCGTCCGCCATACCGGCCTCACGGTGCGCGCGGTGATCCGCGCGCTACCCCTGATCGAGAGGATGCAGTGAGCCCAAGCGACGACAAGAAGGGGCGCAAGCCTCCGGCGAAGCAAGCCAAGGCGAAGTCTGCCAAGCCAACCGGCAAGGAGCCGGCGGGCAAGTCTGCGTCCAGTGGCCAGGGTGGCCAGAGCGGCAAGTCCGCCCGGGCGGCCAAGGCCACGGACGGCAAGTCCGAGGGCCACGGCGACGCGCGGGCCAAGACGCGCGCCGGCAAGGTCCCGCCCGCGGGCAAGACCGCCAAGGTGTCCAAGCCGGCGAGCCGGGACAAGAGGACCGTCCAGGAGATCGAGGCCGAGCTCGACGCCGAGCACGGCGGGCCGGCCAAGAAGCCCCGCAAGGTCAAGCCCGGCTCGGCCCTGGTCGTGGTGGAGTCGCCGGCCAAGGCGCGCACGATCGGCAAGTACCTCGGCAGCGGCTTCACCGTGAAGGCCTCGATCGGCCACGTCCGCGATCTGCCCAAGTCGAAGATCGGCGTCGACCTCGAGGGAAACTTCGAGCCGGTCTACGAGGTGATCGAGGGCAAGAAGAAGGTCGTCGCCGAGATCCGCAAGGCGGCGCGCGAGAACGAGATCGTCTACCTCGCGTCCGACCCCGATCGCGAGGGCGAGGCGATCGCGTGGCACATCTCCGAGGAGATCAAGGACGTCAACTCCAACCTGCGGCGCGTCCTGATCAACGAGATCACCAAGAAGGGCGTCGCCGCCGCGATCGCGGCACCGCGCGAGATCGACATGCACAAGACCGACGCGCAGCAGGCGCGCCGGATCCTCGACCGCATCGTCGGCTACGAGATCAGCCCGATCCTGTGGAACAAGGTCCAGCGCGGGCTGTCCGCCGGCCGGGTCCAGTCGGTCGCGGTCCGCCTGGTGTGCGAGCGCGACGCCGAGATCGCCGCGTTCAAGCCCGAGGAGTACTGGTCGGTCGAGGCGACCTGCCGCGCCGCCGAACCGCCGCCGTTCGAGGCCCGGATCTGGCGCTGGAAGGGCGACAAGGCCGAGCCCACGACGGCCGACCAGGCCCAGGCGATCGCGGCCGAGCTCGCCGCGGGCGACGCGGTGGTCGCGAGCGTCGACCGCAAGGAGCGGCGCAAGAAGCCGCAGGCGCCGTTCATCACCAGCAAGCTGCAGCAGGACGCGGCGCGCAAGCTGCGGTTCACCGCCAAGCGGACGATGGCGCTCGCCCAGCGGCTGTACGAGGGCATCGAGCTCGGCGACGAGGGCCCGACCGGCCTCATCACCTACATGCGTACCGACTCGACCCGCGTGTCCGACGACGCGATGGCCGCGGTCCGCGCGCACGTCACCGAGGTCTACGGCCGCGACTACCTGCCGGACGAGCCCAACCAGTACGGCAACAAGGAGCGCGCGCAGGACGCCCACGAGGCGATCCGGCCGACCCTGATGGAGTGGCCGCCGGACCGGGTCGCCACCGCGCTCGCCGAGCACCCCGAGGGCCCCGAGCTGATCAAGCTGTACACGCTGATCTGGCAGCGGTTCGTCGCGTCGCAGATGGTACCGGCGGTGTACGACGCCACCACGGTCGACATGGACCGCGGCCAGGCGGTGCTGCGCGCGACCGGCCAGGTCATGAAGTTCGCCGGCTACACCAAGGTCTACGAGGTCGCCGAGACCGACGACGCCAAGGCCGAGGCCGCCGAGGCGGCCGACCGCCTGCTGCCGCCGCTCGAGATCGGCCACGTGATCAAGCTGGAGGCGATCCGGCCCGAGCAGCACTTCACCCAGCCGCCGCCGCGGTTCTCCGAGGCGTCGCTGGTCAAGGAGCTCGAGGAGCGCGGCATCGGCCGGCCATCGACCTACGCGTCGATCATGTCGACCATCGTCGACCGCGGCTACGTCGAGAAGCGCGAGGCGCGGTTCTTCCCGACCGAGCTCGGCATCCTGGTCAACGGCCTGCTGGTCGAGAGCTTCCCCGAGATCGTGAACTCGGACTTCACCGCCAAGATGGAGTCCGACCTCGACAAGGTCGAGGAGGGCGCGGTCGACTGGCGCAAGCTGCTCGGCGGGTTCTACACGCCGTTCAAGGACGAGCTGGAGAAGGCGCGCAACGAGATGCGCGACGTCAAGCGTGAGGAGATCGCCACCGAGTGGACGTGCGAGAAGTGCGGCAAGCCGATGGTGATCAAGTGGGGCCGCAACGGCTCGTTCCTGGCCTGCCAGGGCTACCCGGAGTGCCGCAACACGCAGGAGGTGGTCAAGAACCTCGACGGCACGTGGGAGAAGGTACCGCCGCAGACCACCGACGAGGTGTGCGAGGTGTGCGGTGCGCCGATGACGGTCAAGCGCGGCCGGTTCGGCTCGTTCCTGGCGTGCACCAAGTACCCGGAGTGCAAGACCACCAAGCCGATCTCACTGGGCGTCAAGTGTCCGCGACCGGGCTGCGGCGGGTTCATCGCCGAGAAGCGATCGCGGCGCGGCAAGCCGTTCTACGGCTGCTCGAACTGGGCGAAGAAGCAGTGCGACTTCGTGGCGTGGGACAAGCCGGTCCCACAACCGTGCCCGATCTGCAATGCGAAGTTCGTGGTGAAGAAGGAGAACAAGCGCGGCGTAATGCTGCGGTGCCTGGAGTGTGACTGGAAGCAAGGTGCCGACGAGGCGGAGGACAACGCCGCCTGAGGTCTGTCACGCGTCGCGCGTCCGGGTCGTGCCATACTGGGGAGGTGACCGAAGGTCACCGGGAGGGAATATGTATGGCGTGATCAGCGCGGGCTCGACGCTGCTCATCTTCATCGGTCTGTACGTCGCCGGCGTGGTCGAGGCACGCGCCGACCTGTGCCGGCGCGGGCTGTGGAACGAGCCAGCGCGGCCGCTGCCGCGCGCGCGGGTGCTGCGGCAGCGCTGACGCGGATCGCGGAGGCGCCCGGGCTGCGTGCGGGAAGCAGCGGTGGCGCTGCCAGGCGGCGGGCCGCCGCCGGTGGTAGCTTTCCGGGCGATGCAGCCCGACGTCACCGTCGTGGGCGCCGGCATGGCCGGCAGCGAGGCGGCCTGGCAGCTCGCCGAGGCCGGGCTGGCGGTCGCGCTGGTCGAGATGAAGCCGTGCGCGATGTCGCCGGCGCACCAGTCCCCGCTGTGCGGCGAGCTGGTGTGCAGCAACTCGCTGCGCAGCGACGACCCGGTCGCCCCGGCCGGGCTGCTCAAGCACGAGCTCCGGCGCTGCGGCTCGCTGGTGATCGAATGCGCCGACCACCACCGCGTGCCCGCCGGCCAGGCGCTCGCGGTCGAGCGCTTCGGGTTCGCGCGCGCGATCACGCGGCGGCTCGCGCTTCATCCGCGGATCCGGATCGAGCGGCGCCGGCTCGACGAGCTGCCCGACGGGCCGGTGATCGTGTGCACCGGCCCGCTCACCGAGGGCGCGCTCGGCGATGTGATCCGGGCCGAGCTCGGCGGCGATCGCATGTACTTCTACGACGCGATCGCGCCGATCGTGGCGGCGGACTCGATCGACTGGGACCTCGCATTCCGCGGCTCGCGGTGGGGCCGCGACAGCGCCGCCGACCCCAACGGCGATGGCGATCGCGCGGCCGGCGGCGACGTCGGTGTGGGCGACTACGTCAACTGCCCGCTCGACCGGGCCCAGTACGACGCGTTCGTCGCGCTGGTCAACACCGGCCGCAAGGTGCTGCCGCACGAGTTCGAGGAGCCGCGCTACTTCGAGAGCTGCATGCCGATCGAGGTGATGGCCGAGCGCGGGCCCCAGACCCTGCGCTTCGGGCCGATGCGGCCGATCGGCCTGCGCGATCCGCGGACCGGGCACCGGCCGTGGGCGGTGGTCCAGCTGCGCCCCGAGAACCGGTACCTCACCGCCTACAACCTGGTCGGCTTCCAGACCCGCCTGGCCTACCCGGAGCAGCAGCGGATCTTCCAGACCATCCCGGCGCTGCACCGCGCCGAGTTCCTGCGCTTCGGGTCGATCCACCGCAACACGTACATCGACGCGCCGAGCCGGCTCGGCCCGCACTTCGAGCTGCGAACCCGGCCCAGCGTGCGGTTCGCGGGTCTGCTGACCGGCGTCGAGGGCTACATCGAGTCGTGCGCGATGGGGCTGGTGGTCGCGTGGCTGCTCGCCGGCGAGCTCGCGGGCCGCGAGGTCCCGCCGCCGCCTCCGACGACCATGCTCGGCGGGCTCTACCACCACGTCACCGCACCGCGCGAGCCCGGCTACAAGTACGGCCCGACCAACGTCAACTACGGCCTCTTGCCTTCGCTGGCCGGCGTGCGCAAGGACCAGAAGAAGCCGTGCATGGCGGCGCGGGCCAACGCCGACCTCGAGGTCTGGCTGGCGACGGCGCGTGGTACCGTGGCGGCATGACGGGCACGGTCCTCGGCAGGTTCTGCGACGAGCCGCGATGACCCGGCTGCTCGGCAAGCTCGCGATCGTGACCGGCGGCTCCAGCGGCATCGGGGCGGCGTGCGCGCAGGCGCTGGCCGCCGAGGGCGCGGCGGTGGTCGCGACCGGGCGGCGGTTCGCCGGCGGGCCGCCGCGGATCCCCGGGCCCGGCGAGGTCGTCGCGGCGCACCTCGACGTCACCGACGAGGCCGAGGTCACGGCCCGGATCGCCGAGCTCCCGGCGCTCGACATCCTGGTGTGCTCGGCCGGGGTCGGCACGTTCGGGCCGGTGATCCATGCCGGGGCCGCCGAGCTGCGCGCGATGCTCGACGTCCACGTCGTCGGCACGATGCTGTGCGCGCGCGAGGCACTGCGCCGGATGCAGCCGCGCCGCGCGGGCCACATCGTCGCGATCGGCTCGCACGCCGCGCACCGCGCGTTCACCGACTGCAGCGGCTACACCGCGGCCAAGGCCGGCCAGCTCGGACTGATGCGGGTGCTCGCCGAGGAGGCGCGGCCCTACAACGTGCGGGTCACCGCGCTGCTGCCGGGCGCGACCGACACGCCGATCTGGGACGACCGCCCCGGATTCGACCGCGGCAAGATGATGAAGCCGTCCGACGTCGCGGGGCTGCTGGTCGAGATCGTCGCGCGGCCGGGGATCAGCGTCGAGGAGGTCACCGTCACGCCGCCGGCGGGCGCGTTGTAGCGCCGGTTCACCGCGCCGCCGGTTGCCGACCGCACGAAAACTCGCGTCCGGGGCCGGGGCGATCGATCCTGGCCGCGATGGACTGGGACGCCGCGCTCGCCGCGTTCGCGAGCTACCTCGAGGTCGAGCGCGCCTACTCGGCGAAGACCGTCGAGGTCTACCTGCGTGACGTCCGGGCGCTGCGCGACCACCTGCGCGGCAAGCGCGGCGGCGACGCGCCGCTGGCCCGGCTGTCGGCGCTCGACATCCGCGGCCAGCTCGCCGCGCTGTTCGGGCACAACGGCGCGGCGACGCTCAACCGCCGGCTGTCGAGCGTGCGCGCGTTCTGCCGGTTCCTGGTCAAGCGCGGCGCGATCGCGGGCAACCCGGCGGCGGCGATCCGCGGGCCGAAGAAGCCCCGGCCGCTGCCGCGCGCGCTCGACGTCGACGACGCGTTCCGGCTGGTCGAGGCTCCGGGACAGGCCGGGCGGACCAGCCACCGCCGGCTGTCGGCCGCCGAGGACGCGCGCCAAGGGCTGCTGCGGCTGCGCGACGCCGCGCTGCTCGAGCTGCTGTACGGCACCGGGCTGCGGGTGGCCGAGCTGTGCGCGCTCGACGTCGCCGACATCGATCGCGGCCGCTACGGGGTCGCGATGCTGATCGTCCGGCGCGGCAAGGGCGGCAAGGCGCGCCAGGTGCCGATCGGCGGCGCCGCCGACCGCGCGCTCGCGGCCTACCTGCCGGGGCGCGCGGCGCTCGGGGCCACCGGCGCCGCGCTGCTGGTCAGCGCGACCGGCCGGCGGCTGACCCCGCGCTCGGTCCAGCGGCTGGTCAAGCGCTGGACGATCGCCGGCGGGGTCCACGCCGACGCCACCCCGCACGCCCTGCGCCACTCGTTCGCGACGCACCTGCTCGACGAGGGCGTCGACCTGCGGGCGATCCAGGAGCTGCTCGGCCACGCCAGCCTAGCATCGACCCAGATCTACACCAAGATCTCGCTCGACCACCTGATGAAGGTCTACGACGCGGCGCACCCGCGCGCCGGCACGGTCATCGAGCCCGCACGGCCCCGCGAGCCCGGCGAGCCCCGCGAAGGCTGACCGAAGCGCGGTCGCTGGGCACGGCGAACCGCCGGTGCCAGCTGCCAGATCGGCGAGGCCCCTCCGGCGCGGCGACAGCCGGCCAGGCCATCGCCGCAGCGTTCATGCTACGACGAGGAGGTGAGGTCCGAGGTCCACTCCACCACCATCCTGTCGGTCCGGCGCGGCGGCGCGGTCGTGGTCGCCGGTGACGGGCAGGTCACGCTGGGCAACACGATCGTCAAGGGCGGGGCGCACAAGGTGCGCCGGCTCGGCGAGGGCCGCGCGATCGGCGGGTTCGCGGGCTCGGCGGCCGACGGCATCGCGCTGTTCGAGCGGCTCGACGACAAGCTCCGCGAGCAGCGCAGCCCGCTGCGGCGCGCCGCGGTCGAGCTCGCCAAGGAGTGGCGCACCGATCGCGCGCTGCGCCGGCTCGAGGCCATGCTGGTGGTCGCCGACGCCGACAGCACGTTCATCCTGTCGGGGGCGGGCGACGTGATCGAGCCCGACGACGGGCTGTGCGCGATCGGCTCGGGCGGCAGCTACGCGCTGGCGGCGGCGCGCGCGCTGTACCGCCACACCGAGCTCGCACCCCGGGCGATCGCCGAGGCCGCGATGACGATCGCCTCGGAGATCTGCATCTACACCAACGCGACCCTGACCATCGAGGAGCTGCGATGACGGCGGGGGGCGGCAGCGGCGGCGGTCCGAGCGACGAGGCCCAGCTGACCCCGGCGCGGATCGTCGAGGAGCTCGACCGCTACGTGGTCGGCCAGCGCGACGCCAAGCGCGCGGTCGCGGTCGCGATGCGCAACCGCTGGCGGCGCCAGCGCGTCGAGGGCGATCTGCGCGACGAGATCGCGCCCAAGAACATCATCATGATCGGACCGACCGGCGTGGGCAAGACCGAGATCGCCCGCCGGCTGGCGCGGCTCGCCCGCGCGCCGTTCCTCAAGGTCGAGGCCAGCAAGTTCACCGAGGTGGGCTACGTCGGCCGCGACGTCGACTCGATCGTGCGCGACCTGGTCGAGGTCGCGGTCAAGCTGGTGCGCGACGAGGAGGCCGCCAAGGTCCGGCCGCGCGCCCGGGACGCCGCCGAGGAGCGGCTGCTCGATCTGCTGCTGCCGCGTGGCCGCAGCTTCATAGATCGTCCTGGGGATCGTCCTGGGGATCGTCCCGGGGATCGTCCCGGGGATCGCCCCGGGGAGCCGCCGAGCACGCCCGGCGACGCCACGCGCGAGAAGCTGCGCGCGATGCTGCAGGGCGGCAAGCTCGACGACCGCGAGGTCGAGGTCGAGATCACCGACGAGGCCAACCCGCTGATCTCGGTGCTCGGCGGCCAGCCCGGGATCGACGAGAGCGCGCTGTCCGGGCTCAAGGACATGTTCGGCGCGCTCGGCCGCAAGACCAAGCGCCAGAAGCTCAAGGTCCCGCAGGCCTGGCGGGCGCTGACCGAGCAGGAGGTCGACAAGCTGATCGACCACGAGGCCGCGACCCGCGAGGCGGTGCGGCGCGCCGAGAACGCCGGCATCGTGTTCATCGACGAGATCGACAAGATCGCCGCCAGCCGCGATCGCCACGGCGCCGATGTCTCGCGCGAGGGCGTGCAGCGCGATCTGCTGCCGATCGTCGAGGGCTCGACGGTCACCACCAAGTACGGCCCGGTCAGGACCGACCACGTGCTGTTCATCGCCGCCGGCGCGTTCCACATGTCCAAGCCGAGCGACCTGATCCCCGAGATGCAGGGCCGGTTCCCGATCCGGGTCGAGCTGACCCCGCTGGTGGCCGACGACTTCGTCCGGATCCTGACCGAGCCGCAGAACGCGCTGACCCGGCAGTACGCCGCGCTGCTCGCGACCGAGGGCGTGACCATCGAGTGGACCGACGAGGCGATCCGCGAGCTCGCCAGGATCGCCGCCGACGTCAACCGGACGACCCATGACATCGGCGCCCGCCGGCTGCACACCGTGCTCGAGCGGCTGCTCGACGACCTGCTGTACAACGCGCCCGACATCGGCACCCAGACCATCCCGATCACGCCGGACTACGTCCGCGAGCGGCTCGGCGCGCTGGTCGCCGACGAGGACCTGACGCGATACATCCTCTGAATGGATCGAGTCGCGCGGTGTACCGGTGCTGTATCGCGGCGCAGTGAACGCAGGTGTGTTCAGAGCTCACCGGTACAGGTGCGACGCCGCGTGCGGGAGTGAATTTGCCGCTACTTGAGGGAGCTCATCGAGATGAGATTCCGGACAAGGATGCTCAGATGGGCGGCGAGCTACCAGGTGCAGGGCCGCGCGGCGCGGCGCGCGGAGGGGGCGGGAAAGCCCCCTATTGATCAACACGCGGTGGTACACACGGCGTGGAATGCCGACCCAAGACGAGCTG
>JBGQCL010000021.1:0-54161 GCA_041495365.1 Kofleriaceae bacterium | reverse complement strand
GCGACCAACGTGCCGTGGGCGATCGATCCGGCGTTCCGCCGGCCCGGGCGGTTCGACCGGGTGCTGTTCGTGCCGCCGCCCGACCGCACGGCGCGCGCGGCGATCCTCGGCATCCTGCTCGCCGGCCGGCCGACCGCGGACGACATCGATCCGGCGGGGCTCGCCGCACGAACGTCGGGGTTCTCGGGGGCCGACCTCGAGAACCTGGTCGACACCGCCGCGGACCGCGCGATCGCGGCGTCGCTCGACACCGGGGCCGAGGTCCCGATCGAGCACCGCCACCTGGTCGCCGCGCTCGGCGAGATCAAGGCGACGACGATCGAGTAGCTGACCACCGCGCGCAACTTCGCACGCTACGCCAACGAGGGCGGCCAGTACGACGAGGTGCTGGAGTTCCTCCGCCGCCACGGCAAGTCATGACGATCATGACGATCATGACGATCATGACGATCGAGCGCAACCCGCGATGACCTACCAGATCGCCGACGAGCCGATCGAGACGTCGCTGCGCAGCTACGTGGTGCGGCCGAGCATGCCGCTGCTCGCGGCCATGCTCGCGGGCGCGTGGCTGGCGTGGCCGTGGTTCGCGTTCAACGCGATCGCGATGGGCAGCCCGACACGGCGCAAGGAGATCGCGCTGTGCGCGGCGGCGTTCGCCGGCACGGCCGTGCTCGGCGCGATCGTCATCGCGCTGCTCGACGCGGGGCTGCTGCCGGACGGCGCGCCGCTGCGGCTCGCGGTGCTCGGCGTGGTCGCGTTCAAGCTCGCGATCAGCCTCCACATCTCGGCGGTGCAGAGCCGGACGTTCCAGGTCTACGAGTACTACGGCGGCCCGGTGCGCAACGCCGGCCGCATCCTCGGCGCATCGGTCCTGGTGCGCGGGCTCGTGATCGGGCTCGTCGACCACCCGCTGTGGGTCATCATCGTCGCCGGAGGGGTGTCGGGCGGGGTGCCCGGCCTGCACGCCGGGCTGTGGGGGTGGTGATGGAGCACCGCAGGATCGGCGTGCTGCTGGAGGAGGCCGACGTCCAGCGCCGGCTCGGCAACCACCGCGGCGCGACCGAGCTCGCGCAGCGCGCGCTCACGATCGACCCGGATCACGCGCAGGCCCACGCGGCGCTGGCGGCGATCCTGCTCGACGCGCGGCGGCTGACCGGCGCCGGGATCGAGGTGCGCACCGCGCTCGCGCTCGACGCCGGCGACCCGTACATCCACCGGGTGGCGGCGGCGGTGCTGATCGCGGAGCGCAAGCTCGACGACGCCTGGGCGCACTGCCTGATCGCGCTCGAGGGGCCGGCGCCGGCGCCCGAGGCGTTCGTGCTCGGCGCCCGGGTCCGGGTGCTGCAGGACGAGCGCGCGCACGCCCGCGAGCTGCTGCACGAGGCGCTGGCGATCGACGCGGCGCACGTCGGCGCGCTGACCCAGCTCGCGCGGCTGGAGCTGGACGGCGGCAACCGCAACGAGGCCGCGCGCGTGATCGCGCTCGCGCTCGAGGCCGACCCGGTCGATCCCGGCGCGCACCTGGCCGCCGGGACGATCGACCTCGCGCGCGGCGATGCGGCGAGCGCCGAGCACCACGCGCGGTTCGCGCTCGGCCTGGACGCGACCGATCGCGACGCGCTGACGCTGTGGGCGGCGATCCAGGCCCGCCGGAGCTGGCTGCTCGGCGCGTGGTGGCGCTGGAACATGTGGATGTCGCAGCGCGACGACCGCCGCCAGATCGCGCTGCTGATCGGCGCGTTCGTGGTGGTGCGGGTCGCGATCATCGCGGCCGATGCGCTCGGCCTCGACGGGCTGTCGGCCGTGCTGAGCCTGGGCTGGCTCGGGCTGTGCGCGTACACCTGGGTCGCGCCGGGGATGTTCCGCCGCATGGTGGCGCGCTCGCTGGACAGCGTGCGGCTCGATCCAGACTTCTGACCCCGGCTGATCCGGACTTCTGATCCGCCCCTGCTTCGTGGACAATCGCGGCGTGGACTGGCTCAGCCCGCTCTGGATCAGCTACATCGGCCTCGCCGCGCTGTTCACGGTGGCCGAGCTCGTCCGGCCTGCGCGCAAGCTGCGCTATCGCAAGGCGCTGCCCGGCGACCTCGTCGCGCTGCTGGTGTACCAGTTCGGCGTGACGACGGTCGCGAGCTACGTGTGTGACCCCGCGGGGGACTTCATGCGCCACCACCTGTCGGCGGCGATCGCGGCGCTGTGGCTGGCGCCGCGCATCGTCGCGTACTACCTCGTCGTCGATCTCGGCTCGTACTGGCTGCACCGGTGGATGCACACCCGCCACCTGTGGCGGCTGCATCGCTGGCACCACTCGCCGGAGCAGATCTACTGGCTGGCCGGCGTGCGCGCGTCGCTGCCCCAGCAGATCCTGTTCAACCTGCCGGGGATCGCCGCGCTGCCGATCCTGTCGGGCGCGCCGGGCTGGGTCGTCATCGCGATCGTGATCGAGGGCATGATCCGCAACAACTGGATGCACATGAACGTCACCTGGCGGTCGAACTGGCTCGAGAGGGTGCTGGTCACGCCGCGCTACCACCACATCCACCACAGCGCCGACGCCACGCTCCACGATGGCAACTACGGCGCGCTGTTCTCGATCTGGGACCGGCTGTTCGGCACCTACCTCGATCCCGACACCACGGTGCCCAGGAAGTTCGGGACCGGCGAGCCCAGGCGCGATCCGGTGCTGCTCGTGCTCGGCGTGTGAGTCACGGCCGCCCGGGCACGGCGGGCCGGGCGGCGGTCATCGCGCGGCTCCGCACGCCGCGAGCTCGGCGCGGCACAGCGCGATCAGCGCTTCGCGATCGAAGCCGCCGCCGAACAGCAGGAGCCGCGACGCCGACTCGCGGTGCAGCAGCACGAGCGCGTGGCCGAGCTCGCGGCGCGCCGCGGCGTGATCGCCGACCCGCCGCGCGGCCAGGCCGAGGTGAAGCCGCGGCATCGCGAACGTCGGATCGAGGTACGCTGCGGTCTGGCCGTGGTCCGCGGCGCCGCGCCGGTCGCCCGCCGCCTCGCAGCACAGCGCGAGCACGTAGTGCGCACCCGCGACCCGCGGCCCGCGCGGCCCGCACCACGCGATCGCGAGCAGCCGGCGGCAGGCATCCTGGGCCGCGGCGAGCCGGCCGCCGTGGGCGAGCAGCACCGCGTGGAGCAGCAGCACGTCGGGATCGTCGCTGGTCTCGGCCGGCAGCGCATCGATCACCGCGAGCGCCTCGCCGAACCGCTCGCGCCGCACCAGCTCGACCACCCCGGCGAGGTCGTCGGCGCGCGCGGCCACCGCAGGCGGGGTCGCCGCACGGCTGGCGGTCAGCGCCGCGATCCGCTCGGCCGCGCTGCGGATCGCCTCGACCCAGCCCCCGGCCCCGTCGACCACCGCGACCGGCACCGTGCCGGCCACCGCGGCCGCCGCGATCGGCGCGGGCTGGCTCGCCGCGGCGCCGGACGGCGCGACCACCAGCGGCCGCGCGTCGCTGCGCAGCCGGTAGTAGAACGCGCCGTGCGACTGACAGAGCTCGAACCGCTGCGACAGCTCGCGCAGCGACTCGGCGTGGCCGAGGAACAGGTAGCCGCCGGGGCGCAGCGCGCCGGCGATCCGCTCGACGACGACGCGCTGGACCTCGGGCGCGAAGTACATGATGACGTTGCGGCAGAACACCACGTCGTGGCTCGCCGGCGCCCACAGCGCCGGATCGTCGATCAGGTTGCGGTGCTCGAACGCCACCGCGCCGCGCACCGCCTCGTCGAGCACGAAGTCACGCCCCGCGGGGCGGAAGTGGCGGCGCTGGAGCTCGGCCGGGGTCTCGCGCAGCGCCCACACGCGGTACCGCGCGCGGCGGGCCTGGGCGAGGCTCGCGCGGTTGGCGTCGACCGCCCGGATCGCGACCGGCCACGCTCCCGGCGCGTCGCGCACCGCGATCGCGATCGAGTACGGCTCGTCGCCGCTCGCGCAGCCCGCCGACAGGATCTGGATCGGCTGCCCGGCCGGCCGGCGGCGGGCGAGCGCCGGCAGCGCGACCTCGGTCAGCGCGCGCAGCTGCTCGGCGCCGCGGAACAGGTAGGTCTCTCCGATCGTGACCGCCTCGGCCACCGCGCCGAGCTCGCCGTCGAGCCGCGCGCGCGCCAGCTCGTCGAGGTAGTCCTCGGGATCGAGCGCGGTCGCCGCGATCCGGCGCGCCAGCACGTCGACCAGCGGCGCGTGCCCGGCCTCGCCGAGCTGGAGCCCGAGGCGCTGCGCGATCAGCGCCCGGAACCGCGTGATCAGCACGGTCATGGCGCGGGGCGCTCCACGAGCTCGAACGCCGGCGCCCCTGCGATCGGCTCCACCGGCAGCCGCCGCATGGTCTCGATCACCGCGCCGATCGGCAACGCACACAGCCGCGTCGCCACGCGACAGACCAGGCTCGCCCCATGCTCGGGCGCGCGCCGCGGGACATGCTCCCCGTCGCGCTCGGTCATCACACCACTCGACGATATCACGCGGGATGGCGGCCACACCGCCCGACGAGCAGCTGCAAAATTACCAGCACGCTACGCGTCCCGGCGGACTGCGCGATTCCGCCACGGACGCGCGACTCGCCGCGCCGAGCGCACAACGCGCTGCGTGCTCGCGTCACATCGCAGCTGCCGGAGACCGATGTCGCATCTTGTCGCAGCGTGCTCCTCCGATAGCCTGGCCTGACCGGACCCCGGCGCGTCGCCCCGTACGCGCGGCGACCTGGCCGCCTCCGTCGGCATGGTCAGCAGGGCCGGCTTGGCCGCGCGGAAGTCGCTGTGGGATAACGCGGTGGTGAAGTTCCCCCTCGCGATCGCTCTCGTCATCGGCCTCGCCGTCGGCCTCGTCGTCGGACCGCCCGGCTGCGCCGCTGCGCCCTCCCCGGTCGCCCCCGCAGCCCCCGCGGCCCCCGCGGCCGCAGCCCCCGCGGCCGCCGCCCCCGCAGCCGCGACCGCAGCCGCGACCACACCGCCCGCCGCGCCCCCGGCCGCCGCGTCGGCGCCGCGGCTGGTCACCAGCGTCGAGGGCATCTCCGAGTACGCGCTCGGCAACGGCCTGCGCGTGCTGCTGTTCCCCGATCCCACGAAGGACACCTTCACGGTCAACCTGACCTACCTCGTCGGATCGCGGATGGAGGGCTACGGCGAGACCGGCATGGCCCACCTGCTCGAGCACATGCTGTTCAAGGGCTCACCGAAGCACCCCAAGATCTGGGAGGAGCTCGAGCAGCGCGGCGCGGCCAACAACGCGTCGACCTGGTACGACCGCACCAACTACTTCGAGACCCTGCCGGCCAAGGGCGACAACCTGACCTGGGTGCTGGAGATCGAGGCCGATCGCATGGTCAACGCCAGCATCGCGCAGGCCGAGCTCGACAAGGAGTTCTCGGTGGTGCGCAACGAGTTCGAGATCAGCGAGAACGACCCGTCCGAGATCCTGTCCGAGCGGATGTGGTCGACCGCGTACCTCTGGCACAACTACGGCAAGTCGACGATCGGCTCGCGCGCCGACATCGAGAAGGTGCCGGCGACCTCGCTCCGGCGGTTCTACAAGAAGTACTACCGGCCCGACAACGCGGTGCTGATCGTCGCCGGCAAGCTCGAGGCGGCCTCGGCGCTCGACCTGATCGGCAAGCAGTTCGGGCCGCTGGTCAACCCGCCGGCGCCGGTCGAGCCGACCTACACCACCGAGCCGGTGCAGGACGGCGAGCGCATCGTGACGCTGCGCCGCAACGGCGACGTCCAGGTCGTCGGCCTCGCCTACCACGTGTCCGCCGCCCCCGACGCCGACTTCGCTGCCGTCGAGGCGGTCGCCGACGTGTTGACCGCCGAGCCGTCGGGCCGGCTGTACGTCGCGCTGGTCAAGTCCGGGCTCGCGACCTCGGTGCGGTTCCAGCTGCTGCCGCTCCACGATCCCGGCCTGATCGAGCTGACGGCGACCCTGCCCGCGAACCGGTCGATCGATGCGGTGCGCGACAGGATGATCGCGGTGGTCAAGAGCCTCGCGAAGTCGAAGATCACCGACGAGGAGGTCGCGCGGTTCAAGGCCAGGTCGAAGAAGCAGTTCAAGCTGCGGTTCGCCAACAGCACCCAGCTCGGCATCGCGCTGTCGGAGTCCATCGCGGCCGGCGACTGGCGGCTGCTGTTCCTCGGCCGCGACCGCGTCGCGCAGCTCACCCCCGCCGACGTCCAGAAGGCCGCGGCGGCCTACCTGATGGCGTCCAACCGCACGCTCGGCATGTTCCACCCGACCAAGAACCCCGAGCGCGCGCCGCAGCGCGAGATCCCCGACGCCGCCAAGGTCGTCGCCGGCTACAAGGGCGCGCCGCCCGAGGCCGAGGGCGAGAAGTTCGACGCCACGCTCGACAACATCGAGAACCGCACCACGCGCGGCGTGCTGGCCGACGGCATGAGGCTGGCGATCCTCGCCAGGTCGACCCGCGGCCACGTCGTGCGGGCGCGGTTCACCCTGCGGTTCGGCACCGAGGCCGACTTCACCGGCAACCGGGTCCCGGCGGCGATGCTCGACGAGCTGATCCAGCGCGGCACCCGGCACCACACGTTCCAGCAGCTCAAGGACCAGTGGGACATGCTGGAGGCCCAGGTCAACTTTGCGTCGCGCCCGGGCCTGCTCGACGTCAACATCCAGACCACGCGCGACAACTTCGCCGCGGTGCTGGCGCTGGTCGACGAGGTGCTGCGCGAGCCGGCGTTCCCGCAGGACCAGTTCGACATCGTGGTCAAGGAGACGCTGACCGCGCTGGACGACCAGAAGTCGGATCCGCAGGCCCAGGCGTTCGTCACCGCCCAGCGCGCGCTGTCGCCCTACCCGGTCAACCATCCGTTCCACCTGCCGACCACCGAGGAGGGGATCGCCGAGATCAAGGCGCTGAAGCTCGCCGACGTCAAGAAGCTCCCGGCGATGTTCGGGACCAGCCACGCGACGCTGACGATCCTCGGCGACGTCGACACCGCGGCGATCAAGCCGTGGATCGAGCGCACGTGGGGCGCCTGGAAGTCGCCGCGGCCGTGGAAGCGGATCCAGCGCAAGTACACCGCGACCGCCGCCGGCGAGCAGGTGCTCGACTTCCCCGACAAGGCCAACGCGTTCATCGCCGCGGTCCACACCGTCGACATGAAGGACGACGACCCCGACGCGCCGGCGATGGCGGCCGCCGACTACGCGCTCGGCGGCGGGGGCTTCGCGTCCCGGCTGGTCGACCGGCTGCGCCAGAAGGACGGCCTGTCGTACCTCGCGTTCTCCGCGCTCCAGCTCGACCCGCTCGACCCGGCGGGCGCGTTCGTCGCCGCCGGCGCGCTCAACCCCGAGAACGCCCGGAAGGGCATGGCGGCGATGCTCGAGGAGATCACCCGGCTGACCTCGGGTGGGGTCACCGCCGCGGAGCTCACCGCCGCCAAGTCCGGCCTGCAGCAGAACTTCGATCGCAACCTGTCCAGCGACCCGTTCGTGCTCACCCTGTTGCACGACGGGCTCTACCTCGACCGCAAGCTCGAGTTCTGGGCCAGGCGCAACGCGGCGATCGCCGCGCTCACCGTCGATCAGGTCAACGCGGCGATCAAGCGCCACCTGAAGCCGGACTCGCTGGTCAAGATCACCACGGGCGACCGAAAAAAGATGTGACGGAAGATGTGATGGCGGATCACCGCGTGGCAACCGCGGCGCCGCCCCAGCGGATCGCGCTCGCCTCCTCGGCCCGGCCGCCGCGCCGCGAGCGCTTGCGCGCCGCCCGCAGCGTGGCCTGAAGCGACGGATACGGGCGGTCCCCCGCGGAGGGCGAAAGGACGATCGGCTCGGGCCGCGGTGCCGGCTCGACGGGCCCGGCCGGCCCCCAGCCCAGCAGCGCCGGCTCGCTCTCCGGGGCCTCGGGATCGACCTCGACCGGCACCGGCAGCGGCTCGGGGATCGCCACCGCGGCCGCCAGATCGTCGATCGCGCGCAGCGCGCCTTCGAGCGCGGCGACCAGCTCGCCGGCCGCCGCCGGACCGCCCGGGCCGGCGTCACCGCTCGGCGCGCCGACCGCAGGATCGCCGCCGCGCGCTCGATCGCGAGCCTCCTGCAGCCGGCTGCGCGCCGCCGCCAGCCGGTCCGCGAGATCGCGCGCGACGTACTCGGCGAACACCACCGACGCGAACCGGCGCAGCTCGCCTGCCTCCAGCTCCGGCCGGCTGTCGATCACCACGAGCTGCACGCGGTCCGGCTTCAGCCACAGCTCCAGGCGGTTCTCGTCGACGTCGATGAACGTTAGCTGGCGTTCCATGTCAGACCCCTTCGTCATGTTCGGCGGGCCCAGTCCCGCGGGCGCTCCATACCATGCCGGCGACGAGGCGCTCGTCCCGCCGGCCTCGATCGCCGCTGCTGTCCGATCCCCGGACGAGCACGGCATCGCCTCGTCTATGCGTCGCCGAACCTCAGCGCAAACCCCGCCGCCGGGATCGCGATCTCACCGGCGGACAGCGCGGCGCCGTCGGCGCCGTCCCAGCGCGTCACCGCCAGCGGCAGGTCGGCGAGCGGCAGCGGCAGCACCGCCGGCTCCGCGCCCCGGTTGACCGCGACCCGCGTGACGTGGACGTACTCGTCGGTCGCGACCGCGAGCGCTGGATCGCCCTGGCAGAACCGGTCGGGGAAGATCTGGTACACGATCTGGTCCGCGACCCAGGCCGGCGGGGTATGCGCCCGGCACACCTTGAAGTGCAGCTCGCGCGGCGGTGGGTGCGGGTGCACCCCGTCGGCCGCGAGCCAGCGCTGCCGGCGGCCGTCGATCACCTTGAACGCGTAGTGGGTGGTCTCGTTGCCGCGGTCCCACGGCAGCTCGGCCTCGAAGCGGGTCAGGCCGTTGACCGCGCCGACCGGCTGCATGGCGATCAGCAGCTCCTCGTTGTCCGGCTCGGCGCGCAGGTCGGCGATGCGCGGCTCACCGCGGCACAGCAGCGTCACCCGGCAGCCGTCGGCGGCGCGGATCAGCCAGGGCGCGATCGGCGGGTGGAGCAGCAGCACCTCGGCCGGCGAGCGTCGTCTCGCCCGCAGCGCGAGGCAAGATCGCACGGCGGCAATCGCGCGGCCGCGCGCCGGCGCTCACAGCTGGCCGACGTACGACCAGGCCTTCGGATCGACGTGGATGACATGGGTCGCGGTGTTGCCGTAGCCCAGCCCGCGGGGCTCGCCATCCGGGTCGAAGCACGCTGCCAGCAGCTGCCGCATCACCCCGCCGTGCGCCACGATCACGACGTGGCGCTGCGGCGCCTGGCCGAGGAAGCCGCGGACCGCGGCGTGGACCCGGGCGTGGACCGCGACCCGGCTCTCGCCGCCGTCGACCGCAAACGTCCGATCGCCGGTCAACCACGCGGCCATCATCCCGGGGTAGCGCTCGTCGATCTCGCGCCGGGTGAGACCCTCGAATACCCCGTAGCAGAACTCGCGCAGCTCGGGCCGCACGTGCAGCGTGCGGCCCGGCGCGCTGAACGCGATCTGGGCGGTCTCGTGGGCGCGCCGCAGGTCCGAGGTCAGGATCGCGGTCTGCGCGTCGTCGAACAGATAGGCGTGCGCGGCCTCGAGCCGGGTGCGCAGCGCACGGGCCTGGGCGCGCCCGATGTCGCTCAGCGCGATGTCGGTGTGACCCTGGAACCGTCCCTCGCGGTTCCAGGCGGTCTCACCGTGGCGAACCAGGACCAGCGTTCGCTTCATCGCCCCGCGACATACCACGCGCGGGGCGAGCCGTGCAGCCCTACTCGAAGGTGTTGCCGCCGAGGTCGATCAGCACGAACGCGCCGTCGACGTCCCGCCTGCCGTGGAACACCGAGTTTCTCGTGATCACGAGGCTGGCGCCGCGCGACGAGATCACGGCGTTCTGCCCCACGAGGATGCTGTTGTCGACCGTCACCAGGGCAGCGCCGACGATGTTGATCGCGTTCTGGCCCGACACCACGAGGCTGTTCTTGATCGTGATCTGGCAGGCCGGGAACGCGTTGATCGTGATCCCGCCGCTCTGGATCGCCGAGCCGTTGATCACGACCGGGCGCCCGGGCCCGCACGTGACCGGCGCGCGGGCCACGTAGGGATCCGGCACGCCGCAGCCGCCCGGCGTGAAGTGGGTCAGCACGGTCGAGTAGTCGGTGAACCCGACGGTGCCATCGAGGTCGAGATCGAACGGGTTGTCCTGCGGCGTCCCCGCCGGGCCGAACGCCCGCGCGACCGCCAGCGCGTCACGGCGGTCGACGCAGCCGTCGCCGGTGACGTCACCGACCACGGGCAGCGACGGCACCGTGTCCTCGATCAACGTCAGCCGGCCGCCGCTGACCAGCGCGATCTGGGTGAAGAAGTCGGCGAGCGTCGGCGGACCATCGCCAACGGCGGCCGCTGCCATCATCGAGAACGCGCTGGTCGCGCGGGTCTGCGCGGTGAGCGCGCCCTCGGGATCGGTCATCGCCGCGAGCCGCGCCGCGAACCCGGTGACCGGCCCCGGGTCGAACAGGTCGATCTGGACCGCGATCCCGGCGCCCGCGACCTTGTTGTAGACCAGGTTCTGCCACGATCCGGCCGAGTACGGCGGCGTGGAGTCGGTCGAGAATGGCCCGAAGCACGGGTTGGTCGACGGGGTGAAGTTCTCCTCGCCGTCCGAGGCGACCTCGAGGATCTTCGTGGTGGCGCCGGTCGCGGTCAGCACGTCGACCGCGTCGCACATCCCGCCGGCCAGCGGCGTGTTGCCGCCGCCGACGGTGAACAGATCGAGCCCGGTGATCGTCGCGATCGCGGTGTTCTTGTCGACGAACCCGCCGACGGTCTGCAGGCTGCTCGTGGTGTCGCTGAACGTGTACACGGCGACGCCGTTCAGCCCGCTGGCCGCCTGGACCGCGATCTGGTCGAGCGCGCGCTGCTTGGCGGCCTCGAACCGGGTCTGCGCATCCGCGCGCACCGTGCTCATCGATCCGCTCGCGTCGATCAGCACCAGCATCTTGCGATCTGCATGCGCCGCGCTGGCTCCAACGACGGTGGCAAGCACCGCCGCAAAGCCGATCAATAGATTTCGAACATTCTTCATGATTGGTTCCTTCCCCTACTGCTGACGTGGTTGATGACGGAGCGAACAGACCCCGGCGGAGCCTCTCGCTCGAGAGACGGATTTGGGACAGATCTGGCCCGACACCCGCGCGCGGCGGGTCACGGACAAACAATCAACTGGTCGTCAAAACTGAATAAGATACTGATTCAGATTAGCAATCAGAAAACTGAGTGATACGTGTCCCTGCCCCCATCAGGGACACGTGTCACTCCACGGTACACAGACCCCGTTCTGGCCGCTCGTGCCAGAGCACAGGAATGACTCGCAGTGGCTGGGCGCCGCGCACGGCTCGTCGACCGCGCGCCGCGCGGCGCAGGTCGGCTGCGGATCGCCGAGCTCCGAAGTGCAGAACAGCCCCGGCAGGCAGGTCTGGCCGCCGCACGGCACACCGACGTCGCTGCGCAGGACACAACGCCCACTATCGCATATCGTGTTTGCGCCGGCGCAAGGAATCAGCGCCGAGCACGATTGGCCGAATGCCGGGAGAGCCCGGCAGGTCTTCGCAGCGGTGTCGCAGTACAGGTTGCCGAAGCAGAAGTCGTCACAGCGGTCGCCCGGCTGGGAGATCCGCTGGCAGTGGCCGGGATTGGCGCTCGAGATCGACAGGCCGACGCAGGTGTTGTCGCCGCCGCACTGCAGCAGCGACGTGCAGGCCGAGGCCGGCGCGAGCGTGGCGGTGCAGCGCAGCGTCTGCCGGTCGCAGAACGTGCCGAAGTCGCACTGGTTGACGCTGCCCTTGGCGCACGGCGTGCCGAGGTCGCCGCTGACGCAGGTCAGGCCGGTGCACCGCAGCCCCGGCTCGCACGAGTCGAACAGCTGGCAGGCCTCGCCGAGCCGGAACTTGCGCTGGCAGGTCCCCAGGCAGCACGCGCCGGTGCACTCCGACGGCGCGCACGCCGCATCGGGCGATGCGCAGTCGGCGCTGGTGAAGCACCCGGCCCCGTCGGTGATCGTCCCGGTGAACCGGGTCAAGCACGCCGGGTCGAACAGCGCGGTATCGCAGCGCGTCGCGCTGGTCCGGAGCAGGCACTGGGTGAACGCGGCGACGTGGATCGACGCCCGGCCCTGCTCGACCGCGCGCTTGCGGGCGCGGCGCTCGGCCGCGAGCTCGCCGCCCGACACCGCGTCCGCCGACGCCATGCAGTCCTGCACGCTGGCGAACTGATCCTCGGTGACACAGCCGACCTCCCACTCGCACTTGCGCTTCTGGTAGCAGTTCTCCCAGTCATCGAGCGTCACCGGCGCGACGCCGCCGCAGGCCATCGCGAGGTCCGAGGGATCGCCGGCGGCGTCCATGCCCCCATCGCCCGGACCGGGCGTGGTGCCGGCATCGTCCGGCACCCCGGCATCGTCGGTCGGCCCGACCAGCGACGGCCCGGCCGGACCGCGCGCGCTGCACGCAGCCGCAGCCACGGCGATCGCGATGACCCATGCCCTCGACATCGCGCGCTAGTTGCCCCCCGACCAGCACACGCACAGCAGGCGCTGCAGGAAGTCGCAGCGATCGCTCCCGGTGTTCAGCCAGGCGGACGTGGTGTTCGTCGTGTGACCTTGGCCCCCGAGGACGGTCGAGACCTTGGACGTCCAGTTCGTGCAGTTGCTCGCGCCGCTGATCCCGAAGCCGGTCCAGACGATGCCGTCGGCGTCGGTCGGCGCAGTCGTCGCGCTGGCGACCGCCGCGCGCGGCGCCTTCGTCGAGTCGGTGAGATCGTTCCAGTTGTTGAACACGATGGTGCCGTCGTCTGCTCGATCGACCTCCGCGGCCGTCGGGATGCTGTACGTGCTCGCCATCAGCTGGATGCTGTCGGCGCCGGTGGCGGTGAGGATCGCGTGGGTCCGGGTCTGCGTGCACGCGCGGTTCATGAAGCTCTGCGTGAACGTGTCGAAGCACAGCGCGTCGGCCTTCAGGCGCACGTCGGGCGGGGTGTCGGCGCCGCCAAACCCGCTCCCGTTGAACGAACCGATCGTCAGGTAGACCCAGAGCCTGGCCGGCCGGCACATGTTGGTGGCCGTATCGCAGCCGAACTGACAGTTTGCCGGCACGCACGCTCCCGGGCCCATGTCGATCGGGGCATCGGCCGGCGCATCGATCGACGCATCGTGCCCGGTGTCGTTGAACGTCGGATCCTTGAGACCGAGGACGTTGCTGCAGCCGGCGGCGGCCAGCGCCGACCCGAGGGCTGCGATCGATGCGATCGCGGACAGCTTCGCCATGGCTAGAACACCCCCGTGAGCGCCAGGCCGGCGCCGCCATCGTGCACGACCGGAACCAGGCGCGCGGTGGCGCGCTCGGGCTCGCGCGGCGCGGTGACCAGCACGACCACGCCTCCGGCGATCGCCGCGAGGCCGACGCCGAACAACACCGTCGACACCGTCGCCTTCGACTTCGCGTCGCTCACCAGCTGCTTGCTCTGCGTGAACGCCGCCATGTCGGTGCACGCCAGGTCCGGGCCGCACAGCTTCTCGGCGTCGCTGTTCTTCGAGCTCGCCTGGCTGCCGAACACCAGGCTGACGCCGACCAGGGCCACGCCGGCGCCGCCCAGCCCGAGCGCCAGGAGCTTGCGCGACCGCGCGATCGACCCCGTGGGCGCTGGCTCGGGCTCGGCCGGCTGCGCCGGCTTCTCCGCGCTCGACACGACGGGGGCCGCGGGCCTTGGCGCCAGGTTCGGCACCGCGATCGTCTCGGTCTTGCTCTCGGGGAGAGTGATCGTCACCGTGAAGGTCTCGAACCCCGGCGCCGATGCGGTCACGTGGTGCGTCCCGGGGTCGACGTAGAGCGCGACCCCGAGGGCGCCGGCGTCGACCGTGGTCTCGTCGCGCTTGACCACGAAGCCCGCGGGCGGGCTGGCCGGCGCCGAGATCGCGAGCTTGGGCAGGCGGGGCTCGAGCGCGGCCGCCTGCTTCTGCGCGTACTCCGCGCGCTTGGTGTCGCCGACCTTCTTCGCGAGCTCGACCGATTCGCGGTACAGGCCCCACGCGCTGGCCAGCTTGCCGATGTGCTCGTAGCAGGTCGCCAGGTTGAGCCGGGTGCCGAGCACCGGGTCGTAGCGCAGGCTCGCCTCGAACTTGGGACAGGCCTGGGCCCACTGGTTCGCCTTGACCAGGTCGCGGCCCTGGTTGAACAGCTGCTCCGCGAGCGCGCTGGAGTTGCCCTCCTGGGATTGCGCGCGCGCCTGGCCCGCGGCGAGGGCCACCATCATCAATGCGCCGACTGCGTGCTTCATGGATCTCCTGGATCTCCAGTGTCAGTTGCGCGATCCGAGGACGTCGTCATCGGGCGGCTTCGCCGACCCCTCCGACTTCGCGGAGCCCCCGGATCTCGACGGCTTCCTGGGCTTCTTGGCGACCGGTGAGGTCGCCTCGGGCGCGGTCGGCGCGGCCCGCGCCGGCTGGGCGGTCGGGGCGCCGGGGGGTTGCGCGGCGGGTTGCGCCGTCGCCGTGGCCGGCGCGGATGGCGGCGTCGCCGGGGCGGCCGGCGGTTGTGCGGCCGGCGCGGGGGCTGCCGGTGCCGGTGCCGGCGTGTTCGCGACGGCGCTCGGCGCCGGTGGAGTCGCCGCCGGTGGCGCGGTGGGCGCGGCGGCCGGCGGCGCCGGCGCAGCAGCCGAGGGCGGTGCAGCGGCAGGCCCCGGACCGGCGGCCTTCTGGCCACCACCGCCGTTCGAGGCGACCACCGCAACGGCGACGATCGCGACGAGCACCACGAGCCCCGCGACGATCGGCCAGCGCCGGCGACCGCCCGGCGGCGAGGTCCGCGCGCCGGCGGCCCCCGACAGCGTCGAAGGCGGGATCGCCCGGCCGCCCGGGCCGGATTCAACCGACGACCGGCGCGCCTCCAGCCCGATGATGCTGCGGGTCCGCTGCACCGAGATCGCGGCCTGGGTATCGGACTGCGCGTACTTCGCGAGCGCCTGCGCGAGCTCGGCGACGTTCTGGAACCGCCGCGCCGGGTCCTTCTCCAGGCAGCGGTAGACGACCGCGTCGAGGTCGCCGGGCAGCGCCACGGTCATCCGCGGCAGCGGGTCGTTGACGACCTTGATCACCATCGACGAGAACGTGTCCCCGCCGTACGGCGGCACGCCCTGCAGCAGCTCGAAGAGCACCACGCCCAGCGCCCAGATGTCCGTGCGATGGTCGACGTCGCGCGACGACCGCATCTGCTCGGGCGACATGTACGCCGGCGTGCCCATCACCGACTGGGTCGCGGTCAGGTTGCTGCCGGCCATCGGCGACTTCGAGATCCCGAAGTCGAGGACCTTGAGCAGCGGCGCGCCGTCGCTGCCGCGCGTGAGGAAGAAGTTCGCCGGCTTGATGTCGCGGTGGACGATGCCGAGCGAGTGCGCCTCGGCCAGCGCCTCGCACGCCTGCAGCACGAGGTCGACGACCCCGCCGACCGAGAGCTGGGACCGCGGGAAGTTCGAGAGATCGGCGCCCTCCAGGTACTCCAGCACCATGTAGGGCGCGCCGGATTCGAGCGAGCCGACGTCGATCACCCGCGCGACGTGCTCGCTCTTGAGCCGGACCGCGGCCTGGGCCTCGCGCAGGAACCGCTGGACGACCTGCTGGTTCCCGAGCACCTCGGGCAGCAGGAACTTCATCGCCACCGGCTGGTTGAGCTGGAGGTGCATCGCCTTGACCACCACCCCCATGCCGCCCTGGCCGATCACGCGCTCGACCCGGTAGCGGCCCGCGAGCACCGCCCCGATCGGGATGATCCCGGGATGGTCCATCACGGGTGCCTCGGCGACATCGCGTTCCAGGCGTTTGACGGACCACTCATCGCGTTCTGCCCTCGGCTGGAAGAAGGTTCGCCCTCACCCACAGCTTTCAATGTAATGCTGTGCACCAATCTGAGTAAATCGCCCACGGCGAGATTCTCGGCGATCTCCTCGACGGTTGGTGAACAATATTCCATTCATCCGGGAACATGCGCGATGCAGGAACGCCGCCACGCTCGCAGGGCACCCACCTGGATCCCTCCCGCAGCGCGGGCATGACTTGCCAGTCGCGCCGCCGTTCCGGAAACGGACCGCCCCGGTCCACCGATAGGTGAGCGTTTTCAGCTCACTGCCATGACGGAGCCGGACTTCGACGCGGCGCGGCCCCGGCAGCGACGCGGCGGTGGTCGGAGCGCGGGGGTGCGAGCTGCGCGTGACGTCTGTCCCAGTCGCTGGCACTGGCCTGGAACACGTGACGACACACAACCTGTGCGACAGCCTCCAGCAGGGTCGCAGATCCCGTGCCACGTCGATCCCACGGGGGCGCTGCCCCCGTCTCGCGGCGCTCGAAACCAGAACGGCGGCGCGGAGACGAGAACGCCGGCGCGACGTCCGGAGGACCCTGCTGCGGGTTGGCGGGATCCAGCTTCGACCGGCCGAGCGAGCTCCGGGCGGTCCTTTCGAGAACGTCACGCCATCGCTGACCCGCGCGATCACCGGCGGTCCAGCGGGCCGCCGTCGCCCGGCGTCAGGTCGTTCGCGGCGCCGTCGAGAACTTGAGCCCCGCCGGCCCCCCCACCCGGCAATCCGCGGTGGCCGCGCGCGGGATGCCGCGTTTTGATACCCTGTTCACAACGACGCATGACGATCGCGACCAAGACGGACCTGGGGGCGGACGGGTGGGCGATCGATGACGAGGTCGTCCGGCTTCGCGAGTGGGGCACCGACGTCAGCTACCCGCTGCCCGGTGATGCCGAGGTCACGATCGGCTCGTCGGAGACCTCCACGCTGCCGCTGACCGATCCGACGGGCTGCCTGTCGCGCCAGCACGTCCGGCTGGTCCGCGAGAACGCGCGGTGGATCGCCCACGACCTCGACAGCAAGAACGGCATGCGGCTCGACGGCGTGCGCCGGCCCAAGGCGCTGCTCGAGCCCGGCTCGGAGCTCGGGATCGGCGGCATCACGCTGATCGCCGAGAGCCCGCGGCTGATCGCGCTGCGCGGCTACCTGGCCCGCATCCTCGGCTGGTCGAGCGATCGCAGCGAGGCGGTCGACCTCGCGGTGCGCTCGGTGCGGCTGGCGACGACCCGGCACGCCGCGCTCGCGCTGTGCGGCGACGGCGATCTCGTGCCGATCGCGCGCGGCCTGCACCGCTACTCGCTGGGCGACGATCGGCCGTTCGTGCTGTGCGACCCGCGGCGGCGCACCACCGAGCAGGCCGGGCCGCTGGAGAACTACCCGACCGGGATGCGCGCGTTCCACGCCGCGGCCGGCGGCTCGATGTGCATGTGGGTCAAGCGGCTGCCGCGCGACTTCGCCGAGGTCACCGACGCGCTCCGCGACCCCGGCACCCGCGTGCAGCTGATCCTGTGCGGCCAGCGCCCGCCGGATCGCAAGGAGCTGGTCTCGGCGCCGATCGAGGTCCCGCCGCTGTCGAGCCGGCCCGACGAGATCGAGCGCGTGATCGACGAGTACGCGGCCGACGCCGCGGTGATGCTGCGCGCCTCGGCCAGCTTCAACAAGGTCGACCGCGACTGGGTGCGGCTGCACTCGGCGACCTCGCTGCCCGAGATCGAGAAGGGCACGCTCCGGATCGTCGCGCTGCGCGAGGCCGGCAACATCGCGCGCGCCGCGCAGCTGATCGGCATGGCGCACGCGTCGCTCGGCGAGTGGATCGGCCGCCGCCGGCTGCCGATGGGAAACTTCAAATAGTAGCGAGTGTCTCAGGTCGGTGCGTACGGAAATCGCTTGCGAGATCTTCCCGCCGGCTGACCCGTTCGAATTTGCATCGACCCTCCGATCGCGTCATAACTAGGGAAAATTCGTTGCTTGCCTTGCTTTGCCGCAACGCGTCTCCCCCCTCTTGGACCCCTCTCAGAAGTCTTCCTAACGGAGGCTCCCCATCGCACTTTTGGCCCAACTTCGAGCTCAATTTTCTTGTCCGGTCGCTCACCAGAACTCTTGCCCATGGCGGGTCGTAGGGGCAAACTTACCTTGTGAGCGTAACGAAGAAGCCCCAGGACTCGGTGGCCCTCTACCAGCATCGGGCGATTCGCGTCGATCACACCAGCATCCGGAAGTTGCAGGAAGTGATCGCGACCGTCGAGGCTCTCAAGCAGCAGCGCCCGCCGGAATCCGACGACTGACGTCGGTCCACGTCGCGTGAAAATCCTTCATCTTTCTGACCTGCACGTCACTCACGACGGCAGGGAGCTCAACCAGCTATGGGGCCGAGCGCGCCCTGCCGTGGCGGGATTACGATTTGATTTTGTCGTGATCTCCGGGGACTTGACCCAGCGGGCCTCCCCGACGGAGTACGCCAAGCTCAAGCGCTTCCTCGAGGCCGAGATCGAGCCGCTCGTCGTCGGCGACCGCTCGGCGGTCAAGACCCGGGTCGTGATCGCTCCGGGCAACCACGACGTCGACTGGACGGCCGAAGTCTTCGAGACCCTGGCGCTGGCCAACGCGCCCTCCGAGATCGCCGAGCAGTGGTTCGCCGACGGCCAGTGGCGGCCCTCGACCCAGCCGTTCCGGATCAAGACCGGGCCGTACGGTCACACCAGTGCGTTCCAGATCCGGGCCGACCGCTACCAGGAGCGGTTTGCTGCGGTCCAGGCGTTCCTCACCGACTACTACGCCGATCAGCTGGGACCGCCTCACCGTCCATTCGCGCTGCTCGACCCGCGCGGCGGCAACGGCGACTGGCAGGCCCACGTGTTCCCCGAGCTCCACGTCGCGCTGCTCGGATTCAACAGCTGCTACCGCAACGACCGCTACTGGCACGGTGCGCAGATCCATGAGGACGCGATCACCGAGGCGCGCGACCACGTCGACCGCCACGACCACGCCCGCAACTTCCTGCGGATCGGCGTGTGGCACCACGGCCTGGAGAGCCAGCGCAGCCGGCCCGATCGGCTGACCTTCGAGAACCTGACCGCGCTGGTCACCTCGGGGATCAAGGTCGGCTTCCACGGCCACGTCCACAAGTCGCACACCCAGCTCCACCGCTTCATCACCGACGACTTCGCGCTGGTGTCGACCGGCACGCTCGGCGCCGCCGCCGACGATCGCCCCGACGCGATCGCCAACCAGTTCTCGATCGTCGACCTCCACCGCAACCGGCTGCGGGTCGACGTCTACGAGAGCGAGGGCCTGGGCGCGTACTCGGCGCGCGAGGACCGCCGGCGGTTCATGTACTTCGACCTCGATGTCGAGCGGCCGCACGACATCTCCAAGCCGCTGCGGTCGTGGGCCGCCCACGTCACCCGGCGGGTCACGCTCGACCCCGACAACGGCACCGCCAAGATCGACGTCGAGATCGACGACCTCGACCTCAGCGAGCCGATCGTGCTGGCGCGGATCGCGTCGAAGTTCTGCACCGCCCCCGACGCCAGCGCGATGGTCGACGGCCAGCGCCTGCCGGTGACCCGGCGCGACGACAGCGACTGGTTCGAGTACCGCTCCAACGCGTGGACCGCCAAGCACTACCGCCGGCTGACCTGGAGCTACCGGATCGCCAACGCGTTCGCGCTGACCCGCGCCGAGCCAGCGCTGATCACCAAGCGCGACGAGTTCCCCCACCTGCTCGACGGCTGGGAGCTGTGGTCGCACCGGGTCCAGTTCGACTACGACCGGCTGACCCTGGAGTTCGTGTTCGACGCGCCCGACGGCGAGTACTTCGCCGGCCCGAGCGGCCCGCTGATCGTGCCGATCGTCGAGCGCCGCGCCAACGGCGGGCCGCTCAAGTGGGAGCGGCTGGGCAGCGAGGAGAGCCGGGCGACCCGGAACTTCGCCAGCGCGCGGCGGGCCTCGATGTCGTGGCCGTCGCCGATGGCCAACGCGCGCTACGGCATGACGTTCCCGCTCGCCAACTCCGGCGACCCGCTGCCCCGCAAGTTCGCGGTCGCCACCACCAAGATGGTCCAGCTGTGCCGCAGCACCCGCAACCCCGGCAACGGGCTGCGCACCGCGCTGTCGACCTACCTCGAGGCGTCGCTCGAGAGCGCGCTCGAGCTCAGCCGCGATCCGGAGGCGTTCGGCGAGCACGCGGTCGCGGTCGGCAACCTGTGGACCGACGCCGAGGCGCTGCTCCGGCCGTGCTTCGGGATCTTTCCGCCCGACGCCTGGGTCACCCAGTTCGAGGCCGGCCGCGGGATCGCCGGCCACGCGTTCCGGTTCGCCCGCCCGGCCGCGTGGCACCGCTCGATCACCGGCGAGATCGACGTGATCCGGGTGCCGACGATGACCGGCACGCGCGACTACGAGTGGATCCTGTGCCTGCCGATCCTGACCAGCCCCGACGGCACCGCGATCGGCGTGTTCGGGTTCGCCGGCACCCGCGATCACAACACCGAGACCACCAACCAGCTCGCGGCGTTCGCCCAGCAGATCGCGCAGCGCGATCCGGCGGTCGACACCGACACCTTCGACCGGTTCTGGTACGTGCTCAACGCCAGCTTCTGGTACGGCCTGGCCGACTTCGCGCGCGCGTCGCGGCTCGACCACGGCGTGATCGACATGGCCGAGGAGTGCTCGACCGCGTTCTTCGCGACCGACCCCGAGTGATCAGCCAACCCGAGCTCGGCATCGATCGGCATCGCGATCTCGCCGTCTCCCGCCGTGATCCACGAGCACCTCCCTACACCAGGGGTCCATGGCGATCGGCCGTGCTCGGTTCGGAACGGTCCAGCTCACGGGCGCGCGGCCGGCCGACCATGCGCCGGGCGACG
Source organism: Kofleriaceae bacterium (assembly GCA_041495365.1). GTDB lineage: Bacteria > Myxococcota_A > Polyangia > Haliangiales > Haliangiaceae > JABFXX01. The sequence goes on along the minus strand of JBGQCL010000021.1, from coordinate 33,431 downwards.
ACCAGCCCGACGACGCCGATCACGAGGAACAGCGGGATGAGGTGATGCAGGCCGCTGCCGTCGCGGCGTCGCCGATGTACATCCCTGGGCGCTTCGCAGACCTTCCAGTCCGCCTTGAGGCTGGACGCCGGACACCGATCGAATCGGCGGCGAGCCTGGGCTGCGGGTCGAGATGCCCGACGATGCGCGGCGCGGCACGAGCCGCTCACGCGACTTGCTGCGAGTGGGCCCCGTCAGGTTCCATGGATCGTCATGCCAGGCCATCGACGGCGCAGAGGTGCCCCACGATCCGCCCGTAGTCCACCGGCGTGCCGTCCCATGGCCCGGCGATCGTCTCGGCGTCGATCTGCAGCGCCGCGTTCGCCGCGCGGATCTCGGGCCACCCCAGCTCCGCCACGCGAGGGAGCTCCGGCACCGCCGGGACCCACCGACCGTGCGGATCGCGGAATCGCGGCCGATGGTCGGGCCCGAGCTCGATCGAATATCCGTACTCGTGGACATACCGGTGGTGGAACGAGCACAGCAAGGCCGTATTCTCGAGGCTGGTCTCACCGCCGTCTGCCCAGTGCTGAATGTGATGGCCTTCCAGGAACAGGCGGTTCGTGCACCCAGGATAGCCGCACACTCCGTCGCGCTTGTGCAGCGCGCGCTTGAGCGCCCCGCTGATCGTGCGGCGCCTGCGGCCGACCGAGAGCGGTGTGCCATGCTCATCCTCGACGACATCGACGACGCCCGCGTCGCAGCTCAGCCGGCGCGCCGTCTCGCTGGACAGGAATGACTCCCCCATCTCACCGACCTCGACAGGATCCAGAGCCGCACCCGCGCGAAGGCTGCCTGCCGGAATCGTGAGCACGACCTCGATCGGGGCACGCTCCGGCCGGTCGGCGCGCAGATGGCCCTGCGCCATCGCCACCAGGGCATCGGCGCGGTTGAACGCCCTCCGGGCCGCAGCGGCTCAATCACGCAGCGAGCTTGCCTCGCGCCGGCCGCTGGTCGCCTCCGGCGAGCGCTGCCCGCCTAGGCGGCTCCAGGCTCGCAGCCCGCGTCGCACGGACCGGAGACCGCGTCGTGGGCCACCTCATCGGCCCCGCGACGCGCCTCGACCTCATCCAGCAGTCGATCGAGGACCGATCGCGGCCCGGCATCCGAGAACGGCTGCGAGGATGCGACGCTCGCCGCGACCGCGTCCGGATCCTCGACGGCGTCGACCGACACGACCGCGCACACCGCACCCGACGCGCCGCCCCCCAGGCCCACTGCACACCGCTCCGCGGGCGCCGCGGAATCCTCGAGCCCGGCATCCCACCGTGCGACAGGGCTCGCGGGTTCCGACGATTCCGCAGAATCGTCGATCGGAGAACTCATGTGTGGCCGGACCATGCTCTCCCCCATCGCGCGGGCCGCGGCATCCGGGCCGTCCCGCGTCGCAGGCGCAGACACCGGGTCCGTGAGGGTTGCATGCGGGCGGGGTACGGCAGCGGATTCCGCGGAATCGCGCCCGGGTGGTGCCGGGCGGTGATCTCGCTCACGCGCGAACTGCGCCGCGGCATGGTCGAGCATCGCCCAGACCACCTCGGCCTCCTCCGGGTGCAGCACGACCTCGATCTTGACCATGCCATCCTCGGTATCGCGCCGGCGTACGTAGCGCCGCTGTTCATCGCCTTGCGGATGCGGGCCCTCGCCATGGCGCAGCACCAGCGCGTACTTGCGGCACAGCTTCTCGAGCTGAGATGCCGTCATCAGCTTCGCGTGCTCGAGGAGCAGAACCTCGTTGTCCGAGGTGGCGACGCGCAGCATGGCGCGCACCTTGGAGTACGACACCTCGCCGCGCCGTAACGCATCGTCGATCGCCGCAAACCCGGCAAGCTTCCGCGCGACGCGTAAATGGTCGCGCGCCGTGACCAGATCCCACCCGACGCGCCATGCGAGCCACTGGGCACACGAAGTGGCGCCCTGCACACGCCAACCACCGCGGGTATCGAACGCTCGCAGGTCGGCCAGCAGCCGGTGGGTGGCTGCATCGAGGTGCGCCGCCTGCTCGGCGATCCGCTCGCCCAGCTGTTCGAGCTCATTCTCCATGACAACCGCATATCATCCGGGTCTGACATCGAACCTGCACCGCATGGCACATGGATCGCTACATCGACCGGTCTGGCCTTCTGTAGCACAACAAACCAATATGGTCTCGCGATTGTTGTTATCGTAATCAAACTTGCAGATCAGCATTGCGCTGAGCGCTCATCAGCGGTGGGTGTCGATCGTGGCGGCGCCGTAGGCGGTGTCGCGATCATCCGCCGTCAAGGCATGGATCTCAGCCCACGCGATTCTGTGTAGATGCCACTCCGACCGGTCCACGCGCTCATGATCCACCGCGTTCGGTCGGCCGCAGAGCGCACAGACCGCTCGCTGGATCAGCCGGCCCGCTCGACGGCGATCGAGACAGCGCATCGCCGGCCGTCGTTGGCGATGGTCCTCGACCGCAGGTTCTGCGGAGCATGTGGACGGTCCTGTGGACAACTGGAAGGTCTGATGACACGCGCCACAGAGCGCAGGGTCGACCTGGACGCGTCTCACAGCCCTTCTTCAGTTGCCCACAGTCCTGACGCTTGAGACGACGCTCCAATCAGAATTTAATTTTGGGTTTGTTCTGGATTCAGAATAGGAGAGCGATTGTCCCAGAACGCGAAATGACTTTTCAACACAAGGATCAATCACCGAAGACAATCGGATTGACTTCCTGCGCTATCCAGCGCATGTAGAAACGTTCCCTACGTGGGAACGAGGCAGCGCCGCCGTTGGCGCGAGGCACGATTGACATAGCGGACCGCCGGTGCGGAAACACCGGCGATCCAAGGAGCCGACGATGCAAGCACATCGCAGCACCCAGGCCAGGGTATCGAACGACCCGCCGCTCAGCAACTTCGAACCGGGCACCGCGCTGGAGAACCTCCGCGCCGAGATGATCGACATCGAGGCGCTCGCCCGTGCCGCGGAGGCAGCCGCCGACGGGCTGCCGGCACCGACCACCGACCGCCAGCGCCTGGCGTACGGCCGGATCCAGTCGCTGGCGACCAAGACCTCGCAGCAGGCCAGCGCCTCGCTCCGCTTTGCCAATGCGCAGGTCGCGGCGCTCACCGTGCAGATGGAGGCGCGCCGCAAGGAGACATCGCGCTGATCCGCGTGATCGGGCATGGTCGGGCCGGCCGGCGCTGTCGGGTCGAGGTGACGAGCCTGGCAGACGAGCCAGCCTCTCTCCCTCCGAGATCCGGGATGTACATCCCGAACGGAGCCTCCTGATGGGCCCCCGACTGTGAGCAGGCGGTCAAGGTCAACCGGGTGTGCCTGCTCCGGCTGGTCACAGGCGACCCCCGCGATCTCCCGAGGTCCCTGCTGACGTCCGTCGCATTCGAAGCGAATGATCCGTGCCGTGATCGCGCTGCGCAGGACGCTGCTGACATCGCGCGACTCGGCGCTGCCCGGCTCGCTCGCTCACTGACCCGCCTCGCGATCTCCCGAGGTCATATCCGGGTGTGTCGCCGCACCGAATCCAGACCTCCTGACATGACTCCGGCGTTGTCGACGAGGACATAGCCGGTACGCGTCGGCCGGGTGCGGACGCAAACCTGTCCGGTTTTCTGGCCGTCCGGCGATGGTCGGGCGGTGCCTGACCCGCCCCCGGCGCGACCTGCCGGCTGCACGGCGCTCGCCGCCAGCAGCCGCGGGTGTCGATCACGATTCCGCGGAATCGCCCGGACACCGCGCAGCCCGTCGAGGACGCCCACGCGTCCACGTGGGTGCCAGCCCTTGCCAGCCTCCCGCTGCACGCCGCATGCAACGAACGCCAGACCAGCAGCCGCGGGTGTCGACCACGATTCCGCGGAATCCAGACCTCCTGACCTGACCCCGGTGTTGTCGACGAGGACGTAGCATCGGCCGGGTGCCGACCCAAACCTGTCCGGGTTCTCCGGCCGTCAGGCGATGGTCGAGTGACCTCGTGCACCGGGTCGGACCGCACTACCGGAGAGCCGTCGACGAAGCTCTCGCTCGTGCAGTCGATGCTCGCCAACTCGGGCGACATCACCGTCACCGCAACCGAGTAGCGCGTCACCCTCACGCCCCTCAGCTCGCCGCTCCGGACCGCCGCGCTCGCAGCGCTCTGCGCCGAACCCAGGGGTGGTCCTCGCTGTAAGTCTTGAGGTCCGACGCCAGGACTTGCTCCAACAGCTGGCGCGCGGCCGCCAGCTCGCCGAGGTCCTTGAGCACCAGGGCGAGGTTGTTGCGGCGAATCGCAACCTCGGGGTGGTCCTCGCCGTAGGTCTTGAGGTCCGACGCCAGCGCTTGCTCAAACAGCTGGCGCGCGGCCACGAGCTCGCCGAGCTGCCGAAGCCCTTGTCCACAAACCGTCATGAAGCGAGCGTTGGCGGGCGTATTCGCCGAAGCTGCCACCAGGTGCGCGAAGCTGTCGGCGTCCCGGCGGTAGCGCTGAAACGTCAGCACGTCATCCCCCGTCTCCAACAACTTGGTCGCGCCGAGGATCACCGTCTGCTGAACCGATGTCGACGGCGGCTCCTCGGCCAGGGCAAATTCCCGCAGCAGCCGGTGCATCTGATGCCGCCCCTGGTGGTCGCGGTCCAGCAGATGGAGCCGCACGAGCGCCCGCCGGCGCTCGACGTCCACGCCGATCGCCTCGGCCAGCTCGCTCGAGAACCAGGCTGGGGGAAGCTGCGCGGCCAGAACCCACGCGTGCCGGACGTCGGGCGCAACCCTGTTCCACAGCAGGCGAAACGCGCTCTCGGCGGTCGCTCGGTACGACGTCTGATCGGCCACGGACGAGCCGGGGCTCGTGCCGGCTGCCAGCTGCCGCGCGTACTCGACAGGCGACGTCCCGTACTCGCGCACGTACGTCGCGGCGAGCTCGATCGACAAGACGTGTCCGCCCAGAGAACCGAGCAGCTCGTCGGCACCCGCGACCTCGTGACCGACGATCGCCCGCAACAGGGTTCGGGCAGGTTCCAGCTCCAGGGGCGGGACTTCGTGGGCCCGGAACGAGTTGTGGAGCCAGCGCGCGCGTGTGGTGACCAGCATCCGGATCGCCGCCACCTCCGCCAACGGCCCCGGCCGCGGCTCCCAGCTCTCGACGTTGTCCAGCACGATCAGAACGGCGTCGCCCCGTTGCGCGCGTTGCTCGACCTGCCGGACCGCCCAGCGCGCGCACGCGTCAAGGTCGGGCAGCGTATGACCGGGGTCCTCCACGAACGACGCCCACTGCAGCCGCAGGTCGGCGTGCTCGGCGTTGAACCAGAAGATGCCTCCGGGGAACTGCTTGCCCCGTGCGAGGCGCGCCACCACCTGGCGCGCCAGCTCGGTCTTGCCGATGCCAGGCAAGCCGTCGAGCGCGGCGCGGAGCTGGACATGGGTTGCACCGGTCAACAGCGTCTCGATCTCCACCAGCTCGCGCTCGCGGCCGACGAACGTGTGCGTGCCCAACGTCGGCGACTGCGCCACTACCGCGAGTACGGGAGCATGGGGTGCAGTCGCCCGTGTCACCTGGACATCCCCGCCAGCGATCGCCTCCCTCCGCGCCGCGAGAACCAGCCCGCTCGCATCCGCGCCTGGCCGCACCCGCAGCTGGGGCTGCTCGGGGTCGCCGGCCCCGGTCATGCCGATCGCGGCGCAGCCCTGCTTGAACGCTGCGGCCACCGACTCGCCCTCGCCGAGACCGCCGTAGAGACCGATCGCGAAGCTCGTGGCGGCGCCGTCGACGGTCTCACCCGCCATGCCGACGACGCAATCGATGTGCGCGGCGACGGCTGCAGCGTGCTCCTCGCTGTAGCAGGCGTCCAGAACGACCAGCTTGACCGACCCCGCGGCGTCGAACGCGTTGGCCAGCGCCTTGGCCGGCACCAGCTGCGCGTGACCATCGGCTGCCTGAAAATACACGCCGGCTGGAGGCGCGCAACCGGCCCCTCCGATGACCCTGCCGCCGCAGAAGTGCACGACCGTGGGCTTGTGCTTGACCAGCTCGCGCAGCAGGTCGAGCGGTTGCGCGGCCCACCGGGTCACGAACTGGAAGCAGCCCCGGTGGCCGGCACGCTCCAGCTCTACCTGAACCGCGCGCGCCTGCTCATCGAGCGCCCGCCGGTTGGTACCGACCGGGTTCGCGGCGATGAAGAGGATCGTGTGCGGCGCCATCAGCGACCTCGGCCCCCTGAGGCGACAGTACGGGTGAGTTCGCGACATCGCCAGAGCCGGCTCACGATCCTGGGACGCCATCGGTGCTTCCTGAGCGGTCCTCCCGCTGGAACGACCCCAATCGGGAACACTTGAGCCCGTTGGGGACGTATGCCGCGGTGTGCGACGACGTCGCCGCTCAGGTGCGCCGGATCGCCGACGCCGGCAGCGCCTCCCAGCGGGCGATCAGCTCGGGCGGGACCGGCTCGCGCTGCTCGAGGTAGGCGTCGAGCAGGTCGAGCGCGTCGACGCCCCAGAACAGCTCGCCGTCGACCGCGACGGTCGGCACGCCGAACACGCCGGCGGCGATCGCCTCGTCGGTCTGCGCACGCAGGCGAGCCTTGCCGGTAGGCTCCGACGCGGCGCGCTCGATCGCCTCGCCGTCGAGCCCCACCGAGCCGGCGATCCGCGCCACCGCACCGGGCGCCTCGATGCCCTCGCCGGTTGCCCACACCGCCGCGAACAGCGCGTCGATCAGCCGGCGCCGCGCATCGTCCGGCAACGCCAGCGAGGACGCTCGCAGCGCGAGCAGCGGGTTGAACGGATGCGCCGGCGGCAAGGCCAACGGCAGCCCGGCCCGGCGCGCCTTGCGATACACGTCCTTGAGCGCGTACCTCCGCTTCGCCGGGACCTCGGCCGGCCCCTTGGTCCCGTGCGCATCGAGCACGGCGCCGAACAGCACCGGCACCGGCTCGATCGACTGTGCATGGCGCGCGGCGATCGCCGGGATCTGGTGCCAGGCGACATAGGAGTACGGCGAGATGTAGTCGAAGTAGACGCGCAGGGTCATCCCGCTGATGTGTCACGCCGCGCCGTCGCCGTCACCCGCCGGCATCGCGGCCGGCCGATCAGTCGGCCGACGATCGCAGCGCCACAGCCGGTCACCGGCCGATCAGCCGGCCGAGCCGGACGCCCGCCCGCGCCGCCGCGCGCCGCGGATCGGCAGCCGGATCTCGAACGTCGTGCCGCGGCCGACCACGCTGTCGACCCGCACGGTCCCGGCGTGCTTCTCGACGATGCTGTGCACCATCGCGAGCCCCTGGCCGGTGCCGCGGCCGACCTCCTTGGTGGTGAAGAACGGGTCGAAGATCCGCGACCGGACGTGCTCGGGGATGCCGGTGCCGGTGTCGGCGATCGCGATCACCGCGCAGTCGCGGTCGCGCCAGGTCGTGACCGTGATCCGGCCCTTGGCGCCCGATGTCCCGACCGCGTCGCCGATCGCGTGCGCGGCGTTGACCAGGATGTTGAGCACCGCCTGGTTGATCTCGCCGGGGTGGCAGGTCACCTGCGGCAGGTCGCCGAGATCGGTCACCACCTCGGCGACGTACTTGTACTCGTTGCGCGCCATGACCAGCGTGCTCGCGATGCCCCGGTTGAGATCGACCGACGCCATCTCGCGCGCGTCGGGGTGGGCGAACGCCTTGAGCGAGCGCACGATCGACGCGACCTGGGCCAGCCCGTCGAGCGCGCGCTCGAGCGCCAGCGGTCCGTGCTCCAGCAGGTAGTCGACGTCGGCGTCGGCGGCCGCCGCGCGCGCCTCGGACGCGGCCGCCACGGCCGGCGCGCCGTCGAGCACCGCGCGGTTCACTGCGATCAGCTTGCCCACCACGCCGACCAGGTCGGCCATCGCGATCTTGACGAACTGCACGCTGTCGCTGACGAACTGGACCGGCGTGTTGATCTCGTGGGCGACACCCGAGGCCAGCCGGCCGACCGCCTCCAGCTTGTGCGACATGCGCAGCTCGGTCTCGATGCGCTGGCGCTGCAGCATCTCGGTCTGCAGCGCCAGGTTGGCGTGGGTCAACTCGCGCGTGCGCTGCTCGACGCGCTGCTCGAGCTCGCGCTCGACCCGCTCGCGCTCCTCGAGGTAGGACGCCAGCTCCTCGCCGAGCATGTTGATGCAGCCGGCCACGCCGTCGAGCACGCCGCCGTCGCCGCGGATCTCCGAGCGCCGCGACCGGTCGAGCGACGCCAGGCCGAACAGGGTGTCGGCGATCGAGTCGAGGCGCGCCTCGGTGTCGCGCCAGCCGCGCGCCGTGGCCTCGGCCTCCGCCAGTCCGTCCAGCACCGCCGGCAGCTGCGACGCGGCCGGGCTCCCCGGACAAGCCGCGGCCAGCTCCAGGAGCAGCGCATGCGCCGCCTGCAGGCTGGCCGCGACGGTCACGCCACGAAACCCCGCAGCCAGGTCAGGGCCTCCGGTTCGGCGGTGAACAGCCGGGTCGGGAGCAGCGGCTTGTTGAGCCCCATGAAGAAGTTGCCCATCGCCCGCGCGATCGGCGACACCACGAGCAGCGCGACCGCGGCCTCGGCGTCGGCGGTCTCCGGGCCGGCGAAGTGCTTCCGGCACTCGCGCGTCATCGACCGCAGGCCGCGAAGGTCGACCAGCACGGGGCGTCGCACTCCATCGCACAGCGAGCCAATCGCCCGGATCACCTCCTGGGCGTCGGACAGCTCGAGATCGAACACCCCGGGCTGCATCTCCACCCGGATGATGCCGTCGTCGCCCAGCGAGATCCTCTGACTTCGTACATCGCAGCGTTGCGCCATCGGTGCCTTCCGGGTTCCTGGTGGTGGAACGGCCCCAATCGGGAAAACTTGAGCCCGATCCGGAGGCGACGCATGCCGCGGTGTGCGACGACGTCGCCGCTCAGGTCCGCCGGCTCGCCGACGCCGCGGCGCGCAGGCCGGCCAGCGTGCTGCGCGTGGTGATCCAGTCCGGATCCATGCGCAGCTCGATCACCGCCGCCCGCCCCGTGGCCGCCGCGCGCTCGAACGCCGGCAGGAACTCGTCGGTCCGCGTCACGAGCTCGCCGTGGGCGCCGTAGGCGCGCGCCAGCGCCGCGAAGTCGGGGTTGACCAGCTCGGTGGCGATGCTGCGCCCCGGGTACTCGCGCTCCTGGTGCATGCGGATCGTCCCGTAGCGCGCGTTGTTGAACACCACGAGGATCGGCGCGGCGCCGTGCTGCACCGCGGTCGCGATCTCCTGGCCGCTCATCAGGAACCCGCCGTCGCCCACGAAGCCGACCACCCGGCGATCGCGGTGGACCAGCGCCGCGGCGACCGCGGCCGGCGCGCTGTAGCCCATGGCACCGCTGATCGGCCCGAGCAGCCGGCCCGGCCGGCCGAACCGCAGGTAGCGCATCGGCCAGCCGGTGTGGTTGCCCGCGTCGAGCGTGATGATCGCGTCGCGCGGCAGCCGGTCGCGCAGCTCGGCCAGCGCGCGGCCCATGTCGAGCGCGCCGTCGTACGCGGTCGGCTCCAGGTTGGCGACGAAGTCGGCGCGGGCCGCCCGGGTCCACGCGCGCCACCGCGGCTCGCGATCCGGCGCCAGCGTGGCCAGCGCGGCGGCGAACGCCACCGGACCCGCGACGATGCCGGCGTCGACCCGGCAGCTCCGGCCGATCTCGTCGGCGTCCGGATACACCTGCACCACCGTCGGCCGCGGCCGCACGCCGTCGAGCGCCGCCACGTACTGGGTGGTCAGGCTGCCGAGCCGCGCGCCGATCACGACCACCAGGTCCGCCTCGCGCAACCGCCTCGGCAGCGACGGCACCGGCGCCAGGCCGAAGTCACCGGCGTACACCGGGCTGCGGTTGTCGATCAGGTCCATCCGCCGGAACGCCACCGCCACCGGGATGTCCCAGGCCTCGGCGAACGCCTGGACCTGCGCACACGCCGCGTCGCTCCACCGCGAGCCGCCGAGCACGGCGATCGGCCGCTCGGCCGCCTCGAGCAGCCGGCGCAGCCGCGCGAGGTCGTCCGGCGCGGGCGCGGCCTGGCTCGCGACACAGGGCACCGCGTCGGCCGCGCTGACCGCGTCGGTCAGCATGTCCTCGGGCAGCGCCAGCACGACCGGACCGGGCCGCCCCGACATGGCGACGTGGAACGCCCGCGCGAGGTACTCCGGCACGCGCTCGGCGTGGTCGACCTGCGCGACCCACTTGGCGAGCGGCCCGAACATCTGCCGGTAGTCGACCTCCTGGAAGGTCTCGCGATCCGCGGTCCGCCGCTCGATCTGGCCGACCAGCAGCACCATCGGCGTCGAGTCCTGGGCGGCGGTGTGCACGCCGATCGCCGCGTGGCACGCGCCCGGCCCGCGCGTGACCATCGCGACCCCGGGCCGCCCGGTGAGCTTGCCGTAGGCCTCGGCCATGTTGGCCGCGCCGGCCTCGTGGCGCGCGTTGACCACCCGGATCCGGTCGCGCGCGTCGTACAGCGCGTCGAGCACCGCGAGGTAGCTCTCGCCGGGGACGCAGAACACCAGATCCACGCCGTGGATCACCAGCTGATCGACGACCAGCTGACCGCCGGTCCGGGGCGCGCTCATGGACCGCATCCTACGCGAAGACGGCGGTCCCGGCGGCTCGCGGCTGCCACGACCTCAGCGGGCGGCGCGGAAGTACATGCCCTGGTAACCGCGGACCGAGTGCTCGGGATGAAACGGGATCGGGCACAGCTTGTCCGGCGCGCACCACGCGTCGCGCTGCTCGTAGCCGAGCGCCGCCATCCCCGCGACCAGCCCGCGGCGGTCCTCGATGCGATACGGGCAGAACGCCTGCCCGATGCTCTGCAGCGTGTAGTAGGCCGCGCCGTCGTGCATCGGCAGCTGGTTGATGATCACGTGCGGCGGCCGGCCGGCGATCCGCGCGAGGATCTCGTGGAGCGGCTTCTCGAGGTACTGCAGCGAGCCGGTCGCGAGCAGGACGTCGGCACCCGCGAGATCGTCGCGCCGGTCGGTGAACGCCAGGTTCCCGGCGCCGCGCTCGATCGCGAGCTCGCGGCCGGCCCGCACCACCGCGGGCACGTCCATGACCTGCCAGACCAGCGCGTCGGGCAGCGCGAGGTGGGTGCGAAAGCCATAGAACCGCACGCCGACGTGGCCCCCGAGATCGAACAGCCGCCGCGTCCCGACCCCCAGGATGCGGGCCAGCCAGAACAGCACCGGATAGTCGGACAGAAACACGGTCTCCAGGTTGTTGCGGTACATCGCGGCCGGGCCGGGGTGGTCGTAGCCGAGCGGCTTGGACCCGGGCGCGGCCCGCACCGCCGCCTCGAAGCTGTCGTACACCCCGCGGAACAGGTGCGCCTTGTCCGCGGTCGCGAAGTCGCGCTCGTAGCGCGCCTCGAGCCGCGCCCGCACCGGCGCGCTGAACGCGATCGAGCGCAGCGCGCGCCGCGACCACCCGCGCCAGCCGCCCTGGGCGGCCGCGTCATCGCGGAATGACAGAAAATGCGTGCCGATCATCTCGTGGGTGAGCTCCTCTTGGCCAGAACCCCCACGCTATCAGATCGCAGAGGTGGGCATCACGCCGCCGGGCCCCGCCGAGCGATCGGGTCACCTCATGCTCGCGCTCACCTCGCCTCCGCGCGCGCCAGGCCGCCGCGCAGATCGTGCGCGAGCAGCCGGTGGAACAGGTGCTCGCCGGCCTCGCGGCGCACCGACAGCCGCCCCGCGCGGTAGGCGCGCGACCCCAGGCCGCGCTGCACGCTCTCGCAGATCGCGACGTCCTCGTGCTGGATCCGCTCGGCCACCGCGATGCTCTGCTGGTGGGCCGCCGCGCGCCCCGCGTCCCCGGCGGCCGGCGCGAAGTAGAACTCGAACACCACCTTCGTGCGATCGACGCCGAGCGGCAGCACCAGGTTGGTGTCGAGATGGCCCGCGTACCAGTTGAGCATCAGGTTGGGGTAGATCCAGTAATAGAGCGCGCGGCCCTGGCGAACCACCGCGGTCGCCGGATCGCCGCCGCCCTCGATCGGACTGGCCTGCAGGCAGAACCGCTCGAAGCTCTCGATCGTGTAATCGGTGTAGGTCAGGATCGAGCTCAGCGACGGGTGCAGGTGCGGCACGTGGTAGCCGCCGTCGAGGTAGTTGTCGACGAACACCTTCCAGTTGCACGCCAGCGTGTACTCGCGGCGCTCGCAGAACTCGAGCTCGCCGAGCCCCAGCGGCGCGATCTGACCGACCAGCGGGCCGAGGTGGGCCGGAAGCGGCATCGGGTCGCGATCGAGGTGGACGAACACCTGCCCCTCCCAGGTGTCGACCGCGACCGGCGCGAGCCCCATCGCCGCGCGATCGAAGTCGCGCACGCCGTCGAACTCCGGGACGCCGCGCAGCTGGCCGGCGAGGTCGTAGGTCCAGCCGTGGTACGGGCAGCGCAGCCGGTCGACCTTGCCGCACGGCGCGGTCAGCACCGCCGCGGCGTGGTGGCGGCAGACGTTGAAGAACCCGCGCAGCACGCCGTCGGCCCCGCGCACGACGACCACCGGCTCGCCGGCGACCTCGGCGGTCACGAACTCGCCGGGCGCGGCGACCTGCGCGGCGCGGCCGACCAGCTGCCAGGTCCGGCTCCACACCGCGCGGCGCTCGAGCTCGGCGATCCGCGGATCGGTGTACCACGCCGCCGGGATCGTCCAGGCTTGCTCGACCGGCGCGGTGTCATCGTACGCGGCGAGGATGCGATCGAGCGGCTCGGTCATGGCCAGCTGTAACCGACCGCGCGTGCGGCTTCAAGCCGCGGCCGCGACGGCCGCGATCCGCGTGCAGCGATCGAACACCCGGCCGGTCCCTGTCCTCACGATCGCCGCACCGGCCACGAGCCCGGCGCACGCGCCGCCCGTGGCGGTCGAGCCGCCGATGCGTCTCCGCAGCACATGCCGGTCACCACCGCTCGCGCAGCGCGTCGCTGGTCCGGCACCTCGCCCGCGCGTCGCTGCAGCATGTGCGGGGAACCGTCCTGCGGGCGCACGTCGATAGCGCCGCCGGCACATGCCTGTGGGCCCGACCACCCTGGCACGTCTGCACGGAACGCTTCACGCACGCGGACGAGCGGCGTCACCGCGGCTTCCAGGACACGCGTCTCCCGGCGCGTCGCTGCAGCACTGTCTCGGCGCCCGTGTCGCGGCGCCGTCCCGGCGCGTTTGCAAGGCGGGCGTCCCGACGCGTTTGCAGGGCGCATCTCCGCGCCTGTACAGCGTATCTCCACTGCCGATCTCCACAGCGCCGCGGCGCGATCCGGCAGTCGCTGCCTTGTCCTCACATCGCACCGCGCTGCCGTCGTGCGCGCTCGCCACGATCGGGCAGCTGACTGCCGCGCAACTTCGCGTGCGGCGATCTGCCTCGACGGCACGGCCATTGCTCGATGTCCTGCCATGCAGAACCTCCGAACTCTTGCTTGCATGGCGGCGACGCTCGGCTCGATCGCAATGGCCGGCTGCGGCTCCGACAACGACTGCGACAACAACAACCACAACAACAACTGCGTCGCCCAGGGGGCGCTCCGGGTCCAGAACCAGTCCGGCTTTGCGATCACCGAGATCCACGTCACGGCGGTCGGCAGCACGACGTGGGGGCCCAACCTGATCTCCGGCACCGTCCTCGCAGCAGGCTCGTCACTCACGGTGTCCGTCGCCTGCGATCAGTACGACGCGTTGCTGATCGACGAGGCCGGTGAGCAATGCACCCTCCACAACGTCGACCTGTGCTTCAGCAGCGCGGACTGGATCATCCGCAACGACACCTGCGCGGCGTTCACGAACAAGTCCCCGAACACCGGCGGCGCGGCCCCGGCGGCCGGCGCCGCACGCTGAACCCTCACCCAGGCGAGGCGCGTCCCTTCGGTTCCAGATACGTGCCTCGCACAGCAATGCGCTGCAGTCGTGCGCGCGCGCCACGGTTTCGGCACCCGGAAGCCGCGCAACTTCGCGTGCGGCAATCTGCCCCGCCGGCACGGCCATTGCTGGGATGTCCTGCCATGCAGAACCTACGAATTCTTGCTTGCGTGGCCGCGGCGCTTGGCTCGGCGGCGATCGCCGCCTGCGGTAGCTCCGGCGACAGCAATGGGACGCTCGTGGTCCGGAACCGGTCCGACTTCGCGATCACCGAGATCCACGTCACGTCGGTGGGTAGCACGACGTGGGGCCCCAACCTGATCTCCGGCGATATCCTCGCGCCGGGACAGTCACTCGCGGTCGACGTGAGCTGCGATCAATACGACGCGTTGCTGGTCGACGAGTCCGGTGCGCAGTGCACCATCCATGACGTCGACCTGTGCTTCAACACCGCCGACTGGATCATCCAGAACGACACCTGCCCGGTGTTCGCGGCCGCCAGGGCCGCGCGCGAGGCCGCCCAGGCGACCGGCTCCGGGTCCAGCGCCGCGCACTGACCGCGAGCAGGCCGCCGCACGCCCATGACCATCCCCGGCGGCGACGGTGATCCACCGCGCCGGGGACGTGGTCCCGCAGCCCGCCACGGCGAAGCACCGGATCCAGCGAAGTCGGCGGCCGTCGCCATGCGGACGTCAGCCAGCGCGGCCCGCCGCGGCGAGCCCCGTTGCAGATCAGGTCCAGTCCGTGAGCCCCTCGCGGGCGTACAGCTCCTGGAACGTGGGCCGCGCCTTCATCGCAGCGGCGAGCCGGGCGAGCGCCGGCCACGCGGTCGCGGTCTTCGGCATGTTGCGCGACCACCGCATGAGCATCGTCAGCATGAAGTCCGGCGTCGTCACCGCATCTCCGAGCAGGTGCGGCCCGTGCGCCGCGAGGTGGGCGTCGAGCTGGGCCCAGCCGCCCTCGATCCGCGCCCGCGCCTGGGCCTTCACCGCCTCGACGTGGGCCTCGCCCGCCGGCTCGGTCGGGTAGAACCAGGCGCGGAACGCCGGCTGCATCGTGTTGGCGAGGAAGAACATCCAGCGGTAGTACGCCGCCCGCGCCAGCGTGCCGGTCGCGGGCGCGAAGCCGCGCGCGGGGTAGGCGTCGGCGAGGTGGAGCGCGATCGCGGCGGCCTCGCAGACCGGCTGGCCGTCGATCACCAGCGCCGGCACCACGCCGGCCGGGTTGATCGCGAGGTAGGCCGGCTGCTTGTGCTCGCCGGCGTCGAGGTCGAGCGCGTGCAGCGTGTGTGGGACTTCCAGCTCCAGCAGCAGCCAGTGCACGACCATGCCCGCGGTCCCGGGCGAGGAATACAGCGTGATCATGAGCCCTCCCGGTGCGGAGACTAGGACATCGCGCGGCCGGCGGATAGGCACCGCCGCGCCGGCCGGGATCCGCACCACTGACCGCGCGGTCGCCTGCGCGGTCGGCGCCGTTTGGGTTGACCGCTGCGGCCGCGGAATCGATGATGCGCGCCATGATCGACGACGACGCCCCGGCCGGTGCGAGCCAGGACCCGACCCCACGAGCCAGCGAGACGCCCGGCGACCCGGCGGCGGAGCGAGTCCTCGATCGCCGCGATCTGTTCGTCGGCGGCGCGACCCTGGTCGCCGGGGCCGCGCTCGCCGCGTGCGGCACCCGCGAGGAGCCCAGGCCGGCCCCGGCGGCGCCGCCGCCCAAGCCGAGCCCGAACGCCAAGGCGATGGCCGAGGTCGAGGCCAAGGCCAAGGCCAACGCCGCCGTGACCGAGTCGCTGCCCGCGCCCGAGCTCGCCGAGCTCAGCTTCGCCGACCTCCAGGCGCGCATGGCCGCCGGCACCGACACCGCGAAGTCGCTCGTCGCCAAGTACCGCCAGCGCATCGAGGCGCTCGACCGGAAGGGCCCGATGCTGCGCTCGGTGCTCGAGCTCAACCCCGACGCCGACTCGATCGCCGATGCGCTCGACGCCGAGCGCAAGGCCGGCAAGACCCGCGGCCCGCTGCACGGCATCCCGATCCTGGTCAAGGACAACATCGACACGGGCGACAAGATGACCACCACCGCCGGCTCGCTCGCGCTCGAGGGCAGCCGCGCCGAGAACGACGCGTTCGTGGTCGCGCGGCTGCGCGCCGCCGGCGCGATCATCCTCGGCAAGACCAACCTGTCGGAGTGGGCCAACTTCCGCGGCAAGGCGTCGCTGTCGGGCTGGAGCGGGCGCGGCGGCCAGTGCCGCAACCCCTACGCGCTCGACCGCTCGCCGTCGGGCTCGAGCAGCGGCTCGGGCGTGGCGACCGCCGCCAGCCTGTGCGCCGCGGCGATCGGCAGCGAGACCGATGGCTCGATCGTCTCGCCGTCGAGCTGCAACGGCCTGGTCGGCGTCAAGCCGACGATCGGCCTGGTCAGCCGCGCCGGCGTCATCCCGCTCTCGGCGAGCCAGGACACCCTCGGCCCGATGGCGCGCACCGTGACCGACGCCGCCCAGCTGCTCACCGCGATCGCCGGCCCCGATCCCGGCGACCCGGTCACCACCGCGCCCGACAAGGCTCGCCCCACCGCCCCCGAGGACTACACCAGGTACCTCGACCCCAAGGCGCTCGCCGGCGCCCGGCTCGGCGTGCCGCTCAAGGGCTTCTTCGGCATCTCGCGCGGCGTCGACGCCCTCCTGCGCGGCGCGCTGGGCGATCTCAAGGACGCCGGCGCCGTGCTGATCGAGCCGGCCGAGCTGATCGCGCCGCCCGAGCTCGACGGCGCCGAGACCGAGGTGCTGCTGTTCGAGCTCAAGGCCTACCTCGACAAGTACCTCGCCGGGCGCAAGGCCGACGCCCACGTCCACTCGCTCGCCGAGGCGATCGCCTTCAACGACCAGAACCGCGGCGCCGAGCTCGCGCTGTTCGGCCAGGAGCACTTCCTGGACGCCGAGAAGAAGCCCGGGTTGACCGACAAGGCCTACCGCGACGCCCGCGCCAGGTGCATCCAGATCACCCGGACCCTGCTGCTCGACAAGGTCATGGCCGAGCACAAGCTCGACGCGTTCGTCGCGGCGACCAACGGCCCCGCCTGGCTGATCGATCCGGTCAACGGCGACTCCGGCAGCGGCGTCAGCTGCTCGACCCTGCCCGCGGTGTCCGGTTACCCCCACGTCACCGTCCCCGCCGGCCAGCTCCACGGCCTGCCGGTCGGCCTGTCGTTCTTCGGCAAGCCCTACACCGAGGCCAAGCTGCTCGGCTTCGCGTTCGCCTACGAGGCCAAGACCCGGCACCGCGCCCCGCCGCGCTTCCTGCCCAGCGTGGAGATGGCCTGAGCGGCGCGAGGCGACGCCCGCGACGCCCCGTCTCGCCCGTATCCGCGGTACGGGACAGCTACCCACCGCTCGAAGTCGCACGCCGACGTGCCGCTCCTTGCCCGCCGCGGACCGACGAGCGTCGCTGGACCGCGGACCGCGGTAGCAGGCCACCTCGCCAGGGCTATGGTTGGCCGGTCGCCGGGAGGAGCAGGTCATGTCGTACGATGCCGCGAGCGTTGCCGCTTACCACGATCGCCTCGGTCACGCCGAGTGGGATCGCTGGGAGCGCAGCCTCGGGGACCGGATCTCGCTCGCGCTCCACACCGAGGCGGTCGAGCGCTTCGTGCCGCGCGGCTGCCGGGTGCCGGAGATCGGCGCCGGGCCCGGGCGGTTCACCGAGGTGCTGCACCGGCTCGGCTGCCGCATCGTCATCGGGGACCTGTCCACCACGCAGCTCGCGTGCAACCGCGAGCTCGGCCAGGCCCGCGGGTTCGCGGCGAGCGTCGAGGAGTGGCGCCGGCTCGACATCTGCGATCTCGGCTGCTTCGACGATGAATCCTGCGACGCGGTCGTCGTACTCGGTGGCCCGCTGAGCTACGTGTTCGACGCTCGCGACCGCGCGCTCGCCGAATGCCGGCGCGTCGTGAAGCGCAACGGCCCGCTCGTGGTGAGCGTGATGTCGATGTGGGGGGCGTCGCACGGCTACCTCGAGCAGGTGCTCCCGCTGGGTGCCGAGTTGAATCGCGCCGTGGTCCGGACCGGCGACGTGTCCAGCCGCACCGTTCCCCGGAGCACGCACCACTGCCACATGTTTCGCGCCGGCGAGCTCCGCGACCTGCTCGAGCGCAGCGGCTTCGTCGACCTCTGGCTGTCGGCATCCAGCGCGCTGTCGATCGGCGTACCCTCGTCGCTCGTCGCGCCGGACACCGAGGCATGGCGCACCTGCTCGAGCTCGAGCGCATGGCATGTGTCGAGCCCGGCTACCTGGACGCGGGCACGCACCTGATCGCGGCGGCCCGCCGCCCCGCCGTCGGTTGACGCCGGATCGCCATGCATCGCCGGGGATCCCGGTGATCTCGCTCGACGAGCTCCCCTCAAGCCGGCGATCACGCTAGGCCGTCAGCGGCCAGCAGGTGGCCCACGATCCGTGAATAATCGACCGGCGTGCCATCCCACGGACCGGCGATTGTACCGGCGTCGATCCCCAGTGGCTCGTTCGCCGCCCGGATGCGCGGCCAGCCGAGGTCCGCCGGCGCAGCAGCTTCCGGCACCACGGCCACGATCCGACCCTGCGGATCGCGGAACCGCGGCCGCTGATCCGGCCCGAGCTCGATCGTATATCCAAGCTCGTGAACACAGCGATGGTGTAGGCCGCATAGCAATATGGCATTCGAAAGGCTGGTCTCGCCGCCATCTGCCCAGTGCCGGATATGGTGGCCTTCCAGGAACATGCGATTGGTGCAGCCGGGGAAGGTGCACGAGCGATCGCGCCTGTACAGCGCTCGCCGGAGCGCGCCCGCGATCGTCCGGCGCTTGCGACCGACCGACAACGGCGTGCCTTGCTCGTCCTCCACGATCTCGACGACACCTGCGTCGCAGCTCAGCCGGCGCGCGGCCTCGCGGGACACAAACGATTCGCCCATCTCCCCGACCTCGACCGGATCGGCGAGCTCGTCGCGCAGCATGCTCGCTGGGACCGTGACCGTGACCTCGATCGGCGGGCGATCCGGCCGGTCGCCGCGAAGGTAGCCCTGCGCTAGTTCGACGAGCGCGTCGGCGCGATTGAAGGCGTGCCTGGCCGCCGCCGCGCGATCGCGGAGCATGCTGGCATCCTGCTGGTTCAGCTGCTGCGTTGCGCGCGCCGCGCCGGCCTGGCCCGACGTCGCCTCGAGCCGGTCCCAGCGCGCCGCGTCGGCGCCATCAGCCACGGTGGCATCGATGCTGCAGAGCGCAACGGCTTCATCCAGCAAGCGATCCAGCAGCGAGCGCCCGGGGAGCTCGCCGCATGCCGCCGAGTCGGCCGCGCAACGCCGCTCCGCTCCAGCTGGCGATTCCGCGGAATCGTCGACTCCACGGCCCTCCAGGCACGCCGGCGCTTGCAGCTCCTCGCCCTGCGACACGGCCTGCGGCGACGATGCGACGTCCGGCCAGCCCGGGCCGTGTTCCGCGCCCGCGCTGCCAGCAGGCTCCGCATGCCGCGCTTCCGCATCGGCGCTGCCGGCCGATGCTGCCTCGAGCGATTCCACCTCCGCGCTGCCGTCACACGCTGCCTCACGCGATTCCGCGGAATCCTGGCCGGCCATCTCGCCAGTGGCCGCCGCAGCAGCCGCCTGGCGGGCCAGCCGACTCGCCGTATGGTCGAGCATGGTCCAGACCAGCTCGGCCTCCTCGGGGTGAAGCACGGCCTCGATCTTGACCATGCCATCCTCCAGGTCGCGCCGGCGGACATGGCGGCGCTGTTCATCGACCGGTGGGTGGTCGTCCTGACCGTGCCGCTGCACGAGCGCGTACTTGCGGCACAGCTTCTCGAGCTGAGACGCCGTCATCAGCCGCGCGTGATCGAGCAGCAGCGCCTCGTTCGCCGGCGTCGCGACCCGCAGCAGCGCGCGGACCTTGGAATACGACAGCTCCCCGCGACGCAGCGCATCATCGATCTGCCCGAACCCAGCGAGCTTGCGCGCAACCCGCACGTGATCGCGGGCCGTGACCGGGTCCCAGCCGACTCGCCAGGCCAGCCAGTGCGCGCACGACGCTGCGCCCTGAACACGCCAGCCACCGCGCGCATCGAACTCGCGCAGATCGGTGAGCAGCCGGTGCATCGCTGCATCGAGGTGTGCCGCCTGCTCGGCGATCCGCTCGCCCAGTTCTTCCAGCTCGCCATTCATGCCGACTGCATATCATCCGGGTCTGACACCTAGCAGCGGTGCTGCCGGGTCCTGGCGCAGAGTTCCCCGGATCGCGGCTATGCCTCATTGCCACGCAGTAAATGTCGTCGGATACGCACGATTGTCATGTCGCCGTGACTCACGATCGACGATGACGAGTCGAGCACCAGGAGCTCGTGGTGTAAGCATTGGTCGCGTGCACTCGCGTACCCCGTGGTCCGCGGAGTTCCGAACCGCCAGTCCATCAGCTCCGACCGAGACGGCACGCGCCTCCACGACGGTGCTCTGCGTGATCGTCAGTGAGATTCCCCTGCAGTGCCCGGTCCAGCTTGCTCCCGATGTCCTGGATCGACCGGTTGCGGAACAGCGCCATGCCGATGGCGTGGCCGCGAGCGGGTGACCCTGCAGCAGGTCCAGCTCACGATCGAGAACGCAAGGTGCAGCACGATACGACTGGCCGCGCTCGACCTGAGCGGAGGCCTCGGGGCTGGACCTCCAGAGCTGCGCGACCGCGGGTCGCACGGCACAAACGAGATCCAGTGCCTGGCGCTGTTTCGACAAAGCCGTGCACCGAAGGCAGCTGCTCGGCTACGCGTTCGCCTGCGACGCCAAGACCAAGCACCGCGTCCCGCCGCGGTTCCAGCCCAGCGTCGAGATGGCCTGACACGCTCGCGGCATGGTCACGCCGCACATGAACTCACCTGATCGAGCGGTCGGACCGCCGGCCGCGCGCGCGATGAAAATCGCGATCGGGTGTGTCGCAATTCTGAACATGCGCCGCCTACCAGGTCGTGATGACATCATGTCCGGAGTTGGTGCGGGACGCGGGGGAGCCACCGGTGCACGACATCGGTCTCGCCACAGGGAGGAACGTCGTGGTGGTGATCGGGATCGACCGCTACGAGGCGTGGCCATACCTCGCCAATGCGGTCAACGACGCACGGGGAACGGCCAGGGCATTCCGACGTCTTGGGTTCACCGAGGTGAATACCCTGCTCGACGGCGCGGCGACCCGAGATGCACTCCACAAGCTGGTCACCGACGACCTCGCGACGCTGCAGAACACCGACAGCCTCGTCGTGTTCTTCGCGGGCCACGGCGGGACCAGACGCCAGGTGATGGCGGACGGCGCCGCCGCCAAGACCGGCTTCATCATCCCGGTCGATGCCGAGGACAAGCAGGGCCAGGTCGCGACCTGGATCCGGCTCGACAACTGGCTGGCCGACATCGCGCGACTGCCCCCGAAGCACATCCTCGTGATCCTCGATGCCTGCCACAGCGGCATTGCGCTCGACTGTGTGGACGCGTCGCGCGGCGCCCCGATCTCGCAAGGCGACGCGGACGGTTCTCTGTCCCGCCGCAGGAGTCGCAAGGTGATCGTCTCGGCGCTCGACGACGAGGTCGCACTCGACGGCGGGCCACGGCCCGGCCACTCGTTGTTCACCGGCTACCTGCTCGAAGCGCTGACCGGTGGACTCGCGAGCAATGGCTGCGAGGTCGCGACCGGCACCGAGCTCGGGCTCTATCTCCACACCCGCGTCACCCGGGCGCGCTACCAGAACCGGCGGCAGACGCCGCGATTCAGTCCGTTCGAGTGGGACGACAAGGGCGAGCTGATGTTCCCCGTGCGTTCCACGCAGCCGGCGATGGCCGGCGCATCGGAGCAGCGCGACCCCGACGAGGGCGCGGGCCGTCTCCTCCCCGAGGCCATGCCGAGCCTCCTCGATCCGGCCCCCGACCTCGACGCCAATGCGCCGCTGCGCGCGAGGCTGGCCGACACCCTGGCCGATCTGGTGCCGGGCCGCTCCGCGATCGCGCAGCTGCTCGCGGAGCGTGCACCGCAGCTCCGCGGCCAGGAGCTGCCCGCCGGTGCGAGCGCGGCGATCTGGTCGCACGTGCTCGTGGAGCTCACCAACGCCGGCGCGTTGCCCGAGATCTCGGCGATCCTGGACGCGGTGCGGGACCGCTCGTGGCGGGCGAGGCGGATCGACTGGGCGGTGTTCTCCGCGCTGCTCCGGCCACGCTCCGCGCCCGCGATCGCGAGCTGGTCGTATCCCATGCTCGAGATCCGCCGCTACGCCGCAGGGTCCGGCGACGGCGAGCGCGCGCCCGACCCCGCCGATCCGGCGTTCATCACCAGCGAGGATGCCCTGCTCGAGGCTGTCGTCACGCAGCACTGGACCGGCGCGCGGCCGCCCCCTCCGGTGGTCGAGGTCACCTCCGCGCAGCTGTTCGGCGAGACGATCCCGTTGCTGCACCAGTACACGCAGCTGCCGAGCCCGGAGCCCGCCACTGCGCGCTGGCTGATCCGGATCCCGGTCCCGCGCGCCCGGATCCGGACCCGCCGCGTGACGGTTCGCTGCGCCGGGACCGGGGTCATGGAGCAGCGCTACATCGTGCCGCAGATCGGATCGCTGTGCGCCACCGCGCTGTGGCTGGCGTGCGCGGCGGCAGCGGTGACCGCGCTCAAGCCGATCCTCCCGGTCCGGCCGCTGCTGCTGTTCACCCTGGTCACCGCGATCCTCGGACTGTTCCCATCGCTCCGCGCCCACGTGCTGTCGAAGCTGACCGGCAGACATCTGTTCCGGAGGCTGCTGCACGCCTGGGAGCTCGCCGCGCCGCTCACCGTCGTCGTGGTGGTCATCGTGTTCGCGGTGCCGCTGTTCTTCGTGCTGACGACCAACGCCACCGGGGTGAGCGTGCCGGTGGGCAGCGGCAGGACGATCGGGCCCGACTCCGCGCCCCAGACGAGGCTCAAGTGGGAGGTCAACGCCTGGCACCTGGAGAAGCTGGAGGAGCCGTTCTGCCAGTGCGACGGCTCCAGGCGCTGCACCCCTGCTGGGCGAGCAGACCAGCCGTGCGATCCATCCGCGAGCGGCGGTCGGTTCCGCCAGATCACGCTGGGCTGCACCGCCGGCAGGTGCGATCGCCTCACCCACTACCTCGACCCCTCCGGGGATGCGCGGATCATCGGCCCGCTCGGCACCAAGCTGTCGGCGCTCCGGTTCGGCCGCGGGTCCCTCAGCCGCCAGATGACGCTGAAGGCCGGCGACATCGCAGTGGAGGCCCTGGACCTGTCGGACAGCGATACCGAGCAGACGCTCGAGATGCTGCCGGGTCAGATCGGCTACGACCTCGACTTCACCGCCCCGCAGGGACCGCCCGAACTGCTGCACTGTGACACGGCAGCGAACCAGATCATTCGGCTGAAGATCGACGAGCCTGTGCCGGCCACCGAGCCACCGGCGAGAGCCTCCGATCCGATCCACATCACGCTCGGCCAGGCCACGTCGCAGTGGACCGGCGCCGCAGCGCAGCTGCGCGCGTGTCGCGACGACGCGGATGGCAGTTCGCCGAGGCTCGTCCTGGAGACCCCCGAGGGCAAGCTCGACTGTCACGGTGGGCCGATCCAGCGCGTGCTGGTGCTGGATCCGCCGGCGCCCGCCGCCGCAGCCGGGGCCACCAGACCGCCGCACGCCCCCGCGACGGATGCGCCGCTGCAGATCACGATCGGCACCATCCGATCCTCGTGGACACCGGCGGAGGGGTCGCCGGCGGTGCGCGCGTGCCTCGGCAGCCCAGGCGACGTCGAGATCGCCGGGCTGGCGCAAGGTGCCGCCGTGACGCTGCCGCGTGACCCGGCGTTCCAGCACCCGCGGGTCCTCCCGCCGCGCGCTCGCGCAGGCGCCGGAGTGCCGGTCACGTGCGAGCCCGGCGCCACGCTGCGGATCGTCGCGCTCCAGAACGTCAATGCCCGCACCCCGTTCCGGCCCGGCCCTGCGCCCGTCGCGCTGCTCGATGGCGCCACCGGCGCCACCTGCTCCGCGCTCGGGGCGATCGCACTGCAGGATGGGACGTCGTGCCAGCTCACGGAACACGCACTCACCTGCCCCGCACCGCGCATCAGAATCCCTGACTGCTTCTACGACAAAAGCCATCACTCCGTCGGTCAGATACTCGACGGCAGAAAGCGCGCGGAGTGCCCGACCCGGGCAGACGGCATGGATCTCTCCGATGCCAGGGACATCGCACGCGACAACCAGATCACCTGCCCGGACATCTACGTATGCAAGTGACGCGATGCCTGCTCGCATCTGCCCTGGGGTGGCTCGCCGCGGCGTCGCCGTCGTATGCCGAGTCGTCGAGATTCTTGATCACGGTGCAGGGCGGATCGCCCGCGCACCTGTGCGTCGTGTCGAGGCAGCTCTGTGGCGGGAACCCGACTTCCTGCCGCAGCGACGTGGCGCTCAGCACGGTGGCGCGCCTCCTCGATAACCACGGAAGTCACCGCTACGGGCTTCGCGGCGACCGCCACATTCCCCCGGCCGAGCATCTGCCACCTCCGGTGGTCTCGGCGCTGGAAGCCCTGGGACGCCCCCACCCCGAGCAAACCCACTGCAGGGGGGATGACTCCGGCGCCTGCGATCCCGAGATCGACTTGAGCGCATTCACGGAGGGCGCGGCGAGCTCCCCCGGGTCGAGCGCATCGCCATTCTCGGGACACGTCATGTGCCGATCCCGCGACGGCGCACCTCCGGCAACCAGCGATCGCGAGGGCGCCGCAGCGCACCGCAACCTCGCCACGGTCTCGCCCGACGACGACCTGCAGCGTGACCGCGTGGTATTTCTCGCGCTGACCCTCCTGGATCCGCAGTTCCACATCCAGGAGCTCGAATACAGAAGCGACACCCTGACCGTCAAGCTCGACCACGGCTCACCGACGACCGCGCAGATCCGGGTGATGGGCGGCGACTACGCGATCGGCGAGACGACCGTGTCCGGGACCCACCAGAACCTGCCCGTCAAGCTGCGCCCGCGCTGCGCTCTCTTCAACGCCGAGGTCCCGTCCAACGCGGCCCGGATCGCCTCGGTCTCACTGTCCAGCCCCTCGCTGAACGCGATCGCCGCACAGGGTCCCGGGCCGCGGTGCAGCGCCGGAGGATCCGATACCGCGTCATCGCCCCGGACGCGCTCCGAGAACGCGGCGGACAGCTGCCCCGATCTGACCTGCGTGCCCGACAATCAGACCTCCCACCGGATCCCGATCGCGCTTCCGGTCACGGCGGCGATCGAGGAGAAGCGCCTCGTCGTCACCTACGACACGAGCCCCCCGACGACGAGCGAGGTGCGGTGGTCCGAGGCGGAGCCGCCCGTGCCGCTCAGGCTCGGGCTTCGCTCGATCCGGTTCAGCTGGCGGCCTCCGGTCGGCTGCCTCGCCGATCGCTGGGCCGAGCCCGCGCCCGCCACCGCGTGGACGCAGTCGTGCCCTCGCGCGACCCTGTCCGGCGCCACGGAGTGCAACGTGCGCGAGCCGCTGTCCAGCGCGGGCCGCGCCGCTCGCGCGACGTGCGAGTACCACTGCGTGGTCAAGGACGGCTTACCATCGCCGAACCTGCCGATCCCGGTAACGTTCGATCGAGCTCGCGCCCACGTCGCCGAGCCGCCGTCCTCGCAGCCGGCCCCCGACGAGGAGGTGCTGTACAGCTGGCACGATCAGCTCGGGTTCTCCGGCCAGGAGCTGACGTCGGTGGTCGCGCCGGCGGACCGCCGCGTGATGCTCGAGTTCGCGGATCGGTCCCAGTGGGAGGATCGGCTCGGCGACAAGATCGACGCGATCCGGGTGTCCAGCGGGCAGTCGACGACCCAGTTCGACCTGCGCGACCGCTATCACCCCGAGGTGCCGCCTCGCTGGGTCTCGCTGCCCAGCGCGGGACGCACCTGCAGCGACCGCGTCCGGATCGCGATCGTCGGGACCCGGCACTACGAGGAGGCCTCGCTCGAGGCGAAGGACGGCCGCATCGAGCTCGCGCATCCCTACGAGTACCACCGCAGCGTCGTCCCCTACGGCCTGTTCGGAGGCGGCCAGCTGTTCCGCCACCCGTTCAGCAACGCGCGCAGCGCCGCCTTCGGGGACCTCGGCCTCGGCGCCCAGTTCGCCCTCCCCGGTCGGGACTGGCGCGCGTGGTCCATCGATCTGGAGGCCACCGGGCAGCTCACCCACACCTTCTACGAGGGGATCGAGCTGTCCGATCGCCAGAAGGCGGACTTCACGGCGGTGTCGTACCTCCGCTTCGACCTCCGCATCGCGCTGGAGTGGTGGCTCATGCGTCATGTCGGCGTCGCCGTCGCGCTGGGCGCAGGGCTCGGCACACCGCTCGACGCCGGGGACGCACACCTGGTCGGCGCGCTCCGCACGTCCGCGCTTTTCGAGCTCCAGCCGGTGTTCACCATGTTTCCCAGGCGGCTGTGGCTCATGCCCGGTGCAGGGTGCCGTGGCCTGGAGAACCACGCGGACTATCACACCGACTTCATCGGCAGCCCGACGCCGAGAACCGAAAGCGATCTGCAATGCTATCTATTCCTGCGATTTCGCGCCACGTTCGACTGACGTTCGGTGCGCTGGGACTCGCCGGCGGCATCACCGGCTGCGGCGACGACCCGCCCATCCCTTGCGCTGGCATCTGCATCGCCGATCCCGCGCCGCACTGCCTGCGCAACGATCGCCCGGGTGACGCCGATTGCCCGGGCGGGCTGGTCCATCCACGGGCCGCGATCTCGGGCACCGCCTGCCCCGGCCCGGCGGAGGAGGCTGCCTGCCAGTGGCGCCCGCCGCCGATCGAACCGTTCGACGCGCTGATGCTGATCGACGGGTTCGCCGTGGCGCCGATGGAGATGCACGTCACTCCGCCGCCCGACCTCGCGTTCGCATGGACCCCACCGCCGCGCGCCGCCTTCGTCGCGTGCGCCATCTTCACCTGCAATCCGGTCTTCGAGCAGAGCGCCGCCAACGACTCGGCGACGTCCCAGACCGCGACCTCGCGAATCACCAACACCGGCGCCTGCATGCTGGCGCTGCAGACCACGACCGCCTCGCCGTCGTCGCTCCCGATCGAGGCGCCGCAGCAGCCGGTTCCCGCCCCGGTGTGTGTGATCGAGCGCAGCTACGCCCG
Organism: Kofleriaceae bacterium; assembly: GCA_041495365.1. Classification (GTDB taxonomy): domain Bacteria; phylum Myxococcota_A; class Polyangia; order Haliangiales; family Haliangiaceae; genus JABFXX01. The sequence goes on along the minus strand of JBGQCL010000021.1, from coordinate 6,456 downwards.
GGTGATCGACTTCGTCGCGGCCGGCTGCTGGGCCTACGATTCCACGACACTCATCGCCGCGAGCCGGCTGGTGCCATTGCGCCCCCCGGATCTCGCGACCGTCCTGCCCGAGGTCCCCGCACAGGCGAGCTGTCCGCGCGACCAAGAGCCCTGCTACGACGACGCGCACGCGCGCCCGTTCTTCGGGACCTGTCTCGGCGGGACCTGCCAGCCGCGCTGCACCAGCGCGCAGGACTGCGAGGTCGCGAGCCAGCAGCTGCTCGGCCGCGCGCCCGACGCCACGTGTCGCTGGGCGTGTCAGACGGTGCCCACCGAGCCGGCCAGCCTCGCCGGCGTGTGCGCCGCGCTGGCGCTATGACGCATCAGTGCTGCAGTGACTGCTTGCGCGCGGCCTCGAACTCGTCGCCCGGGACCCAGCCGGGGAGCGGGTCGGAGCCGGCGACCTTGACGCCGACCGCGAAGCCGAGCTGGGCGTCGAGGATCATGCCGTCGAAGTTCCAGTCGGGCTGGATCTGGTCGCTGGCCTGGTGGTAGCGCGTCTTCTCGAAGGCCTCGATCTGCTCGCGGCCCCAGCCGGCCGGGCGGTCGATGAAGTCGGTGCCGGTGTGGAGGTAGAGGCCGGGGACGCCGACCCGGGCGAAGCTGAACTGATCCGAGCGGTAGAACGCGCCGCGGTCGGGGAACTGGTCGGGCTTGACGGTGCGGCCCTGGCGCGCGGCAAACTCGTCGACGAGTGGATCGAGGGTGGTCTTGCCCTTGCCGACGTAGGTCACGTCGCGGGTCTTGCCCCAGATGTCGCCGCCGTCGTAGTTGATGTCGGCGGCGATCTTGCCGGTCGGCACGCTCGGGTGGGTCGCGTAGTACTGCGAGCCGAGCAGACCCTGCTCCTCGCCGGCGACGAACAGGAACAGCACCGAGCGCCGCGGCGGGGTCGGCAGCGCCTTGAACGCCCGGGCGATCGCGAGGACCTGGGCGCAGCCCGAGGCGTTGTCGAGGGCGCCGTTGTAGATCTTGTCCCCGGTGGCGTCGGGCTTGCGGATGCCGAGGTGGTCGTGGTGCGCCGAGAACACGACGAGCTCCTGGCCGAGCACCGGATCGGAGCCGCGCAGGAGGCCCCACACGTTGGCGCTCTTGCCGCGGTGGATCTGGTTGGCGAAGCGGAGCGAGGTGGTGATGCCGAGCGGCACAGGGGTGAACTCCTTGTGCCGGGCCGACTCGATCAGCGCGGACAGGTCACGGCCCGCCAGGGCGACCAGCGCGCGCACCGCGTCCTCGCTGGCCCACGCCTTGACCTGGACCCGCGGCTCGCCGGCGGGGGGCAGCTCGAAGGTCTCGCCCGACCACGAGGTCTGGACGACCTGGAACGGATAGCCGGCCGACGGCGTGGTGTGAATGATGATCGCACCGGCCGCGCCCTGGCGCGCCGCGCTCTCGTACTTGTAGTCCCACCGGCCGTAGTACAGGCGCGTGGTGCCGGCGAACAGCGCCGGATCCCAGTCCGGATCGTTGTTCATCATCACGAGGATCTTGCCCTTGAGGTCCTTGCCCTTGAAGTCGTCCCAGCCGTACTCGGGCGCCTGGATGCCGTAGCCGACGAAGACGAGCTCGGCGTTGTGGATCTCGACCTGCTCGGCCTGGACGCCGCTGCGCCCGATGTACTGATCCATCCAGCTCAGCGCGAGCGACTTGCCGCCGCGCTGGAAGGTCCACTTTGCGGGCATCTCGGCCTTCATGCCGACCAGCTCGACCGGCTGCTCCCAGCTCTTGCCGTCGCCGGGCTCGTAGCCCATGGCCTGGAGCTGGGAGGCCAGGTGGGCCCGCGCCGCCTGATCGCCGCGCGTCATCGGACCGCGGCCCTCGAACTCGTCGGACGAGATCCGGGTGATCTGGTCGCGCAGGAAGTCGGCGGTGATCGCCTTGCCGGCGGCGTCGACCGCGGCGTAGGGATCGGCGGCCGGGGCTGGCTGCGCGCCGGCCGGCCCCGCCGGAGCGGCCGGAGCAGGCTGCGTCGCGGCCGGCTCCTGCGGTGGCGCCGCGGGCGGATGGCTGCACGCGGCAGCGACCGTGCCGGTGAGGGTGGCGACCAGGACTCGACGGGACAGCTGGGACATGGGGGCTTCTCGCTGCGAAGTTATGGCCGGCAACGTACCAGCTGCCGGCGCGATCGGCGGCGCCGCAACGCGCTTCCCGGATCCCTTCCGCCCCGGCGCCGGCTTCCTGGCCGCCGTCGGCGCCGGTTCAGTGCAGCAGGAACCAGGTCACGCCGGCGGTGACCTCGAGGTGGAAATGGTTCTTGTGCGGTCGGTTGTAGTCCGGCGTGAGGATCACCTGGAACAGCCGGCGCTCGGCGGCCTCGCACAGGATCGCGCGCAGGGTGAGCGCGGCGGACGTGGCCGGCCGGGGCCCGGCGCCGTCGCCGCAGGTCCTCGCACCGATCGCGCCGTGGAAGTCGCGATCGACGTCGAGCACCGCGCCGGTCTGATCGATGAACCGCCCGGCGTCGATCGCGAGGGCGCCGACGTGCTGCGCTCCGGGCTTGTCCTCGGGCCACGACCTCGGCGGCCGGTAGATCGAATAGTGCCGGACCTCGACGATGTCATGCCGGCTCAGGATCTCGGCGAAGTCGTCGAGCGCGAGCACCAGCCGGCAATCCGCGATCTCGTAGGGGCTGGTCGGGCGGACCTTGTCGGCCAGGTCCGTGCGAAACACCACACCGTGCAGCGGGCCGGTGAGCCGGACCGGCTCGTCCACCGCGGTCGCGGTCTCGCGGACGAAGTCGATGTGGCGACTCGCGAGCTCGGCCTCGCACTCGGCTTGCGACAGCCGCGCGTAGTGATAGGCTGGAGTATCCTTGGCGTCGCGTGGCGTGGTGACGTGGGCCGCCACGCTCGACGTCCGACGGGAGCGTTGCTTGGCCGGCCTGGACGGCCCTGCGGCGGGCGCCGTCGCATGGACGACCGGCGACGCCAGCGATAGCGCGACGCCGCCCGCGAGCGCGAGCGCGAAGATCACGAAGCGAGCCACGCCTCACAGTAGCAGTGGATCGGGGACGAAACGCAGTTTTCCAACCAGCGACCCCCGAACGCGTGGAATCGTCCAAGCGCGACGGAATGGGGCGCGCGAATCGGCCGAGCCGGCAGGCTGGTCGGGCCGCAGTTCCGTGATCCCGGCGCGTCACAGCGCTGGCACATGACCACGGACCGTTCCCCCGGCATCCGGCCTTGCTCGGAGCGCGGCCGCGCGCGGTACACCATCGTGGATTTTCGTTTTTGCCAGCGCGAAATGATCTTGTATCGTCAACGCCGCGTGGGGATGGCGAACAACGCGGCACACGACGCAACCGGCGACGCGGCGCACACGGTGACTTCAACGACCTCATCGGAACGGGAGGCGCAGGCGTCGATCCCTGCTCGCGTCGGGCGCTACGAGATCTGCGGCGTGCTCGGCACCGGCGCGATGGGGGTGGTCTACCGCGCGCGCGACCCCCAGCTCGATCGCGCGCTGGCCATCAAGCTGGTCCGCACCGATGGCGCGAGCCGGTCGCGCGGCGCGCGGCTGATGCGCGAGGCCCAGGCGATGGCGCGGTTGCGCCACCCCAACGTGGTGCCGATCTTCGACGTCGGCCTGGCGGACGACGCGATGTTCGTCGCGATGCCGCTGCTGGAGGGCGGCACGCTCAACACCTGGCTGCGCGGCGCCCCGCGCTCGCTCGACGCGATCTTCGACCGCTTCGTCGCGGCGGGGCAAGGCCTGGCCGCCGCGCACGCTGCCGGGCTGGTCCATCGCGACTTCAAGCCCGACAACGTGCTGCTCGGCGAGGCCGGCGAGGTCCAGGTCGCGGACTTCGGCCTGGCGCGAATCGCGCACGGCGGGCCTCCGCTCGACGGCCGCCCGCCCGATCCGGCGAGCCAGCTCGGCCACGTGGTCGGCACCCCGGCCTACATGTCCCCGGAGCAGTTGCGCGGCCGGCCGAGCGACGCGCGCGCGGATCAGTTCAGCTTCTGCGTCGCGCTGTGGGAGAGCGTCTACGACGACCGGCCGTTCGGCAAGCCGAGCTCCACCGCCGATCCGCTGCAGGACCGGCTGGAGGCGATCGAGGGCGGGCCGGTTCCGTCGCGCCGGGATCGCCCGCTCTGGATCGCGCCGGTCCTGGCGCGCGGGCTGGCCGCCGACCCCCAGGACCGCTGGCCGAGCATGCAGGCGCTGCTCGACGAGATCGCCGCGCACCGCGCGCCGCGGCGCCGGTCGTGGCGGCCCGCGCTCGGCCTGGGGGCGGTCGGGGCGGCCGCCACGATCGCGGCGATCGCGTGGCCAGAGCGGCCGCAGCCCGCGCCGTACCACCTCGAGCAGCTGACCCACCGCAACGACCTCAAGCACGCGGCGATCTCGCCCGACGGCACCCGGCTCGCGTTCGTCCAGGGCGACTCGCTCGTGGTCCGCGATACCGAGCACGACATCGAGGAACACGTCGTCGTCGACCACGGGATCTCCGACTCCCCGATCTCGTGGTCGCCCGATGGCAAGGATCTGCTGGCGGGAACCGAATCCGACAACGCGCTGTGGGTCGAGAGCGAGCTGGTCGACCTCGCCGGCATGGTGCGGCTCAAGCTCCCAGCGCGCGGCAGGGCGACGTTCCTGTCGAGCAGCGAGGTCGCCGTGACCGCGTATCGCAAGCGCGCGATCGAGATCTACGCGCTGGGAGCGAACGCCGCGCGGATCGAGACCTGCCCGGTCCCCGGCGATTACGCGTTCCTGTGGAGCTTGCTCGGCCTGCCCGACGGCACGCTGGTCGCCGAGACCGTGAAGGGCGACAGCCACAGCCTCGTCATCCTGGGGCGCGACTGCCGGCACCGTGGGACGTTCACCGGCGAGCCGATCTCCAGCATCGCGCTCAGCGATACCGGGACGATCATCGCGCTGGTCGCCGGCGAGGGCTCGAGCGAGATCCTGGAGATCTCGCTCGGCGGCGTGGTGCTGTCGCGGCGGCGGGTCAGCGCCAGCGTCGACGAGGTGCTCGGCCGGCGCCGCGGCACCGACTACGTGGCGACGCTCGCGATCCAGACCCACCTCGACCGCGTGCACGGCCGGGCCGAGCCGGTGCGGCTGCTGTCGGTCAGCGGCAGCGCATCGTTCAGCTTGTCGCCGGACGGCGTCACCGTGGCGTGGGTCGAGGGCGGAACCCGGGGACGCGGCCGGCTGCGGCTGTCGGCCGTGCAGCACCTGGCGCGGCGCGGCGCTCCGGTGCTCGACAACGCACTGTTCGCCGGCTGGTCGCCCGACGGTCAGTCGCTGGCGGTGCTGGTCGATCAGGGCGATCAGGGCAATCATACCGAGGTCATCGTCATCGACCGCAATGGGAAGCCGCTGCGCCCCCTGCCGCTCCACAACCTCGACCGCCTCGCCGCGCCGGTCTGGCTGAGCGATCACCGGATCGCCGCGCAGACCGAGGACCGCACCACGTACAGCTGGTTCGATCTGGTCAGCGGCGAACAGGGCGACGTCGTCGATCGCCTGCACGGCTCGACCTACTGGCTCGCCCGCTCGCCGCGCGACGGCATGCTCGCGATGTGGCGCAACGGCCTGCCCGACGAGCACGACCCCGCCGAGCGCCTGTGGGTGCAGCCGGCCGGCGGACCGGCGTCGCCGCTGCGGATCAAGGACGCGGTCCAGCACTTCCTGCTGCCGAGCTGGTCGCCGGCCGGCGAGCTGATCGTGCGCACGCTGGACACCGGAGCAGTGTCGCGCGTCGCCCTGGACACCGGCGAGCTGACGCCGATCGCGCAGTTGCCCCAGATCCCGCTGCGGAGCTCGTTCGACGACCACGTGATGACCCTGGCCGACGGCGATCTGCTCGCGGTCGAGATCGACCTCGGCATCGCCGTGTCGGCGGTTCGCTCGGACGACGCGCCGCGACCGCCCCCGCCCGATCCGAGCCTGTGAGGCCGATCGCAGCCCGAGCGGTGCGCGCTCCCGCCGGGTGATGGAGCGGAGGTTTTCGTTTTCTCCCGGCGATCCGGATCTTGTATCGTCGTTCCGGATGGGGACGGTGACCACCGCGCCAACCGCGAACAGCGCCGCCACGCTGAGCGCCCTCTACGAGGTGGGGCCCGGTTCGCCGCCGGCCTGTCCGGAGCGGGTCGGGCGCTACCAGATCGGCGACCGGCTCGGCGCCGGGGCGATGGGCGTGGTCTACCGCGCGCACGACCCGGATCTCGGCCGCGACGTCGCGATCAAGCTGGTCCGCAACACCGCGAGCCCGTCGAACCTCCGCCTGCTGCGCGAGGCCCAGGCGATGGCGCGGCTCCACCACCCCAACGTCGTACCGATCTTCGATGTCGGCCAGGCCGGCGATGCGATGTTCGTGGCGATGCCGCTGATCGAGGGCGGCACGCTGAAGCGCTGGCTGCGCGGCGGGGCGCGGTCGTTCGACGAGGTCCTCGACCGGTTCGTCGCGGC
>JBGQCL010000020.1:0-54325 GCA_041495365.1 Kofleriaceae bacterium | reverse complement strand
GTCGCCGCCTCGGCGAGCGCGCTGGCCGGACCGGCCGCGGCGAGCGCGATGCTCGGGATCGGCGCGCCGCTCGCGGCGTCGAGCACGGCGCCCTCGACCCCGCCGCCGAGCGCCAGGCGCAGCCGAGCGCGGGGCTGGCTGGCCGGCCCCGCGACCGCGTCGAAGTCCTCGGGAGGGTACGCCGGGTGCTCGGCGTGCAGGCGCAGCGGCCCCGCCGGTAACAGGTCGATCGAGAACGTGCCGTCGGCCGCGACCACCGCGTGCCGGCCATCGCTCACGCCGCCGACCACGTCGAGGTGCGCGCCGGCCACCGGGACCCCGGTCGCGTCCTCCAGGATGCCGGCGAACACGGCGTCGGCGACCACCAGCACGAGATCCTCGCGGCGCTCGGCGGCCGTGGCCCCGCGCACCGGCGCGAGCTCCAGCGGGCGCCGGGCCTCGCCGTGGCCGTACGCCGTCGCGCGCAGCTCGACGCTGCCGGTCAGCGGGCCGAGCCTGTACTCGCCCGCGTCGTCGGTGAATGCGTCGATCGTGGCCCCCGATGCCGCCCCCGGCGCGCCGGTCGCGCTCGCCCCGCCCGCGTCGTGGCCGGCGGCGACCGGAGTCGCGGTGAGCTGGGCGCCGATCACCGGCGCGCCGTGCTGATCGGTGATCTTGCCGACCAGGATCGTGCCCGGGTTCAGCACGACGTCGATGCCGGTGATCAGCTGGCCGGGCGCGATCGCGACCGGGCGGCTGCGCGCCTCCGCGAACCCGGCCGCGGCGGCGAGCACGGTCACCTTGCTGGCGCCCAGGCCGCGGATCCGGTACACGCCGTCGACGCCCGTGGTCCAGATCGAGCCGCGCGCGGGGTCGACCGGCAGCGCCGGCGGCTCGCCCGCCAGGCTCGGATCGACCGCGATCGCGGTCTGCGCGACGTGCGCGCCGGGCGGCGGGATCGGCGGGATCGGGCCGACCATCACGCCGAGCTCACCGCGCGTCAGGAACTGAGGATCGGCGTCGAGCGCGCCCGGCGCGGTCACCGGGACCGGCGCGGCGGTGCGGCCGCTGAACCGGCGCAGCTTGTCGCGATCGACCTCGGCCGACAGCTCGGACGGGTTGGACCCCGCGGTCAGCGATCGCACCGCCGCGCCCGCGACCGGGTGGCCGTCGCCGTCGACGATCCGGCCGGTGATCGCGCCGCCGCGGACCAGCGCGATCTCGGGGATGCCGTGGCCGGCCTCGAGCTCGATCCCACCCGGGCTCAGGGTGCCGGGCGCGTAGGCCTCGGCGATCCACTTGCCGGTCGGCACGCCCTCGATCCGGAACACGCCGTCGTCGCCGCTGCGCACGTAGCGCGGCGCCTGGTCATCTCCCGACGGCCGCAGCTCGATCGCGGCGACCAGCCCGGTCCCTTCGTCGCGATCGATCACGCGGCCGACCACGATCGCGGCCGCCTCCAGGCGGAGCTCGACCGCACCGAACGGCCCGGCGCCGAGCCGCGCGACCCGCACCGTGCGCGCCGCGAGCGCGCCCTGCCACGCGAACAGCTGGTAGCGGCCCTCCGGCAGGCGGGCGAACCGGAACGCCCCGGTCGCGCCGGTGCGGACCTCGATCGTCCCGCCGATCGCGTCGCTGCGCAGCCCGACCGGCGCGTTCGCCACCGGCTTGCCGCCGTCGGTGACCGTGCCCTCGATCGCGACCTGGCGCGCGACCACGATCCGCGCCTCGTCGGACGGCACCGGGACGTAGCGCAGCTCGGCCGGCAGGAGCCCCGCCCCGGTCACCCGCAGCCGGAACCGCCCCGGCGACAGCCCGGTGAGCGCGAACCGGCCGTCGGCCCCGGTCGGCGCTGCCACCGTCACGGCGTGGACGCCGGCGTCGCCGGGCGCCGCGCCGGATCCCGCGGTCGCCCCGGTCGCCGGGGCTCCGGCATCGCTCGGGCCGGGCGCGGCAGGGCGCGGCGGTGCGAGCGCGCGGTCCACCGCGCCGCGCTCGGGCTCCGCGCTGACCTCGGCGCCCGCGACCGGCAGGCCGGCGCCGTCGACCACGAAGCCGGTCAGGCGCACGCCGGTGTCCTCGGGAGGCGCCAGCTGCGGACCCTCCGGGGCGCGCAGGGCCGCCCCGCTGCCGCGCGCCGGGGACGTGAACGCCGGAGCCGGCGCGTGCCGCCGCCTCGCCAGCAGGCCGGTCGCGCCCACCGCGATGGCCGTCACGCCCGCCGCGATGAGCAGCACCCGGCGGCGCGACCGCGCGGCCGCCGGCGCCGGGCTCGGTTCCCGGGGAGGATCCGCGGAAGGCGGCGACCCAGGATCCGGCGCCGGCTCGCTCGCAGGCGGCGGCGACGCGCGATCCGGCGCCGGCTCGCCCGCAGGCGGCGGCGACGCGCGATCCGGCGCCGGCTCGCCCGCAGGCGGCGGCGATCCGTCCGCGATCGGTCCATCCGGGTCGTCATCCGGCACAGCGTCAACCATAGCGCGCTCGGCGCCGCGCCACGGCCCCGGCCGCTGCCCCGACGGACCACGCCGGACGACAATGTGCGCGCGGCGGCCGCGCGCTGCGAGGCCGAGCGGTGCCGGTCCAGGCCGACCTGATGTACCCTGCGATCGTGACAGCGCTGTTCGCCAACCACCGCGAGACCAACCTGATCTCCACGGTGGCGCTCGTCGAGCAGGTCCTCGGCGATCTCGGCTACCCGCCGGCGGACCATCAGGTCAGCGAGCCCGGCGCCTCGCACGTCTGGCGCCTCGTCAAGGGCTCCGCGATCACCCGGATCGCCGTGGTCGAGCACAGCGAGGCGGGGGGTGGGGACCCTGCCGGCTCTGCCGGCGGGGCGGGGGGCAAAGCCCCCCGTGGGATCGTTCATCCAAAGTTCCCGCACCTCCGGGTCTCGGCCGTCGTGATGACGCTCGACGCCGCGGTCGACCGCGCCGCGCTGTTCGCCCACCTGCTCGAGCTCAACGCCCGGCTGTGCGGCGTCGCGTTCGCCACCGACGGCGACCACGTGCTGCTGGTCAGCGAGCGGTCGACCCTCGATCTCGACGACAGCGAGGTCCGCGACGCGATCGAGCGCGTGACGACCTACGCCGACGAGCACGACGACGCGCTGGTCGCGCGATTCGGCGGCCGGATCGGCGCGTAGCGCTACTTGAGGTCGCGGCCGCGCGGCCCCTCGTCGATCGCGATCGAGGTCAGCATGTTGGGACACATCGCCAGCTCGCCGGTCTCGCGCAGCACGCGGCCCTGCGAGTCGATCAGCTTGGCGTCCGACAGCACCACGAACTCGACCGGCCCCGAGCTCGGTTGACAGGACGCCAGGTACCCGGTGACGCGCGCGCCGGTGTCGTACTCGATGGAGACGCGATGGCTGATGAGATCGTGCAACTTCGCGTAGTTCGGCATTCCGGGCTCGCTATATCACGGCCTCTCCGCCCATGGATCGCCCGCCGCCGGCTTCCGCGCCCCCGGCCCCCGGGTCGGGGGCTGCGGCTTGGCCTCGCGGTGGCCGTCCGGCGTCAGCGTGAAGTCGACGACCTGGGTCGCGCCGTCGGTCAGGGTGGCGACGCACCGGAACGTCGCCCCGCGCACCCCGATCGGGATCGCCGGGTCGCACTCCACCGTGGCCACCCCGTCCTTGCGAACGTCCTCGAGGACCTCCGCCGCGATCACCCGTCCGTCGGCCACGGTCGGCGTGCGCGCCAGGCCGACCGCCACCGCCGCGACCCCGGCGATGAACACGAGCGCCACCAGCGTTCTCATCACGACGAGGATAGCGGATCTGCGCTACACCCGGAACGTGCCCCGAGATCCAGACGGCAAGCCTCGCTCCCCCAAGCTCCGCAAGGCCCGGTTTGCGACCGACGCCGACATCGAGATCCAGGGCAGCTACGGGCCGGCCGACGCGCCGGCCACCCCGCCCGACCCCGCCGGCCAGTTCCCGTTCACCCGCGGCGTGCAGGAGACGATGTACCGCGGCCAGCTGTGGACGATGCGGCAGTACGCAGGGTTCGGCACCGCCGCGGAGTCCAACCGGCGCTACAAGTACCTGCTCGCCCAGGGCGGCAAGGGCCTGTCGGTCGCGTTCGACCTGCCGACCCAGATGGGCCGCGACTCCGATCACCCGATGGCGCGCGGCGAGGTCGGCCGGGTCGGCGTCGCGATCGACTCGCTCGAGGACATGCGCGTCCTGTTCGACGGCATCCCGCTCGCCGAGGTCTCGACCTCGATGACGATCAACGCCACCGCGGCGACCCTGCTCGCGCTCTACCAGGCGGTCGGCGAGGACCAGGGCGCGTCCGCCCGGGACCTGCGCGGCACGATCCAGAACGACATCCTCAAGGAGTACATCGCGCGCGGCACGTACATCTATCCGCCCGCCGGCTCGATGCGCCTCATCACCGACACCTTCACCTACTGCAGCCGCGAGATCCCGCAGTGGAACACGGTGTCGATCAGCGGCTACCACATCCGCGAGGCCGGCTCGGACGCGGTCCAGGAGGTCGCGTTCACCCTCGGCGATGGCATCGCCTACGTCGAGGCCGCGCTCGCCGCCGGGCTCGACGTCGACGACTTCGCGCCCCGGCTGTCGTTCTTCTTCAACGTCCACAACAACTTCATCGAAGAGATCGCCAAGTTCCGCGCCGCCCGCGCGCTGTGGGCGAACATCATGCGCGAGCGGTTCGGCGCCAGGAACCCCAAGAGCCAGATGCTGCGGTTCCACAGCCAGACCGCGGGCGTCACGCTCCAGGCCCAGCAGCCGCTGGTCAACGTCGCCCGCGTCACCCTGCAGGCGCTCGCCGCCGTGCTGGGCGGCACCCAGTCGCTGCACACCAACAGCTACGACGAGGCGCTCGGCCTGCCGACCGAGGAGTCCGCGCGGATCGCGCTGCGCACCCAGCAGGTCGTCGGCCACGAGTCCGGCGTCGCCGACTTCATCGATCCGCTCGGCGGATCATGGGCGGTCGAGGCGCTGACCGCCGAGATCGAGCGCCGCGCCGGCGAGTACCTCGCGAAGATCGAGGAGCTCGGCGGCATGGTCCGCGCGATCGAGCACGGCTTCCCGCAGCGCGAGATCGAGCGCCGCGCCTACGAGCACCAGCGCGCGGTCGAGGCCAACCAGCGCATCATCGTCGGCGTCAACGACTTCGTCGTCGCCGAGGACACCTCGGTCCCGGTCGCCACCGTCGACCCCGCGCTCGAGGCCGATCAGGTCCGCCGGGTCGCCGCGCTGCGCGCCCGGCGCAACGCCGCCGAGGTCACCCGCGCGCTGACCGCGCTCGACGACGCGACGGCCGGCACCGCCAACCTGGTCGTGCCGATCCTCGGCGCGGTCAAGGCGCTGGCCACCGTCGGCGAGATCGCCGACGTCATGCGCAAGCGGTTCGGCGAGTACCACCCGGTGCGGTGACGAGGAGGCCGTTCGCGAGCGGATCAGAGCTCGAGCAGATACGCGAGCGCCGCGCGCAGATCGTCGACCACTCGCGGCGTGACCCGCCCGGCCCGCCGCGTGCGACTTGCCGCTGCCCGACGGGCCCGCGATCACGATCATCTCGGGCTTCATCGCGAGACGTCAAAGGTCCGTGGACGAGCCGGCGTTCATGTCGTCCGGCCATGCGACCAGGATGCTGCCGTTGTCATCGATCTTTCCCTGGTCACGCAGTCGTCGAAGTTGCTCGGTGACCTCGGCGGCACCCCGCTTCGCAGATGCCCGTGCACGGTCGATCAACGACGATGCTGGCACGGATGAGGAGGGCACGTGATCTTGCTCGGCAACCTCGGAAGCTTGTGGAGCGCGGAGGCGAGCAGCTTCCATCGCAGCGTGATGCGCTTCCAAGGCTGCGTGCTTGCTGCACCCGGCGATGAAGGCGCCGACTTCGGTGCGCACGTTGAGAGGAGGCGATTCCGGACCTTCGCCGTCGGTGGCCTCCGGGTCGGCGATCTCGTAGCGCATGGCGACCACCGCCGGGATCTGCGCGGTGCGCGTCAGGTGGGGCCCGAGGCCCAGCAGCGACTTCGAGATCGAGTCCGCCGACGAGGAGCGCCTCATGGCGATCGGCATGTCAAGACAAACCCGCATCCTGTTCGTCGTGCACGTCGTGCGCGGACAACGCGATCGCATCATCAGCGCCCGCACAGCGACCAGCGCGGAGGAGTCGTTCTATGAGCAAGGCCGTCAAGATGAAGCACCCTGGCCAGGCATCGCTCGACGATATGCCCGAGCTCGATCTCAAGAAGGCTCGGATCCTGGGCCGCGGTCTTCGCAAAGATCGCAAGCTGCCGTTGCGTGCGCTCCGCGAAGCGGCAGGTAAGACGCAGGAGGAGCTCGCGACTGCGAGCGGCATGGACCAGAGCGAGATCTCACGGGTCGAGCAACGCGACGACCTCCGGCTGTCGACGCTCCGCAGGTACGCGCAGGCTCTCGATGCCGAGCTCGAGCTCACCGCGGTGTTGCCCACGGGGCATCGGATCAAGCTCGACCTGTAGCGGTGCCCGTCACCGTTCGCTCCGCTGCCGGCGTGTGGGTCGCCAGAAGATGCGCTAGTCTCGACCCAGGGAGCGAGCCATGGCGACCGCCGCGACGTTCAACCTCCACGACGACTTCACCCGGCGCGCGGTCTCGCTCGCCGCCGACGCGGCCTGGACCCCGTCGCCGCTGGCCGGCGTCGAGCGCCGGATGCTCGACCGGGTCGGCGGCGAGATCGCACGCGCGACCAGCGTGGTGCGCTACGTGCCCGGCTCGCGGTTCTCGCGCCACGTCCACGGGGGTGGCGAGGAGATCCTCGTGCTCGACGGCGTGTTCTCGGACGAGACCGGCGACTATCCGCCGGGTAGCTACCTGCGCAGCCCGCCCGGCTCGTCGCACGCGCCGTTCTCGGTCGAGGGCTGCGTGATCCTGGTCAAGCTCTGGCAGTTCACCGCGGGCGACACCGAGCAGGTCCGGCTCGACACGCGCACGGCGCCGTGGCGTCCGGGCGTGGCGCCCGGGCTGTCGGTGATGCCGCTGCACGCGTACGACGGGATCGAGACCTCGCTGGTGCGCTGGGCGCCGCACACGCGGTTCCATCCGCACGTGCATCCCGGCGGCGAGGAGATCTTCGTGATCGATGGCGTGTTCTCGGACGAGCTCGGGGACTACCCCGCGCACAGCTGGCTGCGCAACCCGCCGGGGAGCAAGCACAACCCGTACACCGAGGCCGAGGGCGCGCTGATTTACGTCAAGGTCGGCCACATCGGCGCGGCGTTCCTCACGCCCTGAACGCGCGGTCACAGGCTCGATGGGGCGGCCTTCTCCGGATCGGCCTTGGGCACCTCGGCCTTGACCGTATCGGCCTTGGGCACGTCGGCCTTGGGTGCGTCGGCCTTGGGTGCGTCGGCCTTGGGTGCGTCGGCCTTGGGCGCCTCGACCACGGGCGCCTCGACCACGGGCACCGCAGCAGGCCGGATCTCGTCGACCGCCGGGGCCTCGGGCGCCTCCGCGCCATCGACCGCCGGGGCCTCGGGCACCTCCGCGCCATCGACCGCCGCCTCCGGCGCCGGCACCGGCGGCATCGGCTCGGCGCGATCGTAGCCCTCGTTCTCGACGGGCCGCGCCGCGCTGCCCTGCCGGGCCGGCTCGGCCTTCACGACGATCGTCTGGACGCCCTGCAGGCGCTTGCGGCTCGCGAGCGCCTCCTTCGAGCCGAGCTTGCCGCCGGCGTCGAACGCCGCGCGCGCATCGTCGAGCAGATCGAGCTGCTCGTACGCCGTGCCGAGGTTGTTCCACATGTAGCCCTCGGCGCCCGGCCGCGCCGTCGCCTCGACCAGCGCGTCGACCGCCTCGCGGTAGTGCTTGCGCTGCAGGTGGGTGAAGCCGAGGTTGTTCCACGCCCACGCGTTGTCGGGGTTGAGCTCGACGGCATGCACGAACGCGTCGACCGCGGCGTCGTAGTTGAACCGGGCGAGCTCGGCGCGGCCGAGCGTGTTGTACGCGGTGCTCGACTCCGGCGCGAGCTTGATCGCCCTGTGCGCCGCGGCGACCGCGAGGCCGCGCTCGCCGGTCGCGATGAACACGCGCGCCAGCTCGAGGTGCGGCTCGGTAGCCTTCCTGTCGAGCTTGACCGCCGCCTCGAGCAGCTGGCGGGCCCGCGCGTGGTCTCCGCCGGCCTCGGCGGCCTTGCCCTGCGCGAGCGCCTCGGCGTAGGTCGCCGGCGCGACCAGCGGCGGTGCGACCGGATCGACCGCGGCCGGCACCGGCGCCGGCATCACCGGCGGTGCCACCGGCTCGGGGGCAGCGATCACCGCCGGCGGTGCGGCCGGTGCAGCGGTGACCGGCTTCGACGCGCTCGGCGCCGCGTGCTCGCCGCCGCACGCGGGGAACGCGATCAACGCGAACAAGATGCAACGCAACTGCGACTTCATGGTGGCCTCCTGATCGAGCACCTCCCCGGAGCGATCGCGATCCGGCAGCACGCGGACCGCGATCATTCCGTCGAGGAGGATCTCGGTGGTCGCCATCGCGAGATGGCGCCTACAGGCCGGCATAGTTCATCGCGCGTGCCAGCACGGATCGCCTAGCGCGACGCGCGCTTGCGGCTTCGTGTGGGCGGTCGCCCACAGCTTCGTCGACAAGTCGCGCCACAAGGCGGCACCGACGCTGCAGCGGGTTCATCGCACGCGGCGCGCCCGGTACGCTCGCCGGCCCTGAAGCCAGACGGGGGCGCTCCGTGGATCTGCGGTATCCTGATCTCGTGACGCAGCCGGCCCACCGCATCCCCACCCTGGCGGATCTCGGCGCACTGCCCGCCCACATCAAGGGCGAGATCATCGAGGGGGTGCTGTACACGATGACGCGGCCTCGCGGGCGGCACCAGCGAACCGGGCTGGCGATCGGCAGCGACTTGCGGGGACCGTTCGATCGCGGGCGAAGTGGAGCCGGTGGCTGGTGGATCCTCCCCGAACCAGGGATCGAGCTGCCCAATACCCCCGAGATCGCACCCGACATCGCCGGCTGGCGACGCGAGCGCCTCCCCGTGATTCCGGAGGACGCGGCGATCAACGTTGTCCCGGACTGGGTGTGCGCGATCCTGTCACCGACCACGCGCCGGCATGATCTGCTCGTCAAGAAGCCGTACTACGCAAAGGTCGGCGTCGCGCACCACTGGCTGGTCGACCTGGCGGCGCGGACGGTGACCGCCTACCGCTTGGAGTCCGAGCACTGGCTGGAGCTCGGGGTGTACGGCGACGAGCACGAGGCGCGCATCGAGCCGTTCGGCGATGTCCCGCTCGACGTCGCCGGCTGGTGGCTCTGAGCCGCCTACAGGCCGGCGTGGCCCCGGATGCGGACCACGGCGTCGAGCTTGCCGGTGGGCAGCATCTGTCCGGCGCGGACCACCAGCGACGAGGCGACCAGCACGTTGAACGGGGTCTTGAACGTGCTCATGATGTTGATCAGGGCGGCCTTGCCGGTCGGCGTGAACTCCAGCGCCTGGAAGTCGGACGTCGTCATGTTCTGGATCGCGGGGATCGTGCCGATCAGCTTGGCCTGCGGATCGGTCGGCTTGAGCGCCGAGATCGGGGCGACGTAGACGTCGATCGCCGGGGTGTCGACGTCGAGGCTGTTGGCCGTGACCGCGTAGGTCACGCTGTCGATCGACACCTTGATCACCGGCTGGTCGTTGATCGTCTTGAGATCCGGTTGATCGGTGAGCAGGTCGACCTTGAGCGGCCGGCTGACGTCGAGCGATAGCATGCAGGAGTTGGCGGCGGTGTCGCACGTGGCCGAGCAATCGCTCGCGCACGCCTGCGCGACCGCCATGCTGCACCCGCTCGGCATCGAGCTGCACGGCACGGATGCGAGCGTGCCGTTGTTGAACGGGGTCTTGTTGGCGTCGACCTGCCACCCGCTGGCGTCGATCGTGAACTTCTTGTCGGGGAGCATCAGATCAAAGTTGGTCACGTCGGAGCTGATCAGCCCGCAGCCCGCAATCAGGCTGCCCCCCAGCACCGCCGCCGCCAGGTGCGCATTAAGACAAAGCATAAGAACCTCGATAGCCTAGGTCGTATCATTGTAGCACTGGCGCGAACCGCGGCGGCCGAAACCAGCGGCCGCGTGACCGCAGTTACACCTACAGCGGACTTGCCTCAGGTGTGATCACAGCGCGTCGACCAGTTGCTCGGCGGCGCTCCACGGGTCGGTCCGGCGCTCGACGACCGCCTCGGCGACCTCGGCCAGCCCGCCCCGGGCGGCCAGCGAGCGCGCGACCCGGTCGGCGAGCAGGGCCCGCACGAGCTCGGCCACGTGCGCCCCGGCACGGGCCCTGGCGCGCTCCAGCGCCGCCGGGCCGGACCAGGCGCGCCCGCGATGGCGCTCGATCGCGCCGGCCAGCTCGGCGATGCCGGAGCCGTCGGCCATGCCGCGGGTGGCGATCGTGCGCACGACCTCGACCTCCTTGCGCTCGCCGCTGGCCCGCAGGTCGAGCATGTGGAGCAGGTCGCGCTCGGTGCGGTCGGCGCCCTCGCGGTCGGCCTTGTTGACCACCAGCACGTCGGCGACCTCGAGCAGGCCCGACTTGATGGCCTGGATGTCGTCCCCCAGGCCCGGCACGGTGACGACGGCGGTGGTGTGCGCGGCGCGCATCACGTCGACCTCGTCCTGGCCGACCCCGACGGTCTCGATCAGGATCCGGTCGAACCCCATCGCGTCGAGCACGTGCACGACGTCGAACGTCGAGCGCGACAGGCCGCCGAGGTGGCCGCGGGTCGCCAGGCTGCGGATGAACACGTCCGGATCGAGCGCGTGGCGCTGCATGCGGATCCGGTCGCCGAGGATCGCGCCGCCCGAGAACGGCGAGGTCGGATCCACGCACACCACGCCGACTCGCTCGCCCGCCGCGCGGTAGTGCGCGATCAGCGCGTCGACCACGGTGGACTTGCCCGCGCCCGGATTGCCGGTGATACCGACGATGTACGCCTTGCCGGTGTGCGCGAACACGCGCTTGAGCAGCGCGATCGCCTCGGGCCGGCGGTCGTCGAGATCGCGCATCAGCCGCGCCCCGGTGCGGACGTCGCCCGCGAGCAGCCGATCGATCCGATCGATCCGCTCGCTCGATTCGATCGATTCCGTCGATTCCGTCGATTCCGCGCGGTCGGTGGGGGACGTCACGGGTGCACCTGGACCCGCTGCTCGGAGCCCGCGGGGGTGAAGATCTGTACCGCGCGGAATGCGCTCGTGGCCATGAACGCGTGCCGGGTATTCCTCGGGATCTGCACCACCGAGGTCGCAGTCACGGGTAGCGCGACGCCGTCGACGGTCAGCGTCCCCTCGCCGGCCAGGACGTAGAGTAGCTCGGCCTCGCCGGCGTGGACGTGCTCGGCAAGGGCGGCGCCGGCCGGCACCGTCACGACCGCGGCCGAGAACGTCCGGTCGGGGAGCTCGGCCGCGCCGGCGTACCGCAGCGCGAGGCCGTCGGACCTGGCGGCCGAGGCCGGCAAGATCACGAGAGGTTTCGGCTGCGAGCCGCCCCGGGTCCACCCCGGCGTCGGCAGCGCCCCGGCCCGCGCCGCGCCCTCCCGGCCGCCGGGCGCCATCACGACCATCGCATGGAGCTCGCCCGCGGTCGCGGCGATCCCGCGCGCCCCGCCGCGCGGGACGTACATCATGTCGCCGGCGGCGACGGGGTAGTCGACGTCCGGCGTGCTGATCACGCCGGCCGCCAGGAAGTACCACAGCTCGGCGCGCTCGGCCCGGCGCAGCCCGGTCGTCCAGCGGTCGGCGAGCGCGAGCTCGAACATCGACGCCGCGGCGCTGCCGGTGCTGGCCTCGTCGAGCAGCACCGCGACCGACACCCCGGCCTGGCCGACCCATGCCACCAGCGCGCGGTCGATCGTGTTCTGGCCATCCGGTGCGCGGAACCGGAACGGCAGCTGGATCGCCTGGCCGTACAGCGGCGGTGCCCAGCGGTACGCCGCCATCAGCTGGACCAGGCACGCCGACAGCTTCGCGTTGCGGGCGGTGTCGCGCACCACCGACGCGCCGGTCGGTGCCGGCGGCGCGGCGATGTCGATCTGCAGCGCGATCTCGCCGGCGATGTCGAACCGCTCGGTCGCCGCCACCGCCCAGCACTCGTGCGCGGCCCTGTCGAGCTCGTTCATCGCCTTCTGGATCGCGGCCAGCCGCGCTTCCTGCGCTGCCTGGCTGTCCGCTCCGGCCGGCGCTTGGTTCGCCCGGTCCGGCGGTACCGCACCCGGGCTCGCCGGGGCGCCGCCGCCTCGCGGCACGTCGTGCGGCCCCGCGACCGGCGCCGGCGGAGCAGCCCCACACGCCAGCACCACGAGTCCCGTGACCGCAGCGCCGGCCCACGCGGCAAGCGCGGCCCGCCGCCGGTTCATGCGACCTTGGGCCGCAGGTACGACTCGACCCAGTCGATGATCTCGTGCGTGCTGGCGCCCGGCGTGAAGATCTTCGCGACCCCGATCTGCTCGAGCTTCGGCAGGTCGTCCCTGGGCACGATGCCGCCGCCGAACACCACGACATCGCCGGCGCCGCGCGCCCTGAGCGCCTCGATCACGGCCGGGAACAGCGTCATGTGCGCCCCGGACATGATCGACAGGCCGACGGCGTCGACCGCCTCCTGGACCGCCGCGGCGGCGATCATCTCGGGCGTCTGGTGCAGCCCGGTGTACACCACCTCGTAGCCCGCGTCGGCCAGCGCGCGGGCGACCACCTTGGCGCCGCGGTCGTGGCCGTCGAGCCCGGGTTTTGCGACGAGGATGCGGAGCTTGCGATCGGACATATCACCTCAGGAGATTGCGTGCGATGACGAGCCGCTGGATCTCGCTCGTGCCTTCGTAGATGCGGGTCACCCGGACGTCGCGCAGCGCGCGCTCGACCGGGAAGTCGCGGACGTAGCCGTAGCCGCCGTGGACCTGCAGCGCGATGTCGCAGATCTTCCAGGCGTGCTCGGTCGCGAACAGCTTGGCCATCGCGGCCTGCTGCGAGAACGGCTGCCCGGTCTGCTTGAGGTACGCCGCGCGCAGCACCATCAGCGTCGCGGCGTCGAGCCAGGTCGCCGCGTCGGCGAGCATCGCGCCGACCGCCTGGTGCTGGACGATCGGCTGACCGAACGTCCGGCGCTCGCCGGCGTAGCGCAGCGCCGCCTCGAGCGCCCCGCGCGCGATGCCGATCGCCTGCGACGCGATGCCGATCCGCCCGCCGTCGAGCGCGATCATCGCCAGCGCGAAGCCGGCGCCGGCCTGACCGAGCACGGCGTCGTCGCCGACCGCGACCCGGTCGAGCACCAGCTGCGCGGTCGACGAGCCGTGCAGCCCGAGCTTGTCCTCGAGCCGCGCCGCGCTGATCCCGGGCGCCTGGCCGGGCACGACGAACGCGGTGATGCCCTTGTGGCCGGCCCCGGGTTCGGTCACCGCCCACACCACCAGGCACCCGGCGCGATCACCGCTGGTGATCCACTGCTTGGTGCCCGTGATCTGCCAGCCGCCGGCGACCCGGGCCGCGACCGTGCGCATCGCGGCCGGATCGGAGCCTGCGTCGGGCTCGCTGAGCGCGAACGCGCCGCACACCAGCTCGCCGGATACCAGGCGCGGCACCCACGCGGCGGCCAGCGCCGGGCTGCCGCGCATCGCGATCAGCTCGGCGACCATGTTGGTGACCGAGGTCGCGACCGCCACCGAGGCGTCGGCGCGCGCCAGCTCCTGCATCGCGAGCGAGTACGCCACCGTGCCGGCCGCCGCGCCGCCCAGCGCCTCGGGCACCGCGATGCCGAGCAGACCGAGCCGGCCGAGCTCGCGCAGCTCGGCGAGCGGGAACTCGTACGACACATCGCGCGCGGCGGCGCGGGGCGCGAGCACGCGCTCGGCGACGTCGCGCGCGGTCCGCTGGATCAGGAGCTGCTCTTCGGAGAGATCGAAATCCATCAGGAAGGTCGGTACCGTACCGCAAGCTCGGCGATTTCGCCCCGTGGATCCGGCGCGGTCCGGCGCCCGGAGAACGGGGCGACGGCGGGCGCGGCGGCCGGCGCCCAGAGAACGGGGCGACGGCCGGCGCCGCGCCGCATCACATCGCCTCGAACCCGTAGGTGTACGACGTCTCGAACGACCGGGGCAGCTGCGGGAACGCGATCTCCTTGATGTGGCCGACGATGCAGTCGTCCAGCATCTTCGACTCGAGGTTGGCGCGGACGACCTTCACCGCGTCGGCCGTGCCCGACGGCGAGATCACGATCTCGACCGTGACCTTGCCCCGCGCATTCCTGGGCAGCTCCTTGTTGTCGACCGCGATCGCCAGGCAGCGCGACATCACCGCGCGCTTGCGGCCGAGCTGGCGGTTGATCTCGTCGATCTTGTCCGGCGGCACCGCGTCGCCGGCGTCACCGCCCTGGCCTGCCGGGCCGGCCTGCGCCTCGCCGCCCCCGGCCGGCGGCGGGGTGGTGTCGGCGCGCGGGCCGCCACCGCAGCCGACGAGGAGGACCGCCGCCAGCGCCGCCGGCAACCAAGCTGTGCCGTTCCCGGGTGTCATCCTCAGCCTCCCTTCGACAGGTAGCCGGCGATCACCAGGCGCTGGATCTCGCTCGTGCCCTCGTAGATCTCGGTGATCTTGGCGTCGCGGAAGTGGCGCTCGGCCGGGAACTCGGTGACGTAGCCGTTGCCGCCGAAGATCTGGATCCCTTCGCGCGCCGCGCGGTTGGCGACGTCGGACGCGTACAGCTTGGCCATCGCCGCCTCCTTGCCGTACGGGTGCTTGTGGTCCTTGAGCCAGGCGGCGCGCAGCGCGAGCAGCCGCGCAGCGTCGATCTCGGTCGCCATGTCGGCGAGCTTGAACGCGATCGCCTGGTGCTGTGCGATCGGCTTGCCGAACGTCCGGCGCTGGTTGGCGTAGCCGAGCGCGTCCTCCAGCGCGGCGCGCGCGATGCCGATCGCCTGGGCCGCGATTCCGATCCGGCCGCCGTCGAGCGTCGACATCGCGATCTTGAACCCGCCCCCGACCTCGCCGAGCAGCGCGTCGCCCGGCAGCCGGACGTCGTCGAGGAAGATCTGCGACGACTTGCTGCCGCGGATCCCGAGCTTGTCGTCGGGCGGGCCGCACCGCACACCCTGGGCCTTCATCGGCAGGATGAACGCGGTGATGCCGCGGTGGCCGGCCGCCCGGTCGTTCATCGTGAACAGGATGCAGACGTCGGCGACCGGGCCGTTGGTGATCCAGTTCTTGGTCCCGTTGATCACCCAGCCGTCGCCGTCGCGCTCGGCCGTGGTCCTCTGCGCCGCCGCGTCGCTGCCGGCCTCGGGCTCGCTCAGCGCGAAGCAGCCGAGCAGCGCGCCGGACGCGAGCGGCACCAGCCACTGCTGCTTCTGCGCCTCGGTCGCGTAGCGGACCAGCGGATCGCACACCAGCGAGTTGTTGACGCTCATGATCACGCCGGTCGACGCGCACGCTCGCGAGATCTCCTCCATCGCGAGCACGTACGAGATGTGGTCGAACCCCGCCCCGCCGTGCGCCTCGGGGACGGCGATCCCCAGGAAGCCGAGCTCGGCCATGCGCTTGACCAGCTCGGCGGGGTGGCGGTGCTCGCGGTCGATCTCGGCGGCGCGGGGCAGCACCTCGCTGGTCGCGAACTCGCGCGCGGTGCGCTGGACGGCGAGCTGATCTTCGGTCGGTGCGAGGTTCATGTCACTGCCCCTTGAACTGCGCGGCGCGCCGCGGCCTGGCGAGGAATGCCGACATGCCCTCGCGCTGATCGGCGGTCGAGAACAGCAGGCCGAAGCTCTGCTGCTCGAGCGCCAGCGCGTGGTCCAGCGTCGTCGACTGGCCGAGCTGGACCAGGCGCTTGACCTCGGCGACCGCGAGCGGCCCGTTGGCGGCGATCCGCCCGGCGACGTCCCGGACCCTGGCCATCAGCTCGGCCGCCGGCCACACCGCGTCGGCGAGCCCGATCCGCAGCGCCTCGGCGGCGTCGATCATGTCGCCGGTCATGCACAGCTCCTTGGCCTTGGCGATGCCGACCCGGCGGGCGAGCCGCTGGGTGCCGCCGAACCCCGGGATGATGCCGAGCTTGACCTCGGGCTGGCCGAACTTCGCCTGATCCGAGGCGTGGATGAAGTCGCACGCCATCGCCAGCTCGCAGCCGCCGCCGAGCGCGAACCCGTTGACCGCCGCGATCCACGGCTTCTCCGAGCCCTCGATCGCCGCCGCCAGCGCGCCGCCCATCCCGGCGAACGCCTGGGCCTGGCGCGGCGACAGCTCGCGCATCTCGGCGATGTCGGCGCCGGCGACGAACGCCTTGCCCGCGCCGGTCACGATCACCGCGCGCACGTCGGTGGACACCTCCAGCTCGCCGCACGCCGCGGTCAGCTCGGCGATCACCTTCGAGGACAGCGCGTTGAGCGCCGCCTCGCGCGCGATCGTCACGGTCGCCAGAGCGCCGTCGACTGCGACCTGGAGGGTCTCGAATGTCTCGTAGCTCATGGGTGCCTTCACTGTTGCCGAGCGCGTACCGGCGCGGGAAGGGCGCGGGTCACGGCTCGGTCATGGTTGGCCGGATCTGGCCGTCCCGGGCGCACCGGACTCAGGACGTGTCGAACAAAGCCGACTTCGTCGGCTTGTCGCCACGTCCTCTTTCGATCGGTCTGTCGCCGTAACCGGCGACAACCTGTACGGAATCGTCGCTCGAAGACTCGCGACTTCCGAGGTATCGAACCATGCCGCAGCGGCATGGTTCGACACCTCTTCAGGCCTTCTTCTGACCCTGCGCATCGTACTCGTAGAACCCGTGGCCGACCTTCTTGCCGAGCCAGCAGGCGGCGACGTACTGCCGGAGCAGCGGGCAGGGCCGGTACTTGTCGTCGCCGAGCTCGCGGTGCAGCACCTCGGCGATCGCCAGGCAGGTGTCGAGACCGATCAGGTCGGACAGCTCGAGCGGCCCCATCGGGTGGTTGAGCCCGAGCCGCACCCCGGTGTCGATGTCCGCCGCCGTGCCCAGCCCCTCGTACAGCCCGTAGCAGGCCTCGTTGAGCAGCGGGATCAGCATGCGGTTGACGATGAACCCCGGGATGTCGCGCGCCCCGATCGTCGTCTTGCCGAACCGGCGCGCGAGCTCGACCACGGTGTCGTAGGTCTGCTGGCTGGTCGGCAGGCCGCGCACGATCTCGACCAGCTTCATCACCGGCACCGGGTTCATGAAGTGCATGCCGATCACCCGGTCGGGCCGGCCCGACGCCGCGGCGATCTTCGTGATCGAGATCGACGACGTGTTCGACGCCAGGATCGCCTCGTCCTTGCAGAGCTCGCCCAGGCTCTTGAAGATCTGGAGCTTGAGCTCCTCGCGCTCCGGCGCGGCCTCGATCACCACGTCGCACGGCACCAGGTCGCGCAGCGCCTCGCCCGCCCGCAGCCGGGCCAGGGTCTGGTCGCGCGCCGCGGCGTCGAGCTTGGCCTTCTCGACCAGCCGGTCGAGCTGCTTCTTGATCTTGGCGACGCCGGCCTGCGCGAAGTCAGCGGCCGCATCGACGATCAGGACCTCGAGCCCGGCCTGCGCCGCGACCTGGGCGATGCCCTGCCCCATCTGGCCGGCGCCGACCACGCCGATCCGCTGGACGGCCGCCATCTACGGCCGCTCCACCAGGAGCGCGATGCCCTCGCCGCCGCCGATGCACAGCGACGCGCCGCCGGTCTTCGCGCCGCGCGCCGCCATCGCGTGCAGCAGCGTCACCAGGATGCGCGCCCCCGACGCGCCGATCGGGTGGCCGAGCGCGACCGCGCCGCCCCACACGTTGACCTTGGCCGGATCGAGCTCGAGCAGCCGGTTGTTGGCCACCGACACGACCGAGAACGCCTCGTTGATCTCCCACAGGTCGACCTGCCTGGCGTCCCACTTCGCGCGGGCCAGCGCGTTCTTGATCGCCGGCGCCGGCGCGGTGGTGAACCACTCGGGCGCCTGGGCGTGGTAGCCGCTCGCGACCAGCCGCGCCAGGACCTTGGCCCCGCGCCGCTTCGCCTCGTCGGCGCTCATCAGCACCACCGCCGCCGCGCCGTCGTTGAGCGACGACGCGTTGCCCGCGGTCACCGTGCCGTCCTTCTGGAACGACGCCCGCAGCCCGGGCAGCTTGTCGATGTTGCCGCGGCCGGGCTCCTCGTCGGTCTCGACGCTGATCTCGCCGCCTTTGTTCTCCGGGTCCGCGACCTTGACCGCAACGATCTCGGGCTTGAAGTGCCCCTGCTTGATCGCGTCCTGCGCGCGCCGGTAGCTCTCGGCCGCGTGCTCGTCCTGCACGCTGCGCGGGATCCCCTTGTCCTTGGCGCACAGCTCGGCGCAGTTGCCCATGTGCTGGTTGGAGTACGGGTCCCACAGCCCGTCGTGCACCATCGAGTCGACCGTGTCGAGCGCGCCCATCTTCACGCCGCCGCGCAGCCCGCGGACCAGGTGCGGGGCGTTCGACATCGACTCCATCCCGCCGGCCACCGCGATCTCGGTCTCGCCCGCCGCGATCGCGCGCGCCGCGCCCATCACCGCCTCGAGCCCCGAGCCGCACACCTTGTTCACCGTCACGCACGGCACGCTCGGCGGCAGCCCCGCGCCGAGCGCCGCCTGCCGCGCGGGCGCCTGCCCCACTCCCGCCGGCAGCACCATGCCCATGTGGACCAGCCCGACGTCGCCGGGAGCGACCCCGGCGCGCTCGATGGCGGCCCTGATCGCGGTCGCGCCCAGCTTCGTGGCCGGGACCTGTGCAAGCGAGCCGAGAAAGCTTCCGATGGCGGTGCGCACGGCACCGACGATCACCACGTCACGCATGGCGTGGGGATACCCCGCCGCTCCCGAACCCGTCAAGCGACCGCCCGGACGGCGCCGGCGCACGTCCCGACGCCGTCCGGTTCAACCAGTTACGCCGTGCCGAGCTCATTGCGGCGATGTCCGTGGACCCTGCGACCACGCAGCACGGCCGCTCTCCGCAGCGAATCGACCTCGTGCTTCTCCTCGTCGAACTCGCTGCGCGTGCACGGGATGATGTCGGCGGTCACCTGCACCTCCCACCCGAGCCGCCAGGCCCGCACTGGATCGAGCTCGGACTCGGGTGTGCCATCCGGCACCACGACGAGGAGATCGTAGTCGCTCGTCGGTCGCGCCCGGTTCTCGGCTCGACTCCCGAACAGCCACACCTCCAGCGGATTCATCACCTCCACGACGTGGCGAACCAGCCGCTCCAGCGACGCGTCCTTCGAGCCTGCGGGCGATGACACTACGACCTCCGGATCCCGCCGCGGCGCTCGCCGCCCTGAATGAGCGTGACCTGCCCTTGTCGCGTGACGGTCGCGATGAACGGACGGGCGCGGCTTCTGATGAGCGTGGTGAGCTTCGGAATCGCCGCGGCGAGGAGACGTCCCATATCGGCGCCGGTGAGATCCGTGGCCGTGACCATGAACGCGGCGACGTTCGCACCGAGCAGGGCCTGCAGCTCCAGAGGATGGCGTCGGATCCGGATGTCCTTGGTGAGGACGACCCAGCCGCGAGCACCGACCTCGACGAGCCAGGCGGTGTCCGGTGTATCCGGCGCAAAGTGATCGTCGTGGATCTCCACGCGGGCGCCGGCGGCTCGCAGTGCGTCGGGGACATCGTGCGCACCAAGCGATCGATCGACGAAGAACGTCAGTGGAGCGTCAGTGGACCTGGACACCGACCTGCGCACCCAGCTCCCACCGCAGTGCCGCTCCGACCTGATCGAGCACCAAGTGGTAGTCCCTGGCCAGGTGCTCCAGCGTATCCCCGGCGCGCAGGCGCTCGGCGATGACCGCCGTGGGAATCCCGGTCCCCGCGATGACGAGCTTGCCGAACGCACGACGCGGGTCGAGCTCGACCTCGCGCGGCTCGCCGGGCTCGCGCGCCCACGGGAACAGGCGCTCGGCGAGTCCCCTGGGGTCGCGCTCGACGCGCTGCAGTGACGCCTCGAGCAGCGAGCGGATCTCGGTCTGGCCGGCGCGCGAGGCATTGACGAGCTTGCCGTAGTAGTCGACGAACAGATCGAGACCGTCGGTCAGGAACTCCTGCTCGATCAGCGGCCGCTCGGTCTCGAGCTCACGCTCGAGGAAGCGCAGGGCCTTGCGCACACGCTGGAGCGGGACCTGATGGCGCCGGCGCAACGCGGCCAGGACATATGCCTCGACCAGGTTCCAGAACGACAGCAACGGCGACCGCCCGCCGCCGAGCTGGATCACGCGCGCAGGCCCGCTCACCCACTCGCGCAACGTCGTCGGAGGCAGCCGCATGTAGCTCGCCGCCTCGCGGATGCTGTAGGTCGGCACGTCGCGCGGATCGCGTCCTCGGTAGATGTCGACGTTTGCCATGACGAGCTAGCGCAGCCTACCTTAACAAGTACCCCACCGCGCGGATCCGGACAACACGGCACGCGATCCCCGCGCTCAGCCGCGGTGGGCGCGGGCGCGCTCGATGATGGCCGGCAGGCGGGCGAGCACGGCGTCGATCTCGGCGGCGGTGGTGGTGCGGCCGAGGCTGAACCGGACCGCCTCGGCGGCCTGGTCGGAGGGCAGGCCGAGGGCAAGCAGGACCGGCGACGGCTGGATCGAGCCCGAGGTGCAGGCCGCGCCGGTCGATGCGGCGATGCCGGCGAGATCGAGCGCGATGACGATCGACTCGCCGCGGGCGCCGGCGAACCCGGCGTTGATCGTGCCGCCGATCCGCGGCGCGCCGGTGCCGTGGATGCGGACACCGGGGATCGCGGTCAGACCGGCCTCCAGCCGGTCGCCGAGCGCCGCGACCGCCGGCCAGGCCGCCGGGTCGGCCGCTTCGGCTGCGGCGCCGAAGCCAATGATCCCCAAGGTGTTTTCGGTGCCGGGGCGGCGGCCGCGCTCCTGGTGGCCGGCCTCGACCAGCGGCAGGCCGGCGTCGTGGGCGATCGCAAGTGCGCCGACGCCCTGGGGGCCGCCGAGCTTGTGGGCCGAGATCGCGAGGGCGTCGGCGTCGAGCTCGGCCAGCGGGAGCTTGCCGGCGGCCTGGACGGCGTCGACGTGAACCAGCGCGCCGGCGGCGCGGGCGGCGGCGATGACCCCGGGGTCTGCGATCGCGCCGAGCTCGTGGTTGACCGCGGCGAGCGCGACCAGGCCGACGCCGTCCAGGGGGCCGACCTCCAGGGCGCCGCCGCCGGAGACGCGGATCGGCCGGAGCTGCCAGCCGCGCGCCACGATCGCGGCGATGGCGCCGCGCAGCGACGGGTGGTCGATGGCGGCGGCGGCGACGACGCGCGGCAGGCCGCGCTGCTCGGCGACCGCCGCGAGGCCCAGGACGCCGAGCGCGTTGCCCTCGGTGCCGCCGCTGGTGAACACGACCTGCTCCCGGGGCCGGCCGAGCAGGCGCGCGACGCGCCGGCGGGCCTGCTCGATGTGGTCCCGGACCCGACGGCCCTCGGCGTGGATCGACGACGGGTTCCCCGGTTCGGCCATCGCCGCTGTGATCGCCGCACGCACGTGGTCACCCAGCGGTGCAGTCGCATTGAAGTCCAGGTAGATCCGCGGGTTCGTTGACATGACTACCAGCCTGTCCCCATGATCCCCCAGGCGCCGGGGATTGTCCGCGTCCGGCAGACCTCTATCCTGACCTGAACCCACGTGGCCTGAAATCACCGTGGCCGACGATGCCGGCGCGCTCCTGGTCCGCTCGGGGTTGGTCTCCCCCAACGCCCTGGACGAAGCGCGCGCACGCGTCGCTGCGATCGGCGGAACGCTCGGCGAGCAGCTGGTCACCAGCGGCGCGATTGCCGACGATGACCTGACCGACTTCTACCGATCGCGGCTGCTGGTCCCGCAGGTCAATCCCAACATGCTCGCGCGGCTGACTCCCAACGTCGTCGCGGCGATCCCGAGCGACATGGCGATCGAGCTGCGCGCGATCCCGGTGTCGCTCGACGGCGAAAACAACCTCACGGTGGCGATGAGCGATCCATCCGATCGCCACGCCGTCGACGAGATCGCGTTCTTCACCGGGGCATACGTGGTCCGCGCGGTGGCCACGCAGATGCAGATCGCGTGGTGCCTGGCGCACTACTACGGCCACGTGACCGCGCTCGGCCAGCGCCTGCTGCGGGTCGCCCAGAGCGACCTGGTCAAGCCGGCGCCGGCGGCGAGCCGTCCGGCGCGCGCCAAGGGCCTGACCGGCAAGGTCAATGCGACGCGCCACCGCGCTGTGGCGCCGGTGACCGGGCCGGTCGACGTGCTGCGGCCCAACAGCGGGCAGCTCGATCTCCGCCCGCTGGAGGCGGCCGGGTTGGCGACCCCGAACGCCGCGGGGGGGCCGAGCGCGCCGGCCGCGCAGGCCGATGCACCGCTGACCGTGCCCGGGTTCGTGCGGCCCAACCCGCTGGTCGCCGCACAGGCAGCGCAGGCCGCTCTGGCAGCACAAGCTGCGCAGGCCGCACAGGCCGCGCATGCGGCACAGGCCGCGCAGGCGGCACAAGCCGCGCAGGCGGCACGGGCCGCGCAGGCGGCACAAGCCGCGCAGGCGGCACAAGCCGCGCAGGCGGCACAGGCCGCGCAGGCGGCACAAGCCGCGCAGGCGGCACAGACCGCCCAGGCGAGTGCGGGAAGTGGCCGATCGACCGCGCCGATGGGCGTGTCCGGCGCGGCCATCCCGAGGATCGTGAACGCGGCCCCCGATACCGCGAGGGAGGACGCCGCGGGCGCCGCGGCCGGGCGACCCGGCGCGCCGGCGGATGCTGCGCACCGCCCCACCAAGCTCAGCGTGGGCGCCCCCGCGCCCGGGCCTGCGCTTCGCCCGGGCGCGACGCCGGCCCCCGAGGCCGCCGGGTCGCGCGCGCCGGATCGCGCGCCGCCCGCCACACGCCCGTCACCGACCCCGCCGCCCGCCGCACGCCCGTCACCGACCCCGCCGCCCGCCGCACGCCCGTCGCCGACCCCGCCACCTGCCGCACGCCCGTCACCGACTCCGCCGCCCGCCGCCCGCCCGTCACCGACCCCACCACCCGCCGCACGCCCGTCACCGACCCCGCCGCCCGCCGCCCGCCCGTCACCGACTCCACCACCCGCCGCACGTCCGTCACCGACCCCGCCACCCGCCGCAGCGCGGCCCGTGGTCCCCACGGCAGGGCCCGACACGCCGACGCTGGTGCCGGGAGCGCTCGCGCCGCCGGTCACCACGAGCGAGCCGCGCGACGCGACGCGCGGAGGCCTGGCGGTCGCCGACGGCGCCCCGGACAAGCCGCGGGCGCGCAGCGTCTCGGGCGAGATCCGCGTGCCCGTGCGGCGCGCGCCGTCGATCAAGCCGCCGCTACCCGACGACGGCGACGGCGACGATGGCGACGGCGACGAGCCGATGATGATCATGATCGAGATGCGGGAGGAGGACGAGGAGCTGAGCGCGCCCCGCCCTCCCCCGGTCCGCCGCCGGCCGATCGTCCAGAGCAACCCGCCCGAGCTCCAGGCGCGCGCGGGCGAGGTCGACCTCAAGGCCGGCGACGACCGCGCGATCGATGTCGACGAGCCGCGCATCGTGATCGACGAGGACGCGCTGGCTCCGCCGACCGGCCGGATCGACGTTCGCGGCGCGCCGCGCGACACGGCCCCCCCGATCACCATGATCGACGTCGTCGACGACGCCGGGTCCGGCGCGGTGATCCACGACCGCGTCGTCGATCGCGACGGCGCGCCGCCGCCGTCCGATGGCTTCCGCGACGACACCGACGACGCCGACACCGGCGAGGTCGATATCGTCGTGCTCGATGCGCCCAAGCGGCCCCGGCGCGAGCGGCGCACCCAGATCGGCGTCCCGCCCGCGATCAATGCGCGCAGCCGCGACACCGCGACCATGGCGGCCCAGACGGCCGATGCGGGCGACGCGACCAGCGTCGACCTCCACCCCGCGCCGCCGGGCGACGAGACGACGTCCGACCAGCTCGCCGCACCGCCCGTCCCGGCCAGCGACGCCGATACCAACCCGCACGTCGTCGCGGCACCGCCGGCTCCTGCACGGCCGCGGCTGACCAGCGCGCTCCTCCCGGCGGTGATCGTCGAGGACATCGAGGACGACGACGTGACGCCCGGCCCGCACACGTCGGAGATGACCGCGGTCGAGCTCGACGACGCGATCCCCGAGCGCACCAACGAGCTCACCTCGGACCAGCTGCTGCGCCCGCGGGTCGATCGCCACGCGGTCGACGACGGCTGGGGCCCGCCGGGCACCACGATCCCGCCGCCGCTGCTCGGCGCGATCCCCGGCAGCGAGGACGACGACGAGAGCTCGGCCACGATCCCGATGCCCAACGTCGACTCGTCGCCGCTGATCGTCACGCCGCCGAGCCAGCCGCTCTCCGGCGACCCGGGCGGCCGCGCCCTGGCGCGCGCGCTGGAGGAGGCGACCGCACGCGCGATCGAGGTGATCCGCCGGCTCGATCACACCCGGAGCCGCGACGAGATCGTCGAGGTGATGACCTCGTACCTCGCCGAGACCCACCACCGCGCCGGGTTCTTCGTGACCCGCCACACCGTCTCGGGCGACGCCGGCGAGCTCGGCGTGTTCGCGATGACGCCGCGCCCGGTCGCGATGCCGTCGGCGACCATCCGACTCGATCGGTCGTCGACGCTGCAGGACGTCGTCGGTACGCGCCTGCCGTACCGCGGCCCGATGCACGACGACGCGAGCCGCGCGTTCCTGACCTCGGCGCTCGGCGCCTGCCCCGCCGAGATCCTGCTGGTCCCGGTCACCGTGCGCGAGCGCGTGGTCGGCGTGCTGTTCGGCGAGCACCGCCAGCGCCACACGTTCGACGACCAGCTCGCGCTCGCCGCGCGCGCGGCCGGTATGGCGCTCGAGCGCATCCTGCGCGCCCGGCGCGGGTAGCCGCTATCCGCGCAGCCGCTGGTCGCGGGCGCGCCGCGCGGCCACCGCCTCGAGCTCGGTGCGCAGTGCGGGGAACGAGCGGAGGACCTCGTGGAAGTCCGCGGCGGCGAGCACGAGCAGCTCCGAGTCCGCCGCCGCGACCACCGTGGCCGCGGCCGGACCGCCGGCGAGCAGGCTGGCCTCGCCGATGAACTCGCCCGGGCCGACCGTCCCGAGCGCGATCGGGACGCCGTCGGCGCGCTCGGCATGGAGATCGAGCCGGCCGCGCACGACGACGACCAGGCCGTGGCCGGCCTCGCCGCGCCGGATCACCGGCGTGCCGGTCGCGATCATCCGGCGCCGGAACCGCTGCAGCACGCCGGCGCGGTTGCGTGGCGGCAGCGGAGCGAAGAACGCGCCGGCGAGCGGGCCGGTCGCCGCGGTCGGCGGCGCGATCGACGGCGGCCGGACCCGGGTCGGCATCTCGCGCGGCTCGGTCTTGTCGTTGTCGTCATCGGCGCCCGGCCGCGGGACACCGCCCGCCGGCGGCGGGAGCGTCGGCTCGTCGTCGTCGCCCGGACCGGACGCGGGGGTCGGCGTCACCGGCGGCGGCGTCGGCGGACGCGATCCGGACGGCGGCGGGCGGCCGGTCGCGGACGGCGGCGGGGGCGGCGTCGGGGGACGTGCGCCCGGCGCGCGCGGCAGCGGCGGCGGCACGCTGGCGCTCGGCACCGCGCGCAGGCCGCCCGGGCGCCGGTGCGGCCCGGTCTCGACCTCGGTGCCGAGGTCCTCGTCGTCGATCTCCTGGGTCCGCTCGGCCCGCTCCTCCGCGCGGCGGCTCGCCGCGATCAGCGACGCCGAGATCTGGCGCGCCGCCGCGGCGATCCCGGCGATCTCCGGATACGCGGCCAGCTCCTCGCGCAGGGTCGGCGGCAGGTCGGCGGGCGTCAGCCGCTGCAGCGAGCCCGTGGTCGGATCGGCCTCGTGGTAGGCCAGCGGCGACGGCAGCGGCGTCATCTCCCCCGACGACCGCCGCACCGGCTCGCCGGCGACCGGCCGCGCCGGCTCCGGTCGCTCGGTCCGGTCCCTCCGATCGGCGAGCGCCCCGGCGTCGGGCGACGACGCCCGCGGCAGCGGCGACGGGCTCGGCCGCGCCGGCGGCGACGGGCTCGGCCGCGCCGGCGGCGATGGGCTCGGCCGCGCCGGCGGCGATGGGCTCGGCCGCGCCGGCGGCGGCGACGCGCGAGGCGCCGCCTGGTTCGCGATCAGCGCGGCGAGCAGCTCCTGGCACAGCGCATCGTCGGGCGCGAGCTCGAGGATGCTGCGGCACACCGTGATCGCCTGCTGTGGGCGGCCCTGATCGCGGTACGCCACCGCCACCGAGCGGTAGAGCTCGACGGCGTCGGCCCGGCGTCCGGCCTCGTGCAGCGCGCTCGCCACCATGACCCGGAGCCCGAGGTTGTCGGGCTCGTTGCGCAGGCGCTGCTCCAGCTCCTTGAGCTTGGTCATGGCGCGACCATCGTCGATTCCGGCGGCTCGTTGCCCCCCGGCTACGACGGGGTCAGCGAGACCTGGGCCTTGAACGTCATCGCCGGCGCGCTCGCCGGCAGCGCCCACTTGCTCGCGACCGTCCGGATGCAGGCGTCGAACGCGTCGCCCAGCGACGGCGCGAAGTTCGAGCCCTTGAACTGGCCCGACGTGAAGCTGGCCGACACCGACAGCGTCACGGTGCGCGCCTGCAGGCCGGTGTCCTTCTTGAGCGCCTGCTCGTAGCATTTCTGGATCGCGCCGCGCGACCGCTCGACGACGTTCTGGAACTGCTTGGCCGCCTCGCCGACGACCTTGTCGTCGATCGGCCGGACCTCGCCGGGCGCGCCCGGCTTGACCGTCATCAGATTTCCCTCGATCGCGACCACGACCTCCTTGCCGCTGCTCTTCTCGCGCATCAGCGCAGCGTTCTCGTCCTCCTCGGTCTGGATCAGCTTGTCCTTGTCCGCCTTGGCCTTGAGGCACTGATCCAGATCTGCCTGGGTCTTCGGATCAATGACCTTGTCGCCCTTGCACCCCGCAACGGTCCCCAGGGTCACAAGGACGGCCAGCGTTGTGGCGATCGATGTCCGGGTCATGGTTCGGTGTCTTTCCTCACGGCTACAGGGTCATTCGGATGGATGCCAGGTCGTTCGATGTACTCACGGACGAGCTGCCCTCCCATCACATGCGCGCTGACGATGCGCGCGACGCGCTGGCCATCCACTCGATTATACAGGGCCGTCGTGCCCCGCGGGCCGGGCAGTGTGGCAAACCCGGTGCCCAGCGTGGGCGCAGCCTCGCACGTGAGGATCTCTCGCACCAGCACGTTCGGACCCTGCGTGCAGCGGCCGAAGCAGCTCTGCCACGTCAACTCGGTGTGCGCCTGCGCACCGTGCGCCGCCAGCTGGGCTCGAAACACGTCGTGCAACGCGGCCGATCCATGACGATCCCCGCACTCGGGGCCGCGGCAGATCACGATGCGGAGGCGGCGCACGCGCCCTTGAGGGTGACTGGCACGCGCCGGCCTGTCAATCGGCGCGCTCGGTGCGACACCGTCCCCCGGGGGACCATCGGTGAGTACGGTTAAGGTGCGCACAGGTGCTGTTCGCCCGGCACGGGCCCGCAGCGCGGCAGATCGCAGGTGCCGGTCGAGTCCCACTGCGGGGTTTCAGCTACAACCAGCGCGTGGATCCCGCCGTCCTGCCGATCTTGCTGTGTCCGCGCTGCCGCACCGAGGCGCCGTTCAAGGACCTCCGGACGCCGCGCTGCCGGACCTGCGGGCTGGAGCCGGCGACCTCCGTGCCCGGCGTGATCGACCTGCTCGACACCGGCGTGGGGGAGCCGCCGTCGGTGACCACCGAGCAGCGCCTGATGGAGAGCGAGCTGGTGGCGCGGATGTACGACCGGTTCTGGCGGCCGACCTTCGTGCGGCTGCTCGCCGGCAAGGGCGCCGGCGCGGCGGTCGGCGGGCTGTCGGGCGAGCTGTTCATCCACAAGCATGGCCTGGGGCTCGACGACCGCGCCGGGCCGTGGCTCGACCTGTCGTGCGGCCCCGGAGCGTTCGCCCGCGCGCTGGCCGCCGCGGCGCCCGGCGCGCTGGTGGTCGGCCTCGACATCTCGCGCGCGATGCTCGACGTCGCCGCGCAGCGCACCGGCGGTTACACCAACGTCGTGCTGGTCCGCGCCGATGCCCACGCGCTGCCGTTCGTCGACGGCGCGTTCGCCGGGGTCAACAACGCCAACGCGCTCCACGCCTACGACGATCCGGAGCTGGTGTTCCGCGAGGTCCGCCGGGTGCTCGGCGCGGGCGGCCACTACGTCGGCTCGACGTTCGCCGAGGCGCCGTCGCTGCTCGGGCGGCTGAGCGCCCGCGCCGCCGGGATCCGCCGGTTCGATCCGAGCGAGCTGCGCGCGTGGCTGCAGCGCATCGGGTTCGCCGACTACGAGGACGTCCGGCTCGGCGGCGCGCTGGTGTTCCGGGTCCGCCGGCCGTGAGCTCGGCTCGCGTTCAGAACGTCGCGCCGACCAGCTGCAGCGCCAGGCCGCGCTGCGGCGCGAGCGCCGGGGACAGCGGCGCGATCCCCAGGCCGCCGACCCCCCAGCGGCCCGACGAGCTGCGGCCGACCAGCGCGGCCGGCGCGTCGTCATCGCCCTTGCTCGGCTGCCCGTCGAGCGTATCGAGCCCCTCGTCCATGCCGCGGGTCAGCCAGAAGCCGAGCCACGCGCCCGCGATCAGACCGCCGGTCGACAGCAGGCCGGTGACCCGCTCGTCGGCGGCGGTGGTCGGGCTGTGGATCGCCGCGTAGAGCAGGAACGGTGCCGCGCCGCCCGCCGCGGCGAACCCGGCGACCCGCAGCATCCGGCGCGGCGTCGTGTTGGTCATCGGTGCAGCGATGTAGCCGGTGATCACGCCGCCGGCGACGCCGAGCACCGCGTTGAGCGAGTACGCCTCGGTGTGCGCCGGCTGCATCAACATGCCGAGCGTCAGTCCGCTGGCACCGCCGATCCCGGCGAGCGTGTCGATCAGCGCGACGTCGCCCCGGGTCAGCCGGTTGTCGCGCGCCAGCGCGTAGCCGCCGAGCCCCGCCACGGTCGATCCCAGGGTCGCGCCGAGCAACACCTGGCGTGCGGTCGTGTGATCGAGGTCGGCGATGTCACCGAACAGCCCGCCGATCGCGCCGCCCCACACCGTGGCGGTACCGACGGTACGGACCTGCGCCTCGGTCCAGCCCAGCCGGTCGACCAGCATCGGCGCGGTGATCCCACCGGCGGCGCCCCCCGCGATGCCGAGCGGCACCGCGCCCGCGGCGGGCGTGTCGCTGGAGAACAGCGAGCCGAGCGTCGCCCCGAGCAGCCCGGCGTACAGCCCGCCGTGCACAGTTGCGGCGATCCGGATGCTCGGCGGCCGGCCCTCGGGCGGCGCGGCGACCGGCGGCGCGGACACCGTCGGGTCCTGGATCGGCGAGGTGTCCACATCCTCGATCGACCGGGCCGGCGGCCCGGCGGGCGCCGGCGCCGGCGTCGCGGGCTCCGAGCGGGGCGCATCCTCGGGGATCCCGAGTCCCTGGTTGGCCGCGCGGATGATCGCGCGCGCCCTGTCCGCGGCGGCGCCGCGCGGGCTCTTGACCAGCGCCTCCACCGCGAGCTGCTTGGCGTCGAGGAACACCCGGCCGTCGAGCAGCTGCTGGGCGCGCACGACCAGCGCCTCGGCCACGCGCTCGGCGAGCACCGGATCCGGTCCGAGCGGCGCGGCGTACGGATCCTGCGGCGCATTCCTGGACGGCGCCGGCGCGGCGGATCCCGGTGACGGGCTCGCCGGGCCGGGCGACGACGCGGCGGGTCCCGGTGACGGGCTCGCCGGACCGGGCGCGGTCGGCGCAGAGGGTCCCGGCGACGGGCTCGCCGGACCGGGCGCGGTCGGCGCAGAGGGTGTGGACGGCGCCGGAGGTCCTGCGGGTCCTTGGGCCGGCGCCGGTGCCGCCGGGCCCGGCGCCGCCGGGGCGTACGGATCGACCGGCTGGGCGCTCGCGGTGCGAGCCGCCGCGCCGAAGACTGCGCCGGAGACGGAAACGAGCGCGACCAGCGTCAGGAGTGCGCGCACTCGGGACATGGCACTGGGGTTACCATCGCCAACCCCGTGCTTCAACCCGCATCGTCGTCGGCGCCGCTGGCGGCCAGCGCCGCTGCCAGATCCCATGCGTCAGATCACGCGACGACGATGAGCCGTCCCGGGGCGCCGGGCGGTCACGTCGGCGGCGCCGCGACCGAAGCCGGGTCGGGCGGCCTGGCCAGCGGGCCGCTGCCGCCACCGCGCCCCGGCGTGCGCGGCGCGTCCTTCCAGGCCTTGCGATACAGGTACATGAATACCACCGAGATCGCCGACAGCACCGGCACCGCGAGCAACGCGCCGACCAGGCCGAACGCGTGCTCGCCGAGGAACAGCGAGAAGATCACGAGCACCGGGTGGATCTTCGCCGCGGTGCCGATGATCTTGGGATTGAGCACGTTGGCCTCGATGAAGTGGATCCCGATGATCCACAGCGTCATCGCGACGCCGCGGAAGATGTCGATGCCCTCATCGCCCGACACCAGGGCGACGATCACGATCGGCACCGACGACAGGATCGATCCGAAGATCGGGATCAGGCTCATCAACCCGGCGACCATCGCGAGGATCAGCTTGTACTTGACGCCGAACGTCAGCAGCCCGACGTAGGTCAGCAGGCTGTTGATCACGCAGATCACCAGCTGGCCGCGGATCACGCCCGACAGCCCGCGGTCGATGCCGGCGATGATCACGTCGTAGTCGTCGCGCACGTTGGTGGGGAACAGGCTGCGCAGGAAGCCGTGCACCTTCTCCAGGTCGATCAGCACGAACGCGCCGATCATCAGCGTGAAGAAGAACAGGAAGATGCCGCGGATGAAGCCGACGATCAGCGACTGACCGAGCCGGACCACGTCGTTGAGCTTGTCCTGCAGGCCGAGCAGCGTCTTCTTGACGAACGTGCGCAGCTTGTCCTCGAGCGACGCCGGCTCGGGCCGATTTTCGTTGGTCTGGATGTGGTACGACCCGTCGGCCTGCGGCTTGACGTCGATCCCGTTGGGCGCCAGCTGCATCGCGTAGCC
Source organism: Kofleriaceae bacterium (assembly GCA_041495365.1). GTDB lineage: Bacteria > Myxococcota_A > Polyangia > Haliangiales > Haliangiaceae > JABFXX01. The sequence goes on along the minus strand of JBGQCL010000020.1, from coordinate 23,366 downwards.
CCCGTCGGGCAGCGGCGTCACGGTGAACGCGGTGCCGGGCGGCAGCGCGACGTCGGGAGCCGGCGCCGGCTCATCGATCGACAGGGGACCTTCCCGTCCCCTCTGGACCGGCGAAGCCGTTCCATTCACCCCTCCGCGCGTCGCGTCGCGCGGCTCCTCGATCGATAGGGGACCTTCCCGTCCCCTCTGGACCGGCGAAGCCGTTCCATTCACCCCTCCGCGCGTCGCGTCGCGCGGCTCCTCGATCGGCTTGGGCCGGCTCAGCGACGGGAACCGGCCCTCGAGCCAGTGCGCGACCTCCGGCGTCCACTCCTCGTTGATCCGCTTGTAGAGCCCCGGCGCCTCCTTGCCGAGCCGCGCCACGTCGCCCGACAGCCGCGGCACCAGCAGGAACAGGAAGCCGGCGACCAGCGAGATGAACACCAGGTAGCACACCACGATCGCCAGCCCGCGCGGCATCCGCCGCGTGCCGTCGGCGCGATCCACCATCCAGTGCACCACCGGCGTGAGGATGTAGGCGATCAGCCCGGCGAACACGAACGGCAGCAGCACCTCGCGCCCGAGGAACAGGATCAGCAGCACGAACAGCGGGAACCCCCACCGGATCATGAACCGCCGCAGCGTCCCGCTCTCTCCGAACCAGGTCTGCGACCGGCTGCGCGCGACCGCGCCCGAGATCGGCTGCGTGATCGCGCCGGTGACCGCCCCGCCCCCCGCCGCCGGATCCGCGCCGTGGCCGGCGCCGATCGAGGGGTCGCTGGGACGCTGCGCGCCGCCGGAGGGTGGCTCACCGGAGGTCTCGATCGGGGTCACCGCGCGGGTATAGCAGACCTGCCCTACCGAGGACCGTCCGCGCGCCGGCTCCGTCGCCCCGGATCACGCGTCGCGCCGCCACCGGCCCGAGAACCAGCCGCCGACCCGCCCGAGCAGCGACCGCCGCACACCGGCGCTCGCCCGCTCTGCCTCGCTCAGCCCGGCGTCGAGCGTGGCGGCCGGCAGCGCCGGGTCGGGCCCGCCGAGCAGCCCGTCGCCGAGCGTCCTCGGCGCGGCGCGGCGCTCGCGCGGCGGCACCGGCGCCGGTTCGATCCCGGTCTCCATCCGCAGCGTGCTCCACCGCCGGCACTGCGCGCAGCGCCAGCTGAACGGGCCGGGCCGGTGGCCGCAATGCCCGCACTGCCAGCGGCCGCGCAGCGTCCAGGCCAGCGCGCCGTGGTCCGACACCAGCGTGCCCAGCGCGCCGCGGATCTCCCGGTCGTCGCCCCGCGCGATCGCCAGCCGGGCCGCCGCGACCCGCGCCGCCAGCGCGTCGGGGAACCGCGTGACGAGCTCGACGGCGACCGCCGCCTGCCCGGCCGCGTCGGCGGGCGGCACCAGCTGGGCGCGGATCAGCGCCAGCTCCAGCCGCGGCCCGGACTGCGCCTCGATCTCGGCGAGCACGGCGAGCACGCGCTCCGCGATCGACGCCGCCGGCCGGTGCTCCGGCACCAGCGGCACCCCTTCGATTGTCCGGATTGTCCGGATCGACCGCGGCGCCTCGGGCTCCGCCGGCACCAGCGCGCCGGGCGTGGCCACCGCCAGCGCGCCGGCGAGCCCCGACGAGGACCGCGAGAGCGCACTGGTCGGCCCCGCGCTCGCACCCGCGGCGTCGACGTGGCTCCCGGCGACGGCGGCACCCGTGCCGGTGTCGCGTCCGCCATGGGCCCCACCGTCCGCGGCGATCGTACCGGCACCGGCCGCCGAGACGACGCCACCAGCGCGCTCGCCCGCTCCTCCGGCACCGCTGCCGCTGGCCGCGTCCCGTCCGCCGCTACCCCCGCCTCCTGCCGCCGATGCGCTGCCGCTCGCGAGCTCGATCGCTCCGCCCGCGCTGCCCGTGCTGGCCGTGTCGCGTCCGCTTGTGGCGCCTGCCGCCGCGGAGCCGCTTGTCGTCGCCGGCAGCGCAGCGCGCGCGGGCGACGGCAGCTGCGCCGGCGCCGCCGGCTCATCCTCGAGATCGTCTTCATCCCGGTCGCGCCGCCTGTGGCCGCTCCGCTCCTGCGCCGCGAGCGCCTGCTCCGCCGCGATCAGCCCGGGCAACAGGTGCGGCGCCAGCCCCGGATCCGCGGTCAGCGCCTGCACGAGCCGCTCCTTCGCGCCGCGGTGGTTGCCGCGCGCCGCGGCGAGCTCGGCGGCGGCCGTGAACAGGTGCGCCGACTCCGCGTGCTTCTGCGCCGCCTTGAGCTCCTGCCTGGCCGAGTCGAGATCGCCGCGGCCGAGCGCGGCCTGCGCCGCCGCGACCAGCAGGTGGTGCTCGCGCTGGCCGAGGTCCTCGCCGCGCCGGCGGCCGAGCCGCTGCCACATCCCCGCCGCCTCGTGGAACCGCGCCTGCTCCTCGTACAGCCCCGCGAGCGCCCGCAGCGCACCCTCGTGCGCCGGCTCCTCGGCCAGCACCTTCTCCATCGCGCGCGTCGCCCGCCGCGGCATCCCCGCGGCGCGGAAGTCGAGCCCGAGCTCGTACATCGCGCGGTGGCGGAGCTTGCGGCGGTCGCGCTCGCGCACCGCCAGCGCCTGGTGCACGCGGATCGCGCGCTCGTGCTCGCCGCGGCTGCGGAACAGCCCGCCCAGCGCAAAGTACGGTTCGGTGTCCTCGACGTTCTCCTCGACGACCGCGCGCAGCTCGGCGATCACCGCCTCGTGATCGCGCGCGATCAGCTGGTTCAGCGCGCGCATGTAGGCGCGGCTGTGGCGCGCGGTGCGCCGGAGCTGCCGGTCGTCGGGCACGTAGTAGCGTCCGATCAGCACGCCCGCGGCCATCGCGCCGAGCGCGACGAGCAGCAACACCAGCGCTGCACCCATTCGCGGGGACTCTACCGCAACTCCCGCGCGGTTCCGGCCGCGGTCGTGGCAGCCCGGGGCTTGACCGGCGGCCCGGGACCCGTGGCCAGCGCGCCGGCCGCGGCTACTCGACGATCGTCCAGCGCCCGCCGCGCCGGACCAGCACGAACTGTCCTCGCGACTGACACGCGCCGTCGAACCATGTCGTGCAGCCGTAGGTCGCGATCACGTCGGCCTTGCCGTCGGCGTCGACGTCGATCGCCCCGAGCTCCAGCCCGTCGAGCGCCCGGCGGACCCCGGCGAGCGCCTCGGTCCGGACCAGCATCGCCCGCACCACCGCGACGTCGGCCCTGGTCGGCGCGACGAACGCCACCGGCGTGCCGCCCGGCAGCACGATCACCCCGTCGTCGCCGTCGCGCTGATCGAACGCGAAGTCGGCGAGCGCCACCGCGCCCTTGTCGACCGTGCCGGACGCGCTCTTGCCGAGCAGCGGGTGCACCACCACCACGTCGCCGCTCGCGGGAGCCCCGCGGTCCGGCGCCAGCACGCGCACCGCGCCGGCATGCGCCACCGGCGTCAGCTTCGCGTTGTCCCACGGCGGATGCGCCGGCAGCTCCGGATCGAACACGCCGATCCACAGCTGCAGCGCCGCTGCCGCCGCCTTGCCCACCGGCGGCGCCGAGGCCGCCGCCGGTGCCGCGGCCGCCGCACCGCCCAGCAGGACCGCTGCCAGAGCAACTCTCACCCTGAAAAGCATGCTCCACCCCGCGCGCGCTGCAACTCGTCCCGCCGGCGCCCGCCGCGTGCCAGGCGGAAGCGCGCCGCCTAGTAGCCCGAACACAGGTTGCCGCTGATCCCTGCCTTGACCGCGAGGTACAGCTCGTGCGTTCCGGTGTAGCGGTAGCCCACGGCGAACGTGAGCAGCGCCTCCTTGCCGGAGTCCGAGCCGGAGTCCGACGACCCCTCCGGCCGGCATCGCCGGTTCAGCTCCAGCGGCACGCCCTCCCAGACGCCGAGGACCGGCTGCACGGCGCCTTGGCCGTCGACCCCCACGCCCAGCGAGCCACCGACCAGGAACCACGGGTCGAGCTCGATGTACGAGAACGACGTCCCGCTGCGGTGCTCGATGCCGACGTTGACCCGCTCGGGCCCGAACCCGAGGCCGCCCTCGATGCCGAACACCCCGCGCGGCCCCGGCGCGCTGCCGAGCCGGATCCGATCAGCGGCCCGATCAGCGCGTTGCGCAGGTCGAGATCGGCGTAGGCCGGCCGCGACGCGGCGGCCACCACCACGATGACCGCGCAGGTGCCGGCGAGCCTCCCCATGGGGGATCCGTAGTTCATCGCCACCGACCGGCGCAATCGGAATCGGCTCGAGCGCCTCACCCGTCGCGGCGCTGGACCCCCGCGTCGAACACACCCTTGCCCGGCACGTGGTTGACCTCGAGCCTGATCCCGTCGGGGTCCTCGAACAGCACCGAGTAGTAGCCCGGCACCCACGGGCCGTCCTCCGGCGGATGCACGACCTTCGCGCCAAGGCGGGTGACCGCCGCGAACACCGAGTCCACGTCCTCGCGGCTGCGCGCGCGGAAGCACAGGTGGTGCAGGCCGCAGCGCTCCTGGTCGAAGCGGTGGTGCGCGACCCCCGGCGCCACCGGACGGATGCCCACCGCGGTGCGGCCTCCGACGTAATAGAGATAGCTGTCGGTATGGACGACCTCGGACAGGCCCAGGTGTGCCAGCAGCGCCTGGTAGAACGGGCGGGACACTGCCATGTCGCGGACGGTCAGGATGGCGTGAGCGATTCCGTTGATCTCCATGACAGGCTCCTTCGCTGGCTTCGTCGGCTCGCCGCGGCTACGGCGCGTCGCGGTCCTCGCGGTCGATCGCGTCCATGACGCGCGCGGCCTCGGTGCTCGGCGTCTCCGGCAGGTCCTCCAGCGGCGCCGGCTCCTCGAACGGCAGGTTGCGCAGCCGGGCGAGCTCGCGCTCCAGCCGTTCGACCAGCGACTCGTACTGCCGCCGCCGCCAGATCGCGAACAGCGTGGTCAGCACCAGGGCGCCGAGCAGCACGGCGCTGGCGAACCAGCCGCCGATCAGCGCGGGCAGCCGGATCTCGTGGAGGTGATCGCCCAGAACGCCGGTGAGCCAGGGCGGTGTCGTCACCGGAACCCAGCCGTCGTTGGCCACCAGGAACAGGCCGGCGACCACGCCGAGGCCGATCATCGACAGCACCACCGTCGCGGTGGCGAGGAAGCGCAGCCAGCGGATCACGCCGCAATGTACACCGCCGCCGCCGCCGAAACGACGAAGCCGACAAGCCGCCCGCGGCACCGGGCGGCTCGCCGGAACGTGCCGGCTCGATCGCGCGCGGCTACTGCTGCTCGCGCGGCTTGAGCTTGTCGAGCTTGCCGCGGAACTTGTCGCCCAGCGTGGCGCCGCCGGCGTTCGACGAGTTGAAGCCCTGGGCCTCGGCGGAGTCCTTGGCCCGCGCGGCGCCCTTGATCGACAGGCCGATCTTGCGCTCGGCGCCGTCGGCGTGGAGCACCTGGACCTTCACCACCGCCCCGGGCTGCAGCACGGTGCGCGGATCCTCGACGTGGTCCTCGCTGATCTCGGACACGTGGACCAGGCCCTCGATGCCCTTCTCGAGCTCGACGAACGCGCCGAAGTCGAGCACCTTGAGGACCTTGCCGTCGACGATCTTGCCGGCCGGGTAGTCGTACGGGATCCGGTCCCACGGATCGGGGACCAGCTGCTTGATGCCGAGCGAGATCTTCGGCTTGTCGCCGTCGCCGGTGTCGATGTTGAGCAGCACGGCCTCGACCTCGTCGCCCTTCTGGAACAGCTCGCTCGGGTGCTTGACCCGCTGGGTCCACGACATGTCGCTGATGTGGACCAGGCCGTCGATGCCTTCCTCGATCTCGACGAAGATGCCGAAGTCCGCGATGTTGCGGACGTGGCCCTTGACCACGGTGCCCGGCGGGTACTTCTCGGTCAGCTGCTCGTACGGGTTGGGCTCGAGCTGCTTCATGCCGAGCGAGATCCGGTTCTGCTTGACGTCGACGTCGAGCACGACCGCCTCGACCATGTCGCCGACCGCGACCATCTTCGACGGGTGCTTGACCCGCCGGGTCCACGACATCTCGGAGATGTGGACCAGGCCCTCGATGCCCTCCTCGAGCTCGATGAACGCGCCGTAGTACTTGAGGCTGACCACCTTGCCGCGGACGACCGTGCCCGGGACGTACTTCTCGGCGGCGCGGCTCCACGGATCCTCGGTGATCTGCTTGAGGCCGAGGCTGACACGCTCGGTGTCGGCGTTGAACTTGAGGACCTTGACGCGGACGTGGTCGCCGACCTGGAACAGCTCGCTCGGGTGGTTGACCCGGCCCCAGCTCATGTCGGTGATGTGGAGCAGGCCGTCGATGCCGCCGAGGTCGATGAACGCGCCGTACTCGGTGAGGTTCTTGACGATCCCCTCGACGATCTGGCCTTCCTTGAGGCGCTCGAGCGTCGACTCCTTGAGCGCGGCGCGCTCCTTCTCCAGCAGCACGCGGCGCGACAGCACGATGTTGCCGCGCTTCTTGTTGAACTTGATGACCTTGAACTTGAAGCTCTGATTGAGGAACGCGTCGAGGTTGCGGACCGGCCGGAGGTCGACCTGCGACCCGGGCAGGAATGCCTTGACGCCGCCGCGGATCGTCACCGACAGGCCGCCCTTGACCCGCGCGGTGATGACGCCCTCGATCAGCTCGTCGCGCTCGCACGCCGCGCTGATCTCGTCCCAGACCTTGAAGCGATCGGCCTTCTCCTTCGACAGCACGCACATGCCGGCGTCGTTCTCGCGCGACTCCAGCAAGACGTCGACGACGTCGCCGGGCTGCACGCCGATGGTGCCGTCGGCTTGACGGAACTCCTCCAGCGGGACCTGGCCCTCGCTCTTGTAGCCGACATCGACGATCGCGTAGTCCTTGCCGACCGCGATCACCGTGCCGCGGAGGATCTCGCCCTCCTTGACACTGTCCTGGCCGAAGCTTTCGGCGAGCAGAGCCGCGAAGTCCTCTTCGCCCGCGTTTTCTGGCGCGTTTTCTGGGGTGACGTTATTCAAGCAGATCTCCTGGGCCCCCCAGGCTTGGATTGCTGCCATGGCAGCACCTGGGGGCAGGGGCGAGTTGGTACCTTCCACTATCCGTTTTGTCAACCATCGCGATGAGATCCGCTGCTGGCTCGGGAGGTTCGCGCGCTGCGTTGCCACATCAGCGGATCACAGCGCGCCCGCGCGGCGGACCGCGTCGACCCGGCGGACCAGTGAATCCACAACATCTTCGATAGCTTGTGTCGAGCTATCGACGAGCACGGCGTCCGGAGCAGCGACCATCGGCGCGGTGTCCCGGCCGGCATCGCGCCGGTCGCGTTCCTGGATTTCCCGCAGGGTATCGGCGTGGTCCACGGTGGCCCCCGCCGCGGCTAACTGCGCGACTCGCCGCCGGGCCCGCTCGGCCTCGGTCGCCGTGAGGAAGAACTTTGCCTCCGCCCCGGGGAACACCACGGTACCGGTATCGCGCCCCTCGACGACCACCCCGCCTCCGGCGCCGAGCCGGCGCTGGAGCTCGAGCAGCGCGGCGCGGACCGGGGGGTGCGCCGAGACCTGCGAGGCGCCCTGCGATATCTCCGGAGTCCGGATCGCCGCGGTCACGTCGTCCCCGGCGACGTAGACGTGGTTCTGGTCGCCGACGAAGTCGAACCGGATGTCGAGCGCGCGGGCGACCCCGGCGCAGGCCGCGGCGTCGCTCCACGTGATGCCGCGCCCGCGCGCGGTGAGCGCGACCGCACGATAGATCGCGCCGGTGTCGAGCAGGCGGTAGCCCAGCCGGCGGGCGAGCAGCTTGGCGACGGTGCTCTTGCCGGCGCCCGCGGGCCCGTCGATCGTGACCACGACCTGCTTCATGTCGGCATCATCCACGAACCTGGGGACTGCGTAGCGTGCCTGACGGCGCCATGCCGGTCATCATGCACGAATTCGCGGCGCGATCGATCGGACCGACGAGCCCCGGCAACCGCGACGCGCATCCGAGGTGGAAGGAAGAGGTGCCGATCGGAGGCCGGGAACGTCCTTGCGAAGACGTTGAGGTCGACCTTGACGTTGTCGCAAGACGTCGACCTGAACGGCGACGTACGGCGACGTGGACGTCGACTCCATCCTCGACCTTGTACGTAGACCTTCTGGTGATCTCCGGATCCTCGTCGAAGAATCGCGACCGATGGTCAAAGTCGAGGTCGACGATGGGCTCAACGTCTCCGGCCACGTCAACCTCAACGACGGCCGTCAAGGTCAAGGCCCAGGTCGACGTCCACCGGACGGCTGGCGCACCTGAGGCAAGGCCCCAACCCCTTGATCGACACCTCTTGAGCAGTCGCGATGGCGCGGCGGAGAATGCATCGGCCGCGGTCACGTTGTACAGTCGAGGCGGTGGCCGAGCTGACCGACAGGCGGTGGAAGACGTTCGCCGACGTGGTGGCCTTCGCGCTCGGCACCAACGTGTGGATCTCGATCGTCATCCTGCCGGCGATCTTCATCGGCGCGCAGCACGGCGCGCCGCGGATCGCGGCGGCCGCGCTGCCGTTCGTCGTGCTGCTGCTCGGGCTGGCCCGGCGCTCCGAGGCCGTGCTGCTCGGGCTGTTCCCGGCGGCCGTGCTGGTACCGGTCGCGCTCGAGCCCCAGATGGCGTCATCGTACGTCTACGGGCCGATCCGGTTCACGCTGGTCGCGCTCGGCGTGATCGCGTACCTGTTCGGCGTGTCGTACTTCACGACCTGGCACGAGCCGCCGGCGCCGCGCTCGATCCGCGGGCTGAGCTCGGCGCAGCTCGGGCCGGCCGAGCGCTGGCAGCGCCGCGAGCGGGTGTACTGGATGCTGACCGCGATGTCGCTGGTGATCCCCACCGTGCTGATCGCGTGGGTCAACTTCGACAGCGGGGTCGAGGACTTCCTCGGCGAGATGTACCCCGGGCGGGTCGCGCTGATGACCACCGCGCTGACCGCCGGCGCGATCGTGCTGTGGCTCGTCATCTTCCACTATGCGTTCCTCGGCGTGCTCCGCCCGCACCGCACCGGCGACCGCGATCTGGTCGCCAAGCTCGGCCAGGCGCGCGCCGACGCCAGGACCGGCAAGCCGCGGCCGCGGTTCTACGCCTCGGTCGCGCTCGCGCTCGCCGCGATGGCGACCCTGATCCTCCTGCGCCACCTGAAGGGATGACGATGCGACGCTACTTCTTCGAGGTCCTGGCCGTCGCCCTGATCGGCGGCAGCCTGTTCTTCTTCAAGGAGACGCTCGACTACCTAGCCCGGCGCGACTACGTGGCGGCGGTGCTGGTGATGGTGATCGGTGTCGCGGTGATCTCGGTCGGCAAGGAGATGGCCCGCCTGGCGCTGGTCCAGCGCGACTGACCCGGCATGCCGATGATGCTCGCCCGCGAACTCGTCTTCGCTCCGGTGCTCGCCGCTGCGATCGCGGCCGGTGGCTGCGGATCGTCGGGCTCGGGCGCCGGCCCGGCCGCCGCGGTGCCGGGGGTGATCGCGACGCCGCCGCTGACCGCCGACGACGCGCCGGTCGCCCGCGTCACGGTCGACCGGCCGCGGCTGATCGATGCGCTGCGACGCGCCCGGGGGATGTCGTCGGAGACCTGCGGCGCCGAGGTCGCCGCGACCGGGGAAGGCGTGACGATCACGGTGTGGGCGTCGTGCGTCGCCGCACAGGCCCGGACGATCGCCGCCGGCAGCGACGCCGAGCGGCGCGCCGCGGCGCTCGACCAGTGCATCGCGTTCGAGCTGCTCGCCCAGGCCGCCGAGGCCTGCCGGCTGGCCGCCGCGCCCGAGGTCGCCCAGGCCGTGCGCAGCGCGAAGGTCAACCGGCTGGTCGAGACCGAGTTCGAGCAGCGCTACCGGCGACCCGCGGATCTCGCGCCGCAGCTCGACGCCGTGCTGAACGCCAGCCCGTGGCTGCTGCGCGTCCCGGAGCTTCGCGACTCGACCTACGCGCGGTTCGTCGTGGCCAAGGGCGCGCCCGCCGCGGTCGAGACCCGGGCCCACGCGCTCGCCGACCGGCTCGCCGCCGAGCTCGCCGATCAGACCGGCATGTTCGGCGTGCACCTGTCCGACGCGGCCCGGCGGGTCGCGGAGGGCAGCGGCGCCGAGCTCGAGACCCTCGCCTTCCGGCCGGCACCGCGCGACCAGCTGGTCGAACCGTACGCCCAGGCGCTGTTCGCGATCCCCGAGATCGGGCGGGCGTCCCCGGCGTTTCGCACGCCGTGGGGCTGGGACGTCGTGGTGTGGACCGCCGGCTCGCCGGCGCGAGCGAGGTCGCGCGACGACGTCGCCGCGGAGCTGTTCCCCGAGCTGCGGCGCCGGCAGTTCCAGCGCTGGGTCAGCCAGCTCGCCCGGCAGCGCGGCATCGCGATCCGGATCGAGCAGGGCGAGCTCACCCGGCTCGACACGGAGGGCGGGTCATGACCGACCTCGGCCTGCGCACCGCGCACCGCGCACCGCCCGCGCCCCCGAGCACGGTGCTCGGCACCACCCCGTTCGGCGCGATCCTGCGGCGCGCGGTCGAGGCGACGCCGGGCGCGATCGGCGGCGCGTTCGCCGACGATCAGGGCGAGATGATCGACAGCTTCACCACGCGCGACCGCGACGACTGGGCGCTGCTGACCGCACACTACGGGATCGTGCTGTCGCAGCTCCACCGCGCGCTCGGCACCTGGCACTTCGGCGGGCCGGAGTACTTCGTCGCCCAGCACGCCGTGCTCGACGTCGTGGTCCACGCGGTCGACGGCGGGTACTACGCGCTGCTCGCGGTGCTCGAGCCGGCACCGCTCGGCCACGCGCTGCGCAGCCTGCGCCGGGCCGCGCGCGAGCTGCACCGGGAGATGCTATGATCGACGGCGAACGATCGCGGTCGCCCGCAGCGCGGCCAGGACGATCCACCCTGGCCCGAAGGAATCCCCGCGGGAGGACGGCCGCGCGCGGGCTGGCGGCCGTGGCGATCGCCTGGCTCGCCGGGGCGCGCCCCGCGCGCGCGGCCGACGCCGAGGGCGGCGACTACGATCCGCGCTCGACGGCGTGGAACGGCATGGCGAGCTTCGTCGGGCTCGCCGAGGGGATGGGCTTCTCGGTGGCGCCGGTGAGCTCGCTGGAGTGGAGCGACCTGTCGTCCGAGGACATCCTCGTGCTGATCTACCCGATCCAGCGGGTCGACCCCGGCCGGCTCGGCGCGTTCGTCCAGGCCGGCGGCAACGTCGTGATCGCCGACGACTTCGGCGACGGCAAGGACGCGATGCAGGGCCTCGGGCTGCTGCGCGCCGAGGTCGACACCCCGCGCGCCAGCAAGTACTACGACGGCCGGCTGTGGGCGCCGATCGCGACCGCGCGCGGCGACCACCCGCTCGCCGCCGACGTCGGAGAGGTCGTCACCAACCACCCGGCGGCGCTGACCCGGATCGAAGGCGCGACCGCGGTGGTCGCGTTCGACGAGGGCGCGGTCGTGGTCGCCGGCGAGCGCGGCACCGGTCGGTTCGTCGCGATCAGCGATCCGAGCATCTTCATCAACCGGATGCTGATGTTCCGCGGCAACATCCAGCTCGCGACCAACCTGCTGCGCTACCTCGACCGCGGCGGCCGGGCCCGCCACGTCGTGCTGCTGCGCGGCGACGTGCCGATGTACGGCGACCCGCGGCCCTACATCGACGACGCGCGCACCGGCGAGCTCGGGCGGACGGTCGCCGACCTCAACTTCTGGCTGTCGGAGCGGCGCGCATGGCTGCTCACCCCGGGGGCGATGAAGGCGCTCGCGGTCGGGCTCGCGGCGGCGCTGCTGCTGCTCGCGCTGTTCGCGCTGCCGGTCCGGCGCGGCCCGCGGATCGACGGCGCCTGGCTGCGGTTCGGCCGCCCGGGACGGCGCGACGAGCCCCACGGCGTGATGGCCCAGGCCGAGCAGGGCGGCGCGGGCCTGATCCTGGCCTGCGTGCTGCGCGACGAGGTCCAGCGCCTGATCGCCGAGGCGATCGGCAAGCACGAGGCGCTCTACATCGTCCCCGAGGCCGAGCTGGTCGCCGAGCTGTCGCGCGCCCGCGGTCCGGCCGCCGGCGCGGCGCTCGCCCGGGTCTACCGCCGGCTGCGCGCGCTGCCCGGCCGCGGCCAGGCCGCTGCACCGTGGAGCGCCGCGCACTTGCCGCGGCGCGAATTCGACACCCTGTACCGGGATGCGGCCGAGCTGTGTCGTACTCTGGGCGCCCCGCTCCCGGATCCGGAAGCCTAGCGATGCCGATGCCAGTCCCCGCCCTCACGCCCGATCGGGTCTCCCGCGTCAACCAGGTCGCCCGCGCGATCGCCGACGAGGTCGGCCGGGCGTTCATCGGCAATCCGATGATCACCGAGGCCCTGCTGGTCGCGCTGATGGCGCGCGGCCACGTCCTGATCGAGGGCTACCCCGGGGTCGCCAAGACCACGCTGGTCAAGGCGTTCTCCGGCACGCTGGGCTGCCACTTCCGGCGGATCCAGTTCACGCCGGACCTGCTGCCGTCGGACATCACCGGCACCTACATCCTCGACATGCGCACGAACACGTTCGTGCTGCGCGAGGGCCCGGTGTTCACCAACGTGCTGCTCGGCGACGAGATCAACCGCGCCCCGGCCAAGACCCAGTCGGCGCTGCTCGAGGCGATGCAGGAGCACCAGGTCACGATCGAGGGCGAGACCCGCGCGCTCGCCGAGCCGTTCATCGTCCTCGCGACCCAGAACCCGATCGAGCAGGAGGGCACCTATCCCTTGCCCGAGGCCCAGATCGATCGCTTCCTGATCAAGCTCAAGATGGGCTATCCGTCGCCGCAGGACGAGAAGCGCATGCTCGGCACCTACGACCGGCCGCCGCCGCCGGTCCGCACCGTGGTCGGCCCGACCGACGTGCTCGACATGCAGGCGCTGACGCAGGAGGTGTTCGTGGCCGAGGAGCTGCTCGACTACGTGCTCGGCCTGGTCACGTTCACCCGGTCGCACGCCAAGGTCTACCTCGGCGCGTCGCCGCGCGCCGGGCTCGCGCTGGTCCATGCGTCCAAGGGCCTCGCGCTGCTGCGCGGCCGCGACTACGCCCTGCCCGACGACGTGCGCCACCTCGCGCCGCTCGTGCTCGGCCACCGGATCCTGATGTCGCCCGAGGCCGAGCTCGAGGGCGCGGCCGGCACCGCGGTGATCACCGAGGCGATCGACAAGGTCGGCTACAAGATGCCCAAGGGTGGCATGCGGTGATCCGGCGATGATCCCCCGGCTGGCGACCCGCGGCAAGCTCGTGCTCGGCACCGCGCTCCTGTTCCTCGCGGTCGGAGCGCTGCACGGCGCGCCGCCGCTGGTCGCGCTCGCCGGCGTGATCGTCACGCTGCTGTGCGCGCTGTACCTCGGGTTCTACCCGACCGCGATCCTGCTCCGCCGCAAGAAGATCGAGCTGTCGTGGTGGGTCCCGCCCGGTGATCAGCCCGGCGGCGCGCTCGCCGCCGACCGGCCGTTCCAGCTCCACCTCGCGTTCCGCAACCACGGCAGCCGCAAGCTTCGGATCCTGTCGACCCAGATCCTCGCGGCGTCCTCGTTGCAGATCGACGACCGGCCGAGCGCGACGGTCAAGCGCGGCCAGCAGGTCGAGGTCACCACGATGATCAAGCCGCTCGCCGCCGGCTACCAGGTGCTGCACGGCGCCGCGCTGGCGTTCGGCGACGCGCTCGGGCTGTTCGACATCGAGGCGTTCTTCCCCAACCCGATCGCGGTCAAGGTGTTCCCGCGGACGCTCGCGGTGCGCGGCCAGCCGGTGCGCGCGGTCGGCGGCGCGCTGCACGAGCAGGTCGGCCAGCACCACGTGCGGCGGCGCGGGCTGTCGGGCGAGCTGCGCGAGCTGCGCGAGCACAGCCACGGCGATCCGTTCAAGTTCATCGCGTGGAAGGCGACGGCGCGGCGCGGCCGGCTGATGGTGCGCGACCTCGAGAACGAGATCGTCACGACCCACATCGCGGTGATCGACGCCGGCGGCGGGATGCGCAGCGGCGCGATCGGCCGGACCCCGCTGGACTGGGCGAGCGACAGCGTCGCCGCGCTCGCCCGCGCCGCGATCGGCAACGGCGACCGGATCGGCCTGGTCGGGTTCGACACCCGCCCCGTGGTCGAGCTCGCCCCCGACACCGGCTACCACCACTACCTCCAGCTGGTCGACAAGCTGCTCGACGTGCGCTCGGTGGTCGACGAGGACCTCACCGACGTCACCGCCGGCGAGCTGGTCGCGCTGGTCGCGCGCTACCTCGCACACCAGGAGGCGATCGACGTGCGGATCAAGGTCCCGCCGCCGCTCGACGACCCGCGGTGGAGCTCGATCCAGGCCGGGCCGGACGGCCAGCTCTACGACGTCGCCGCGACCGGCCGGCTGTGCCGGCGGCTGATCGACATGATGCTCGGCAACGAGAAGGCCAAGGACAAGCGCGGCCGGGCGCAGCCGGTGATCGAGTCCGACAGCCAGCTCGCGCCGCTGCGCCAGCTGTGCCGGCTGCGCGGGATCGAGCTGCCGTACCGCACGACGTGGGAGCACGGCAAGCGCACCGTGGGGTTCGCCGCCGCGGTCGAGCGCGCGGTCAGCGGCGGCCGGCCGGACGTCGTGATCCTGATCAGCGACCTCGTCGGCCTCGCCGAGGATGAGGGCCGCGCGGTCCGCGCGATCGCCCGGCTGCGCAAGGCCGCCGGCCGCGTGATCGCGCTCGCGCCGTCGCCCGGTGCGTTCCTGCCGGCGGGCGCATCGGGCCACGCCCGCCGCGCCCGCGAGCTGATGGTGCGAGACGCGCGGGCCGGGCTGGAGCCGGGCCGCAAGCTCCTGATCCGCCACGGCGTGACGGTGGTGCAGGGCTCCCCCCTGGATGGTCTCGATCGCCTGATCGATAACGGCCGGGTCCGGCTGCGCGCCGGCTGAATCAGTCCGCGCCGATCTCGAGGCCGCTCTCGATCACCGTCACGGTCCACGCCCGACCGGCCGCCTTCGTGGTCAGCGATCCGATCGACAGCGCCGTCAACAGCAGCGCGCCCACGATGAAGATCGTGTCCCTCCAGCGATCGGGGCGATGCCGCTCCTCGATGTGAGTGAGATGGCTCATGGTCTCCTCCTGACCTGGGAAGTTCGCGTTTCGAATATAATAACGATCAACGCGGTCGTCATGACCAATTTATGATTTCCGCCGTGATTGCGTGATTACGCAAATGTTGCGGATTATTGCACTTCGCCGCGTAAGATCGCGCAAATGTGCCGCGGTCGCGTACGTGTGTGACAATGAGATCCAGAATCCAACCCGCGAGATTCGTTGTCGTTGTCCCCTGCACTGCTGACTTCGACCCTACGATCCGCGTCGTGCGCCTGCGGTGGACAGCCCCGAAAACGCTCCGAAACCTTCGCACGTGGGCCGGGCATGCGCCTTGCGAGGTCGCCCGATCACAAGGAGATCCACCATGAGAATTCTGACGATCAGAAGGATGCTCGGGCTCGCGGCGATCGGCGTGGCCTACGTGCACGGAAAGCGGGGCGGCGACGCCACGTTGGCCAGCATCGCGGACACCCTGCGCCACGTGTGGACCTCGGCCGCCGAGCGGCTCGGCATCGAGAAGCGCGCGCCGCGCACCATGCCCGAGCGCCCGGCAAGCCCGCGGATGGGCGCGCCCAACGGCCTCGAGCGCCCCTCGCGACCGCAGGGCGGCTAGGCCGCCTGTGACCGTGCGACACGTCGCCGCGCACGGCGCGCGATCCGGCACGCTTCCGAACCGCACACCGGCGAGCCGGTTCGTCATCGGCGAGACGCTGGGGCTGCGATCTCGTCGATCGCGAGCGTCCCGGTGAACGCGCGCGCCGCGCCGGACCAGGCGATCGCCCGCCGCGCGCAGGGCACGCAGCGTGCAGGCCCGGCTGGGTCATGAGGAACACGGTCAGGGACACGTTCTCTTCCATCGGAGATCGCGGCGGTGAGATCGCGCGGGGTGTCGGCTCCAGCACCGCGGAGCTCGCGAGGCGCGTCGGCAGCGGCTCGGCGAGCCTCGCGCGCCAGGTCGGCCCTCGCCGCGCGCTGATCGGGCTCGCCATCGCCGCCGTGGCGATCGGCGGCTCGATCCTCGTCGTGCGCTTGCTGCGGGCGCGCCGCGAGCGCGACGTCGTGCTCGACCTCGGCGAGGAGGATCTCGCCGCCGCCGACCGCATGTCAGCTCCCGAGGATCGCGCGCCCGGCGTCGGCGTCCGCTCGCCGCTGTAGGCGCGACGCGGGTGACCGCATGCGGGCCGGCGCGTCTCCATCCCGCGCAGCTCGTTTCACGCGCGCCTGACGTGCGCGGATTCGTAGGCGCGCTTCACGATCACGGATCCTCGCACACGCTCGTCCGCCGATCGTCTTCGTCGGCGTTTCGCCGCGCGCCTCGTATTACGATGGTCGTGGATGGCTGTGCGATCATAGTGTGGAGTCGTCTGCCTCACGGCGCTCGCTGCGTGCAGCGCCGGAGACAACAGCGTCGATCCGGGTGACCTCGAGCTGCGCGACCTGCTCGGCATCTCGCCCGAGACCGCGAGCGCCTGGGACGGTGCGCAGCGCTCGGCGGCGCGGCGCGTGCTGGCCGCGGGGCTGCGCGACGACGGCGGCCCGCCGTCGCGGCGCGCGCTCGGCGACTCGCCCGGCGAGCTCGACGCACGCGTCGCCGCGCTGCTCACCGGCGATGACGCCGCGCGCGCCGCCGAGGGTGCCCGGCCGCTCGGCGTGGTCGCCCTCGCGATCGATGCGGGCGGGCTGGCCGAGGCGCGGGCCGCTCGCCGCGGCGGCGCTCGTCGGCGGATCGCCGCCCCGCTCCCCCGACCCCGGCACCGAGCTGTGGCTCGCCGGGGCATCGGACACCGCCCGGCGCGCAGGCGCGCTCCCCGGCCGCGGCGCCGCGCTGCTCACCGCGCTGGCGGCCGATGCCGGCCACCCTGGTGGACCGCTGATCGTGGTCCCGGCGCCCGCGCTCGCGGTGATCGCGGCGCATGTCCGCTCCGGCGCCGCCGCCGCGCCGCCGCGGCTACTTCTTGCTGTGCATCAACCTGGCGCTGGCGATCACCGCGATCGACCGCTGCACCGGCGATGCGGCGCCGAGGTGCGCGCGAGACCCGCATGCCGCCGACTCGCTCGCCACGCTCGCCAGCAACGCCGACTTCCTCGCGGATCCGACCTGCGGCGGAGCCCTCGATGGCTGCCTCGCCGAGATCTTCGAGCCACCGGACGAGCCGTTCCTCGGGCTCGCCGCGGCGTGCCTCGTGCTGCTGTGGCGCGACTGCGCCGGCGGGCCGGGCGATCCGCGCCCGGCGGCCGACTGCCCCAGCCCCGTGCCGCGGGCCGGCGGCGAGCGCACGACCGCCGCCGGCGAGATGCAAGCCGATGACCGCCGTCGGCATGGCGCGCGAGCTGCTGGGCATCGTCGAGCGCGGCAACCACCGCTTCCTCGAGGCGCTGCGCGACGATCAGCGCGCCGCGCTCGCCCAGCACCCGTTCGACTTCGGCGACTACCTGGTGTTCTCGACCCGCTGGGAGGACGCGCTCCGGCTGCTGTGACGGCGGACGCTCAGCCGGTCACCGCGGCGCCGACCGCCGCACTCCCCGAGCGCGACCCGATCTTGCTGAGGTTGACCGACACGAGCTTGGAGACGCCGGGTTCCTGCATGGTCACGCCGTACAGGTTGTCGGCCGCCTCCATCGTGCGCTTGTTGTGCGTGATCACGATGAACTGCGAGCGGTCGGTCATCTCGCGCACCAGCTCGTTGTAGCGATCGACGTTGGCCTCGTCGAGCGGGGCGTCGACCTCGTCGAGGATGCAGAACGGCGACGGCTTGATCAGGAAGATCGAGAACACCAGGGCGACCGCGGTGAGCGCCTTCTCGCCGCCCGACAGCTGCTCCACGGTGGAGTTCTTCTTGCCCGGCGGCTGCGCCATGATCTCGACGCCGGCCTCCAGCAGATCGACCTCGTCGCCGCCCGACAGCGACAGCGCGGCCTGGCCGCCGCGGAACAGCCGCGGGAACACCTCCTTGAACGTGGTGTTGACCGCGGTGAACGTGTCGCGGAACAGCTTGCGGCTGGTCTTGTTGATCTTGTCGATCGCGCGCTGCAGCTGATCGACCGCGCGCTCGAGGTCGGTCTTCTGGGCCGACAGGAACTCGAAGCGCTGGTTGACCTCGGCGTACTCCTCGATCGCGGTCAGGTTGATGTCGGTCCCCATCCGCTCGATCAGCTCGCGCAGCTCGGCGAGCCGGTCGTCCTCGATCTGGGTGACCTGCGGCCGGAGGTGGTGGTCGTGGAGGATCGCGCGGACCTCGAGCTGGTAGCGCTCCTGGATGTGGTCGTCGACCACCTGGCGCGTCATCTGGATCTGGCCGGCGCGGAGCTCGAGCTGGCCGACCTCGCGCGCCAGGCCGTCGGCGCGGCCGCGCAGCTCGCGCGCCGCGAGCTCGACCTCGGTCAGCGCGGTGAGCCGGGCGTCGTAGGCGCGGCGGCCGTCGTCGAGCGCGGTGGCCTGCGCGGCGCGCTCGTCGCGCAGCACCGCGAGCTCGGCGGCGAGCTGCTCGCAGCCCTCGCGCAGCGCGAGCGCCCGGCGCAGCGCGTCGTCGATCTCGGCGGTCAACCGGCCGGCGCGGACCGCGAGATCGCCGTCCATCGCGGCGAGTCGCAGCGCCGAGGCCTCGGCGGCGGCGCGCTTCTCGCCGAGCTGGGCGGCGCGGATCTTGGCCTCGGTCAGCACCCGGGCCAGCTCGTCGAGCCGGTCGCGATGCGCGGTGACCGCCGACAGGTGGTCGAGCTGCGCGCGCTCGAGCTCGGCGATCCGCTGCTCGGCGCCGGTCCGCCGCGCGCGCGTCGCGCCGTCGTCGCCCGCGATCGCGCGAAGCCGATCATCGAGCTCGTGCTGCTCGAGCGCGAGCTGGCCGAGCCGATCGCGGTGGCGCTCCAGATCGTGGCGGATCCGCGCGTCGTCCTTCTCGTGGCCCATCATCGCGACCTCGCCCTCGTGGACCTGGGTCCGCACGCCGTCGAGCGCCTTGCTGACCTGCTTGAGCTCGGTCTTCGCGGTGACCAGCCGCGCGGTGGCCTCCGCCAGGTCGTGCTCCAGCCGGCCGACGATCTCGTCCAGATCGCGGATCTCGCGCTTCTGGGCCAGCACGCCTGCGCCCTGGGCCTCGCGCGAGCCGCCGGCGACGATGCCATCGCCCTCCACCACGTCGCCCTCCAGGGTGACCAGGCGGTCGGTCACGCCGAGCCGGTGGAGCTGGAGCGCGCGGGCGAGGTCGTCGACGACCACGGTCGCGCCGAGCAGCCGCTTGCCGACCGAATCGTAGCCGTCGGCGAACCCGACCAGATCGACCATGCGGCCGAGCACGCCCTCGCCGCCGATCGCGGCGTACGCGGCGACCAGCTGGGTGCGATCCTCGAAGTCGATCCCACGGGGGGCTCGTCCCCCCGCCTCACCACGCTCGATCCCACGGGGTGCTCGTCCCCCCGCCTCGCCACGCTCGATCCCACGGGGGCCGCTGCCCACCGTCTCGCTGCGCTCGATCGCGTCGTGGCCCACGACGTGGGGCACGCCATCGGATACCGGCTCGACCGGCTCACCGACCGTGCCGGCCGCCGCGCTCTCGACCGCGCCCGGAACGCCCGCCGGATCCCGCACATCGGATCCGAGCGATCCCGTGTCCAGCCCCCACGTGGGGGCCGCCGCGCTCTCGACCGCGCCCGGAACGCCCGCTGGCTCCGGCCGACCGGATCCGAGCGATCCCGCGTCCGGCCCCCACGTGGGGGCCGCCGCGCTCTCGACCGCGCCCGGAACGCCCGCCGGCAGCTCGCCGTCTACCCGCGCCAGGTCCGCGTCGTCGGCACGCGCCCCGCCAGCGCTCGCCACCGGCGCCTCGACGTCGGCCCATACGACGTCCGCGTCATCGGCCCGCGCCTCCCCGGTGCGGGGCGCTGCGGGCACCGGCGAGGACCACGCGACCCCGGCGTCCCCGCCTGACGCGGCCGCGCCGGCGCTCGCCACCGTCGCCTCGACGTCGGTCCATACGACGTCCGCGTCATCGGCCCGCGCCTCCCCGGTGCGGGGCGCTGCGGGCACCGGCGAGGACCACGCGACCCCGGCGTCCCCGCCTGGCGCGACCTCGCCGGCGCTCGCCACCGGTGCCTCGACGTCGGTCCATACGACGTCCGCGTCATCGGCCCGCGCGGCCTCGCCGGAGCGGCGCGGCGCCGCGGGCACCGGGGCAGCCGGGACATCACTGCCCGCGGACCGGTCGGCCCTGGCGCCCGCTGCTGCCGAGGGCGCAGGGCTCCGGGGCGCCGGTGGCGTCTCGCGGACCGGTCTCGGCGCCACCGGCCCGGCGAGCGGCACGAACGCGCTGCGCCCGCCGCCGCGCTGCTTGAGAAAACCGATCGCCGCGAGGCCGACCTCGGGCTCGCTGACCAGCACGCCGCCGAGCCGGTCGCCCAGCGCGGCCTCGACCGCGACCTCGAGCAACTCGGGCGCGCGCACGACGTCGGCGACCACACCGTGGATCGCGGCGGTGTCGGACCGCGGATCGACGATCTCGTCGGCGCGCTGCATGACCGCCCGCGTGCCGCGCTGGAAGCCCTCGTAGCGGTCCTGGATCTCGTGCAGCGAGGTCAGCCGCGAGTTGCGCCGGTGCAGCTCGGTGCGCAGGGTCTCGACCTCGGCCTCGCCGCGCGCGACCTCGTCGGTGAGCAGCTCCTTGCGCGCCACGAAACCCTCGCCCTGGCTACCGAGGTCGAGCCGGGTCTGGCGCAGCTGGGCGAGCGCGGCGTCGACCCGGCGGCCCTCGCGCTCCAGCTCGCGAACTCGATCGGCCTGCTGCACGGTCTCGGCCAGCACGCGCTCCAGCCGGCGCCCGGCCTCGTCGCGCCGCCGCGCCAGCGCCTCGAGCTGGGCATCGGCGGTCGCGATCTCGGTGCGCCGGGTCGCGAGCTCGGTGCGCGCCTGATCGAGCTGGCCCTGCGCGTTGCCCAGCATCTGGCGCGCCTCGCCCGCCGCGGCCTCGCGGGCGCACACGTCGGCGGCCTCGTGCGCGACCTCGGCCTCGAGCTCGCCGAGCTCGCCGCGCCGCGCCGCGAGCTCCTCGGCACCCCGCGTGCGCTGGCCGGCGATGTCGTCGATCTCGGAGCGCGCCGTCGCGATCCGGCCGTCGAGCTCCTCGGCCTCGCGGTGCTCGAAACCGATCTTGCTCTCGCCGAGCCGGATCCGGTTGTCGATCTCGTAGAGCTGCTCCTGGACCCCGACCAGCCGGCGCTCCTCGACCGACAGCTCGGCGCGCTCGGCGACGACGTGGGCGTCCCGGGCGCTCCACGCCGCGCGCGCTTCCTCGAGCTCGCCGCGCGCCGCGGTCAGCCGGCCGGTGACGAGCTGATCCTCGGCGGCGAGCTCGAGCCAGCGATGCGCCGCCTTCCACAGCTCGATGTCGCGCATCTCGGCCTTGTACTTGCGGTAGCGCTCGGCCTTCTGCGCCTGGCGCCGCAGCGTGCCCATCCGCTTGTCGAGCTCGGCGACGATGTCGGACACCCGCATCAGGTTCTGGCGGGTCTGCTCGAGCTTCTTCTCGGCGGCCTTCTTCTTGGCCTTGAACTTGGTGATGCCCGCGGCCTCCTCGAGGATCGCCCGGCGGTCCTGCGGCCGCGAGCTGACGATCTGGCCGATCCGGCCCTGCTCGATGATCGCGTACGCCTTGGTGCCGACGCCGGTGCCGAGGAAGAAGTCGGTGATGTCGCGCAGCCGGCACGGCGTCTTGTTGATGAAGTACTGCGACGTTCCATCGCGATACAGCCGGCGCGTGATCGTCACCTCGGTGTAGTGGCCGAAGTTGATCGCCGGCGGCCGGTCGGCCAGCACCTCGGCAGCCTCCTCCAGCGGCGACGCGATCGGGTTGCCCTCGGCGTCGACCCAGACCCCGGTGGCCGCCGGCGGCGAGGCCGGCGCCGCGCCGGCGCCGGCGGCCCCGGTGCCCGGCGCTCCGTCGGCCGGCCCGGCCGGCTCGCCGCGCTCGCCCTGCCCCGCCTCCCCCACCTCCCCTGACTCCGTCGCCTCCGGCGCCTCTCCTGCCTCCGGTGCATCTCCTGCCTCCGGTGCATCTCCTGCCTCCGGCGCCAGCTGATCGAGCGCGCGCTCGGTCTCGGCCTCGTCGCTGTGGCGCGCGAGCTCCAGCACCTCGTGTGAGAACCCGACATCGTCGAACGTCAGCGACACCTCGGCCATCGGCGCCGGGCCGCGGGTCTCGCTCCCTGCGAAGATCACGTCCTCCATCGCCTTGCCGCGCAGGTGCTTGGCGCTCTGCTCGCCCATGCACCACCGGATCGCGTCCACGATGTTGCTCTTGCCGCACCCGTTGGGTCCCACGACCCCGGTGATCGACTCGCCGATGTGGACCACTGCCCGGTCGCAGAACGACTTGAAGCCGATGATTTCGACCCGCTTGATTCGCATGATGCTCCAGCTGCGTGGTCCCCTCGCGGGGCGCACGCAGGGTGGATTGACCCTATGACATTCGCGGGTCTGAGCCGATCCGTAGCCGACATCACCGAGGACGACAACGCACGGCGCGCTCGCCACGACGGGCCCCGGGCACGCCCTGCGTGCTATGACGAGGGCGTGCGGTGGACCGCGCTCATCGTACGCTGCATGGTACCCGGCATGGCGTCCCGGATGGTGGCCTGCGCCGTGCTCGGCGTGCTGGCGACCACCGCCGCTGCCGACCCGCCCCGGGTGGAGATCCGCGCGCAGACCCGGCTCGCGCTCGATCGGGTCCGGCTGATCGGGGACGATCAGGCCGAGATCCGCGGCCAGCTGCTCGACAGCCTGACCGGCGACGGCATCGCCGACCAGGTGGTGACGATCCAGGTCGGCGGCCAGGGTGGAGAGACCGTGCGCGCCACCACCGGCCAGGACGGCCGGTTCCGCGTCACCGTCCCGGTCGCGCCCGGCCCGCAGGCCATCGATCTCACGTTCCGCGGCGGCGCGCTGATCGAGGGCTCGCAGCTCCGCGAGACCACCGACCCATCGCGCGCCCAGGTTGTCCTCACGATCGACGTCGAGGACGCGCCCGGCGGGCTCCGGGTCACCGTGCGCGCGACCGCCGACGATCGCCCGGTCCCGCTCCCGATCGCGCTGTCGGTCGGCGCGACCGACGGCAAGCTCGCGCCGCTGACCCGCGCGACCAGCGCGGTGCCATACCTGCTGACCCGCAAGGCCGCGGGCGGGACCGGTCCGCGCCGGCTGCGCGCCGAGTTCGCGGGCGACGACACCCGACAGGCCGCGACCGCGGAGCGCAGCGTCGAGCTCACCGCCACGTCGACCACGACGATCCACCTGTCGGCCCCGCGGATCGCCTACGAGGATGAGCTCGTGGTGTCCGGCAAGGTCGTCGAGCGAAGCGAGACCGGGGGTGGGGACCCCGACGGCTCCGCCGGCGGGGCGGGGGGC
>JBGQCL010000019.1:0-55737 GCA_041495365.1 Kofleriaceae bacterium | reverse complement strand
TGCACCGGCTGCGACGGGAACGTGCCGCCGACCAGGCCGCCGCCGATCAGCGTGCCGGAGATCGGACCGTCGGCGAACGTCGCGGCGGGCAGCACGGCGCGGCCGATCAGCGCGGCGGTCGTGCCGGCGGTCGGGCCGGCCTCGCCGGGGTCAGCGCCGGTGCTCGGAGCCGCGGCCGGGCCGGAGAGATCGGTGGCGCAGGCTGCGAGCGACGTCACGCTCAGCGCACACACAAGCGAACGGAAGGTCGTCATCGGTCACCTCGAGATGGGGGCCCGAGGATGGCGACCGCGCAGCAACGGACGCGCAGCACGCGGGCAACGACTCGGCGACCGCTCGGCTACACACGAGATCTACCAATCTGGATTCCGGAGGCGTCGCTACGTCTCGGATCCGCAGTGATTGCCGATCGCGCGTAACCTCCTTGTGGCCGCCTCGATCACCGGATCGACAGCAGCGTGATGGCGCGCTCGACATCGATGTCCACGGCACGCGCGACAAGGAACGAGTGGACGCCAGAGCAAGGACCGGCTCACCGTGGTCACCGGCGCTCGCCCGTGCTGCGATCGCCGCCGAACTCCCGGCGACGGACCCGCGACACCCGCGATCCGGCGCCACCGCAAGTGCGCGTGTCGTCACTGCGCCACCGGACATGTCTGGCAGCATCTATCCACGGCGAGTACCCGAAGAATCAATCTCGAGTCGCTGTATCGTATTCAGCGCAGTCTCCCATCTCTAACAACGCAGTTCACTGACGACACATGTGGCATTTTGCCACATGATATGCAACCGTGTGCATCGAGTGCGCTTTCCTCGCGTGCTGGAGGTCCACATGGTTCTGAGATCCCGTATCCGGACTCACGCTTTGCCCGGTGTCGCGCTCGCGATCACCGCGGCATGTTCATCGCCGACGTCGACGCCGACGCAAGCCCCGTCCCCCGACCCGACGGGCGATCCGCCCGGGATACAGGCGCCGACCGACGTCGATCGCACGGCCGTCGCACTCGGCATGACCATCGATGCGCGCGATGCCTCCGGCGCGCCGCGCCTGATCCGCGCGATCATTCCGCGCCAGGGGGTCGCCGGCATGGCGCCGGATCAGGCCGCACGCGCTCACGTCGCCGCGCTCACGCCGCTGTTCATGCAGCCGTCGCAGCGCCCGGCCGACCTCACGCCGGTGGCGACCCAGCCGCTGCGCAACGGCGCGGCGATCGTCCGCATGCAGCAGCAGATCGACCACGTCGACGTCCACCAGGGCGAGTTGCACGTCATGGTCAACCCCAACGGCTCGCTCGCCGCGGTGTCGGGCACGCTGCGGGCGAGCTCGGGCCGCGCGACGTTCCAGTCGAACGCCGCGACGGCGACCGAGCTCGCGCTCGATGCGCTGTACGGCGCGGACCGCGTTCATCCGCCGGTCACGCTGGGCGCCGCGCGCGACGGCTATCAGGAGGTGAGCGTCGCCGAGGTCTCGGACTTCCACGTGACCGCCGCGCGCGCCAAGCGCGAGCTGCTGTTTCGCGACGGCGACATGACGCCGATCTGGTCGGTCGAGGTGATCGCCGACCGCGCCGGGTTCGACGACAAGCTGGAGTTCTCGGCGAAGCGCTACCTGATCTCGGATGGCGATGACAGCGTGGTGCGCACGGTCGACCTGGTCGCCAATGACGCGTTCGTGTACCGCGCGTTTGCCGAGACCACCGGGACGCGGGCCCCGCTGGACGGCGCGCTCCAGAGCTTCACCCCGCATCCGACCGGCGTACCCGATGGCTCGGTGCCCGGTCCGGGCCCATACAACCTGGTCGTGATGGAGGCGTTCAACGGCCCGCACGATCCGTGGCTCGGCACGACCGCCACGACGACCACCGGCAACAACGTCGATGCGTTCGCCGACATCGCGGCGCCGTCCGGGTTCAGCCCCGGCGACATCCGGCCCGAGGTCAAGTCCGGCCGGGTGCTGAACTACGTCTACGACCTCACCGCCGGGCCGCTGGCGAACGTCACCCAGTCGAAGGCGGCCGCGGTCAACGTGTTCTTCGTGACCAACTGGCTGCACGACTGGTACTACGACTCCGGCTTCACCGAGGCGACCGGCAACGCGCAGACCGACAACTTCGGGCGCGGCGGCGCCGGCGGCGATCCGCTGATCGCCCGCGCCCAGTCCGGCGCGCTCAGCGGCTCGCGCGACAACGCCAACATGGCGACGCCGTCCGACGGCCTGTCGCCGATCATGAACATGTTCCTGTGGTCGGGCGCGCTGATCACGAACCTCACGGCGCCGACGGGGACCCCGGCGACCGCGCAGTTCGTGCTCGGCCCGACCGCGTTCGACCTGACCGGGACGGCGGTGCTGGCGACCAGCACCGCGGGCGGCGCCCACACCGCGTGCACGCCGATCAACAGCGTGGCCGGCAAGATCGCGGTGTTCGAGTTCACCGGCGCGTGCGGCAGCGTGACCTCGGTCAACAACGCCAAGGCCGCCGGGGCGATCGGCGTGATCGGGATCGTCGCGATCCCGGGCACGCCGCTGGGCACCCTGAACGGCAGCTCGACCGCGAACCTCCCGGGCCTGGTGATCGGCAACGCCGACGGCGTCGCGCTCGAGGCCTAGCTCCCCGCGACGGTCACCCTGCACCGCGAGACCTCGACCGAGCACGACGGCGATCTCGACAACGCGATCGTCTCGCACGAGTGGGGGCACTACCTACACCACCGGCTCGCGTCGTGCGAGGTCTTCCAGTGCGGCGCGATGAGCGAGGGCTGGGGCGATTTCAACGCGCTGATGCTGATGTCGCGCGACGCCGACAACCTCGACGGCACGTTCGGCGCCGGGCTCTACGCGCTCACCGCCGGCGGCATCCAGCAGTCCGGGTTCGTCGCCGATCCCGGGTTCTTCGGCATCCGGCGGTTCGCGTACAGCTCCAACCGCGCCAAGAACGCGCTCAGCTTCCGCCACATCTCCGACGAGTTCGCGCTGCCCGACACCACACCGATCAACCCGGGTCCGGTCGGCAACGGCAACGCCGAGGTCCACAACGCCGGTGAGGTGTGGGCGACGATGATGTGGGAGGCGTACAACGTCGTGCTCGAAGCCCACCCGTTCGCCGAGGCCCACCGGCGGATGAGCGACTACGTCGTCGCCGGCCTGCTGCTGACGCCGCCCGATGCGACCTACACCGAGGGACGCGACGCGATCCTCGCGGCCGCCGGTGCGCTCGACACCGACGACATGATCCTGATGGCGGCGGCGTTCGCCGGCCGCGGCGCGGGCACCTGCGCGATCTCGCCGCCGAGCCAGTCGTTCTTCCTCGACGGCGTGGTCGAGAGCGGCACGATCGCGGCCCGGATCGCGACCAGCCCGGTCAGCGTCAGCGACGACAGCGCGTCGTGCGACCACGATGGCTACCTCGACCCCGGCGAGTCCGGCACGCTGCGCATCACGCTCGCCAACAGCGGCGTGATCGGCGCCGAGGGCACCGTGGTCACCGCGACCACCACCACGCCGGGCATCACGCTGGGCAAGCCGGTGGTCGTCGGAACGGTGGCGGCGCTGAGCCAGGTCGACGTCGCGATCCCGATCAAGATGGCGCTCACCGCGCCGACCAACGCGGACCTCGCGATCAACGTCAAGGTCGACAGCGACGCGGGCTGCAACACGGCCCACATCGCGATCCCGTTCCACCAGCGGGCGGGCGTCGACGAGGCGGCCGCCGTGGCGACCAGCGACACCCTGGAGACCAAGCTGTTCGCGTGGACGCCGGCCGGATCGGGCGGCGCCAGCATCTGGGGCCGCGCCACCGAGGTCACCGGCAACCACACGCTGTTCGGGCTCGACGCGCCGTTCATCTCCGACACCCAGGCGGTGTCGCCGGCGTTCTCGGTCGGTCCGCTGCCGTTCGTGGTCAGCTTCAAGCACGCGTTCGACATGGAGTCCGACTCGTTCGGCGACTTCTTCGACGGCGGCGTGGTCGAGCTGTCGAGCGACGGCGGGCTGACCTGGCGCGACGTCACGATGTTCGGGGCCAGCCCGGGCTACACCGCGACGCTGACCCTGGGCGGTGGCAACCCGATCGAGGGTCGCGCCGCGTACGCGGGCCGCAGCGCGGGCTTCCCGGCGCGCCAGGCCGTGACGCTCAACTTCGGCACCCAGTTCGCCGGCCAGCTGGTCCAGCTCCGGTTCCGCGCCGGCTCCGACTCGTGCTGCTCCACGGCGTCGGGCTGGACGGTCGACGACATCTCGGTCAGCGGCATCACCAACACGCCGTTCCCGGGCTACGTCGCCGAGCCGACCCGGTGCACCGCGCCGACCCCGGCGAGCGCCGCGTCCGGCGACGGCGTCGTCGCCGTGCACCTGATGCCGCGCCACAGCCTCGCCGGCGTGCCGGGAGCGAGCGACCCGCAGTAGCCCGACCGGGTCAGCCGCCGGGCCGAGGTTCGCGGACGGCAGGCGTCGTCGAGACGCTCAGCTTCTCCATGCGCCGGTAGAGCGCCTGGCGGCTCAGGCCGAGCTCGGCGGCGGCCTGCGCGATGACGCCGCCGGCGCGGGCGAGCGCCGCCTCGATCGCCGCGCGATCCGGCTCGTCGTCGAAGGCACCCGGCAGGCCCGGCGCCCCGGGGTGGCCGGGATGAGATGCTGACGCGCCGGGCCCGCCGGGCACGAAGCGCGGCGGTGCGGCGGACAGCGCGAGGTCGGCCGCGGTGATCTCGGGGCCGGTGGCGAGCAACGCCGCGCGCTGCAGCGCGTTGCGCAGCTCGCGCACGTTGCCCGGCCAGCTGTGGTGGCGCAGCGCCTCGCGCGCGTCGCCGGACAGCCGCTTGCCGGGCGCGAGGCCGGCGGCGAGGAACGACCGGGCGAGCGGCAGGATGTCGTCGACCCGCTCGGCGAGCGGCGGCACGCGGATCTCGATCGTGTTGAGCCGGTAATACAGGTCCTCGCGGAACGTGCCGGCGCGGATCATCGCGTGGAGGTCGGCGTTGGTCGCGCTGATCACGCGGACCTTGACCTGGCGCTCGCGGTTGGAGCCGAGCCGCTCGAACCGGCCGGTCTCCAGCACGCGGAGCAGCTTCATCTGGCCGTTGGCCGACAGGTTGCCGATCTCGTCGAGGAACAGCGTGCCGCCGTCGGCGGACTCGAACTTGCCCTCGCGCGCGCGGCTCGCGCCGGTGTACGCGCCGACCTCGGCGCCGAACAGCTCGGCCTCGAGCAGCTCGGACGGCAGCGCGCCGCAGTTGAGGGTGACGAACGCACCGTCGGGGACCGCGGAGTTGGCCTGGATGATCTCGGCGACCTTCTCCTTGCCGGCCCCGTTGGGGCCGGTGATCAGGACCGGGACGTCGGCGCGCGCGACCTGGCAGGCCAGCGCGATCACGCGCTCCATCGCGGGATCGGCGAACACCGCGCCGCGCAGGTCGTAGCGCTGCTCGAGCTCGGTGCGCCGCCGGGTCTCGTCGCTGCGCCGCCGCGCGAGCTCGCGCCGGGTCTCGGACAGCTCGATCAGGTTGTGCACGGTGGTGAGCAGCTTGTTGTCGTCCCACGGCTTGGCGAGGTAGTCGGCGGCGCCCGCCTTGACCAGCTCGACCGCCGACTCGAGCTGGGTCCACGCGGTGAGCAGGATCACCGGCAGCTCGGGGAACCGCGATCGCAGCACGCGGAACAGCGCGGCGCCGTCCTCGCCCGAGGTGGTGTCGGCGCGGAAGTTCATGTCCTGGATCACGATGTCGATCGGCTGGCGGTCGAGGATCGCGAGCGCCCGGGCCGGCGAGTCGGCGCTGAGCGTGCGCAGATCGCGCAGCGAGAACAGCACCTCGAGCGCGGTCGCCACCGCCGGGTTGTCGTCGATCACGAGCACGGTCGGCATCGCGTCGTCTCAGGCTACACGGTGCGGGTGGCGATCGCAGGTGGAATCGCCGCGGCGCGCATCGCCGGGCCGAGCACCGCGATCTGGCCGAGGATCCACAGCAGGCCCGCGCCGACCGGCAGGAACTCGACGGGGAGCCGCGCGACCGCGTACTTGTGCATGAGCAAGAGGTTGATCGCGTGGGCCAGCGCCATGCCGAGCACGATCCCCGCGCTCGCCAGGGCGCTCGCCAGGATGAAGTTCTCGAGCTGGAAGTAGCGCAGGATGTCGCCGTCAACATACTCATCGGGCAGGAAGTGGCGACCGGCGATCAGCTGGACGCCTGGACGCCGCAGGTCTCCAGGAGGTCCGCGCTCCCGAAGTAGGTGCCGGCGCTGGTGCCGTGGACCTCGTCGTATACCATCGAGACGTGGTATTCGACGACGAGTTACCGAGCGGCACCTGTTGGTCGCGGCGGCGAACCGGACGCCCGGGATCGCACGCAGCAGCGGCCACGGTGGCCCGGGGTGATGTCCGGACGTCCGACCGGACATCGTCCGGACAGCGCGGACACGACCTGCCCCGCATGTTATCGCATGGTTATCATGGGCATATACGTTGCATGAGAGCGGCGAGGCGTCCGATGATACGAGATACCTCCGGGCAGGATCGTCCCCTGGCGAACCCCTCCGTTGCCAGGCCGTGGCGGCGCTGGTGGTCTCGCGGGCTGGTCGCGATCGCCCTCCTCGCCATGCTCGGCTACGTCGCGCATGGCTGGTCCGCCGGCGGGCGCACGGTCGAGCGCACGCGCATCCGGATCGCGCGCGTCGAGCGCGGCACGCTGGTCCGCGACATCGTCGCCGACGGGCGTGTGGTCGCCGCCAGCAGCCCGACGCTGTACGCGATCGCTGCCGGCATGGTCGACTTCCACGTCCGACCGGGCGACAAGGTCACGCGCGGCCAGGTGCTGGCCACGATCACGAGCCCCGAGCTCCAGAGCCGGCTCACCCAGGAGCGAGCGACGCTGGCCGGGCTCGAAGCCGCAGTCGGCCGCGCGGAGCTCGACGTCAAGCACGGCGCCGCGAATGCGCAGATGTTGATCGCGCAGACCGAGATCGATCGTCAGACCGCCGGGCGCGAGGTCGAGATCAACCAGCAGATGTTCACGCGCGGCGTGATCCCGGAGCTTGAGCTGCGCCGCTCGGAGGACGCGCTCAAGAAGACCGAGGTCGCGGTCCGCCACGCGCGCACCGAGGCGGCGCTGCAGCGCGAAGGGCTGACCTTCGATCTCGGCACCCGCAAGCAGGGGCTCGATCGCCAGCGCGAGGTCGTGCGCAACCTCGAGCGCCAGGTCGCCGCGCTCGAGATGCAGTCGCCGGTCGACGGCCAGGTCGGTCAGCTGCTCGTGGCGCAGCGTGCCACGGTCGAGGCGAACGCACCGATCGTCACGGCCGTCGATCTCGGCGCGTTCGAGCTCGAGATCCGGGTGCCCGACAGCTTCGCCCGCGATCTCGGGATCGGCATGGCCGCCGACATCAAAGCCGGCGCGGCGACCGTCAAGGGCCGCGTGCGATCGGTGTCGCCCGAGGTCGTCGACGGCAACGTGGCGACGCGCCTGGAGTTCGTCGGCATGCGGCCGGATGGGCTGCGCCAGAATCAGCGGCTGACCGCGCGCATCCTGATCGATGAGCGGCCGAACGTGCTGAAGGTCGAGCGCGGTCCGTTCCTCGAGACCGGCGGCGGCAACTTCGCGTACTTCGTCGACGGTGAGATCGCGGAGCGGCGGTCGATCAAGGTGGGTGCGCTCGGTCTCGACTCGGTCGAGATCGTCGCGGGCGCGAAGGTCGGCGATCAGATCGTCGTGACCGCGACCGATGTCTTCAACAATGCACCGAGCGTGCGAATTGCGAACTAGGAGTCCTGATGCTTCACATGAAGGACGTATCGAAGGTGTTCCGGACCGAGATGGTCGAGACTCACGCGCTGCGCGATTTCACGCTCGAGGTTTGCGAGGGCGAGTTCGTCGCGGTGACCGGGCCATCCGGCTCCGGCAAGACGACGTTTCTCAACATCGCGGGCCTGCTCGAGGAGCTGACCGGCGGTCAGTACAAGCTCGATGGCGTCGAGGTCAAGCAGCTCAACGACCACGCGCGCTCGCGGCTGCGCAACGAGAAGATCGGCTTCATCTTCCAGAGCTTCAACCTGATCCCCGATCTCGATCTGTTCGACAATGTCGACGTACCGCTCCGCTACCGCGGGATGACCCGCGGCGAGCGCCACAAGCGGATCGCGAGCGCGCTCGATCGCGTCGGCCTGTCGTCGCGGACCCGGCACCTCCCGGCCGAGCTGTCGGGCGGCCAGCAGCAGCGTGCGGCGATCGCGCGCGCGATCGCCGGTGACCCGAAGCTGCTGCTCGCCGACGAGCCCACTGGCAACCTTGACTCGCAGATGGCGCGCGAGGTGATGCAGCTGCTCGACGAGCTCAACGCGCAGGGCACGGTCGTCGTGATCGTGACCCACGACCCCGAGATCGCCGCGCGGGCGCGGCGCAACGTCCACATCGTCGACGGCGTCGCGACCGACCTGGAGCGCGGTCCCGCGCTGGTCACCCCGGCCCGCGCCGCCGCTCCGCCGAGCGCTTGAGGGCGCGCCATGCTCACCTACTACCTCGATCTCGCACGGCGCAGCTTCCGCCGCAATGTCGCGCTGACCGCGCTGATGGTCGTGGCGATCGCGTTCGGCGTTGGCGCGAGCATGACCACGCTGACCGTGCTGCACGTGCTGTCCGCGGATCCGATCCCCGGCAAGAGCCACAACCTCTACTATGTGCAGCTCGATCCGGAGCCGATGAAGGGCTTTGTCCCCGGCGCGGAGCCGCCCGACCAGCTGACCTGGTTCGATGCCCAAGCTCTGCTGCGGACCGCCCGCGCCGACCATCAGGCGATGATGACCGGCGGCAACGCGGCGATCGAACCCCAGCGCGAGGGCCTCGCGCCATTCTTCGTGGAGGGACGGTGGACCTCCGCTGGCTTCTTCGACATGTTCCAGGTGCCGTTCGTCGCCGGTGGTGGCTGGCGCGCCGAGGATGATGCCGGCGCCGCCCGCGTCGCGGTGATCGCGCGCACGCTGGCGGACAAGCTGTTCGGCACGGTGGACGTGGTCGGCCGCTCGCTCAACGTCGAAGGCACTGAGCTGCGAATCATCGGCGTGACAGACACGTGGCGGACGTCGCCGCACTTCTACGATCTCGGCACCGATCCCTACGCCAAGGGCGAGCAGCTGTTCGTCCCGTTCTCGACCTCGCGCGAGCTCACGCTCAGCCATGCCGGGGACATGAACTGCTGGGCACAGTCGCCGGACCCCATGGGTCTGGACGCGCCGTGCGAGTCGATCCAGCTCTGGGTCGAGTTCGACACCACGGCCAAGGCCGCCGCGTATCGCGAGGTGCTGGCCCGCTACTCGGAGGACCAGCTGAGGGCGGGCCGGTTCCAGCGGCCGAGCAACGTCCGGCTCCGGAACGTGCTCGAGTGGCTCGCGTACAAGGAGGTCGTGCCGAACGACGTCCGGCTGCAGACCTGGATCGCGCTCGGGTTCTTGCTGGTCTGCCTGATCAATACCCTCGGGCTCCTGCTCACCAAGTTCCTGCGCCGCTCGAGGGAGATCGGCGTCCGGCGCGCGCTGGGCGCGTCGAGGCGGGCGATCTTCACGCAACTTCTCGTCGAGGCCGGCATGATCGGACTGGCGGGTGGTGTCCTGGGCCTGGGGCTTGCGTGGCTCGGCCTGTCCGCGGTGCGGCAGCAGCCGACCGCCTACGCCGAGCTCGCCCGTCTCGATCTACCGATGCTCGGCGCCACGTTCGTGCTAGCGGTCGTCAGCAGCACATTCGCCGGGCTGCTGCCCGCGTGGCGCGGATGTCAGGTGACCCCGGCGATCCAGCTCAAGTCGCACTGAGGAGACCGATGCACTTCTTCCCCATCCTGTCCACCCTGACCGTCACCAGACGGCCGCTGCGCTGGTCGTGTTCGAGATCGCGATGAGCTGCGCGATCGTCTGCAACACGATGTTCCTGATCGGCGATCGACTGTCGCGCATGGATCTGCCGAGCGGAGTCGCCGAGAACGAGCTTGTCTGCGTCGAGCTGACCAGCTTCGGCAAGAAGTCCGATGCCAGCGCCGTGACCGCGCAAGATCTCGCGGCGCTTCGCGCGATCCCCGGCGTCAAGTCGGTCGCGGCGGCCAACGGGATGCCGTTCGGTGGTCCGGGGTGGAGCGCGACGCTCTCGACGATTCCCGACGACCCGGGCCCGCCGATCAGCAGCGCGCTGTACCTGGGCACCCCCGACCTGCTCGAGACGCTGGGCGTGCAGCTGATCGCCGGCCGCGACTTTCTGCCCGACGAGTACGCCGACTTCCACATGATGGGGACGACGCAGGCCAAGGTCGCGTCGATCATCCTGTCCCGGGCGCTCGCCGAGCGGCTGTTCCCGGGGAGGAGCGCGCTCGGTCAAGCAGTCTATGCCCTGGGCAAGGAGCCGCAGACCGTCGTGGGCGTGATCGAGCACCTCGTGCACCCCGACCCGGCCCAGCGCGGCGATGGCGCCGCGTACTCGATGGTGCTGCCGATGAACGTGACGTACGCCGACGGCGGCGGCATCTATCTGCTGCGCGTCGAACCGGCGCGGCGCGCCGAGGTGGTCACCGCGGTCGACTCCACGGTCCACAAGGTGGATCCGAGCCGCGTCATCATCAGGCGCGAGATGTTCACCGAGATCCGCAAGGACTACTTCAAGAACGACCGCGCGGCGTATCTGCTGGGGTTCGGCGTGTCGCTCGTGCTGCTGATCATCACGGGGCTCGGCGTGGTCGGGCTCGCCAGCTTCTGGGTGCAGCAGCGAACGCGCCAGATCGGCATCCGCCGCGCGCTCGGCGCCACCCGGGGTGACATCCTGCGCTACTTCCAGCTCGAGAACTTCATTCTCGTGACGATCGGCATCGTCATCGGGATGGCGCTCGCGTACGCGATCAACCTGTGGCTGATGCAGAACTACCACGTGACCCGGTTGCCGGCCCAGTTCTTGCCGATCGGTGCCGTCGTGCTCTGGGGGCTCGGCCAGATCGCGGTGCTCGGTCCCGCCGTGCGCGCCGCGCTGATCCCGCCAGCGATCGCGACCCGCTCCGTCTAATGTAGCTGGCTAGGTAGCTGTCTGCCCAGGTAGCATTCGCAGAATGCCCGTCGTCGCGATGGCGCATCGTGGAGTCAACTCGACGATGCCGCGCGTGGTTCATGCGCCACCTGTGCCGCGGGGGGCTCGTCGCATTCCGCCAGCGCGGCCTGCAACGCCGGGAGATACCGATCCACATTCTCACGATGCATCATGACGTTGTGCAGATCGACGCCTGGAATATCGGAACGAACATCACATTCGACGATCTTCAAGCTCTGGCAGTGATCTCGCCATTGCTCGCCCAGGTGCACCCCCTGCACACCGAAGTACCAGACGGTCCCCGGGAACTTGCTCGCGGGGCGATATCTGGCCTGTTGCTCGACATCGAGCTGCCACTCCCCCATTCGACGCCGCAGCTCCGCGCCACGAGACGTCGGATTCCGCTGGCCATGAACGGCTCGAAAGGCGTAATTCATCGCCTCGTCCGCCGTCATCCGTCGCACCGCGCTGGCGTTCGGATCGCCTCCGAGCAGGAACGTCGCGAGCGCGTGCTGGGGCTGCTTCCAGTCCATCAACATCAGGAGGTCCAGCTTCTGACTCGGCGTGCACTGGAAGAATCCTGAACATGGCAGGAGCGTGCTTTGCATGACGGGGGAAACGGCGGCCAGCATGGTGCGGGATCGGCGCATCCAGCGTGTCGCGCGAAACTGAAGCAGCTCTCGCCTGCCCCGTGGGGGCCGCGAGTCGAACATGATGACCGCGGCAACATCGAAGCCACGGCCGTGCAGCTGCCGTGCAACCTCGAAGGCGACCGCGCCGCCGAACGACCAGCCTCCCAGGATCAAGCGCCGCGTGGTGCTGGTGCCGGCCAGATGGTCGCAGTACTTGCCAGCCACCTCCGCCAGGGTCGGATACGTGTCCAGCGGCCCGCGGTGCTCGTACTGGAGCGCGTGAATCGGCCGTCCGTCCCCGAGCGCGGCCGCCAGCTCGCGATACGCAAACGCGTTCGCGCCGGCGGGCCGCACCAGGTAGAGCGGAGTTCGATCGCCGTCGCGCCGGAGCGTGACCTGGCATCCGGCCGTGCACCGCCGTCCGATGATCCCGGCCTGTGCGAGAGCCGTGCCCGCCTCGAGGAGCTGTGTCGACGAGACCGAGACACCGAACCGCTGCTCGAGCTGTGCCACAGCTTCTGCCGCGTCGAGCGAATCCGCCCCGTAGTCCAGGAATACGTTGGCATGAGGATCGAAGCCGTCCGGCAGGTCGAGGATGCCGCGCCAGACATCGACGACATCGTGCAGAACCATCGCCTCGGTGCTGACGGTCGCGAGGTCGCTCCCCGGTGACTGGTCGAACCGTGGCGCGCCGCGCGTCCCGGCGATCTCGCGGTACCGCTGGCGGTTGGCGCCTCTCGCCGGCTTCCCCGAGGTGCTCTTCAGCAACGATCCGGGGGGGCAGGTGACCACGTCGTGCACCGTGACCTCGCACGCTGCGGCCACCCGCAGTCGAATCTCGCGCACCACCTGCTCCTCATCGGCGTCCGCTGTCAGCTCGACCATGGCGACCAGCAACTCGGTGCCGTCGACCGCCGAGTCGACACCGAACGCGACCGCACGTCCAGGCTTGCACCCCTGCACTCGATCGATGACCGCCTCGAGATCCTCTGGATGGAGGTTGATGCCCCGGTGGACGATGACGTCCCGGAGCCGACCGATGATGAACAGCTCTCCATCCGCGAGGTACCCTACATCCCCGGTCCGGTACCAGCCGTCGTCGGTGAATTCGGCCAGCTCTCCGCCAATATACGCTGAAAACAGGCTGTCACTGAAGATCTCGACGTTCCCGACCCTGCGCTCCAGATCACCATCGGCCCCGCCGCCGCCGCCGATGCGAATCCCCGTTCCGGGCAGCGCCCGCCCGCACGACAGGTACTCGATGCACCCGTCGTCATCGCCAGGGCTCGCGGAGCTCACGAACTCGCCGGTCGCATCGACGTTCCGTCGCACGCGCTCGCGGCGGACGGTGCGACCGAGGCTGGACTGCGTGACCGCGAACGTGTTCTCCGCCAGCGCGTAGCAGGTCTGGATGTGGTCGTCCCTGAGACCGTGCGCCGCGAAGCGCTCCACCAGTTGCTGATGGGAGATCGCGCGAACGGGCTCGCCGCAGTTGACGATCACGCGAAGGCTGCGGAGATCGACCTCCGCCGGCGAGAGCTGACACCGCTCTGCCAGCACACGAAATGCAAAATTGGGAAGCCATATATGCGTCGCACGATAACGCGACGCGAGCCGGAACAGCAGCGTCGGGTCTTCCAGCCAGTCAAAAGGCGACACATGAACCGAGGACGCACCGGTGATGAGCGGGACCAGCAGACTGGCCACCAGACCCATGTCGTGGTACAGGGGCAGCCAGCTCGCGACGCAGTCGCCCGCTGCGAGCCCAACGGTGGGGGCGTAGCGCGTGGCGTGAGCGAGCAGCATCTCGTGCGTCACGCGGACACCCTTGCGAAGACCGGTGGTCCCCGAGGAGAACTGCAGGAAGGCGAAGCGGTCTGGAACCGAGGCCGGATCCGGCGCCACCGCGCTCGACGGAACAGGGTGGCTGATGACCACCACGAGCGTCGCGAGGCCGTGACCGGTGACCATGGCGCGAAACAGCGGAGCCAGCTCCTCGGAGCAGAGGATGCATGGCACGTCTCCTCGTTGAAGCAGTGGTATCCATCGCTCGAGAAACAAGGATTCGGTCTGCTTGGTGGAGGGGTGCGACAAGATCGTCGGCACCGCGCCAAGCGCCAGCAGCGAAAGAAAACACAGCACCTGAGCCTCGGGGGCCTGCGTGCAGATTCCGACCACCTGACCGGGGCGGATGCCGCTTGCGATCAACAGGCGGGATCTGGCCTGGATCGATGCCAGCAACTCGAGCCAGGAGTACTCCGCGACGCGATCCGAGCCTGGAAAGGCCAACGCCAGATCGGCGGGTCGCGTACGAGCGTGTTCAGCAATTTGCAGGAACATACGGTGCTACTCCCGGTAGCGCGACCTTGAGCGCGCGAGCCTAGTCCAGCGAGCCATCGAAGTTGCGGTGCACGTAGTGCAGGAAGAACGATGTCGACGAGCGGCCGTCCGGCAGCACGTCGCGGTAGTGCGCCAGCTCGCGGCCGCGATAGATCACCGTGTCGCCGCGGGCAAGGTTGACCGCGAACGTCTCGCGCGGCGCAACGTTCTGCTCGAGGTAGAGCTTCCACCCCGAGCGCTCGGTCCCGCTCGGCGCGAAGTCGATCTGCATCGACGCGGTGAACTCGCACTGTTCCCGGTCGATGTGGCGCTTGAGCTCGGCGCCCGGGAGGTACGAGCCGAGGTAGCAGTACGACGGCTTGATGCTCGTGCCGAGGACCGCCTCGTACATCGAGGCCAGCTGGGTGTGAAAGTAGCACATCACCTGCTCGGAATGTGCGTAATAGCGCCTGGGTACATGAGGATCGCCGAAGGGCACGTAGCCCTCGCGGATCAGCTCGCGGTAGTAGCGGCGCAGCGCCTGGAGATGAAGCGGTGGAATCACCTCGGGCAGCACCGCGTACGCGTTGAGCCGGTACGACTCGCGCGCGTGCGCCATGAGCGCGGCCCACGCGTCGTCGCGTGCACGCGAAACAAGGACCCGCGCCGCGATCAGCAGCCGCACGGTCGGGTCGTCGAGCGCGTCGATCGATCCACCCGCGGCGAGCCGCTGGAGCTGGCCGTGGAGCTGAGCGTCCAGGTGGTACGGGTACCACGCGCCAGAGCGCGGATCGGTCACCCACGCGATCGGGTGGCGCTGGTTCCACCGCTGCGCGAAGATCGCCGGGTCGATCTCGCCCGGGGGCGCCGCGAGATCTGGCGCGAGCAACAGCGACGGGTTGAGCACGACGTCCGCAGTGCGCTCTGGAAGCCCGGCGGTGTCGGCGGGCGCCGCGAGCAGGCACAGGTACTCGACCGGGGCCGAGACCTCCTCGGAGGCGACCATCAGCTTGAGATCGGCGAGCCGCTCGAAGTCGTCATCGCTGAGCTCGACGTCGCTGTCCGCGGCGAACATCCGGTCGAGGAGCTCGACCAGCGACGGGTCGACGAGCGCCGCAGGCCTGCGCTCGCCGTCGCGCGACACCACGAGCGTGTCCTGCAGAGCAGGTTGCCCGGCATGAACTTGCCGAGCGGCGCCGTGGCGCGCCGGGGCGAGCACCCTGTAGCCGAGGCGACCTCGCTCGTCGGCCACCGGCTGCAGACGGGCATTGGGGTTGAGGACCAGTTCTTTTCGCATCTCATCTCCTTCGGCTGGAACCGAACCACTGGCGGCGCGCGGTCACGGCTTGAACAGGGGCGAGAACAACACCGAGCTCCGGAAGCCCGCGCACAGCTCGCGGAGCTCGGCCTGGAGCTCGCTGACCCCCTCGTATTCAGCGGACAGCGC
This sequence comes from Kofleriaceae bacterium, assembly GCA_041495365.1. GTDB lineage: Bacteria > Myxococcota_A > Polyangia > Haliangiales > Haliangiaceae > JABFXX01. Next base: position 40,302 of record JBGQCL010000019.1, on the reverse strand, counting down.
GCCGAGCACGTCATCGTCCGTGTTGCCATCGAGCAGCAAACGCATGATGCAGAGCGCATCCTGGTCGAGCGCGACCCCGATCGCGTTGGGCTCGCTGGGCTCCGTCGCTCGCTCCGCCGCGAGCTCTGCGACCCATCGCATCACCGTATCCGCCGGATCGGGGCCCGGCGCGTACCGCTCGACCATCCGCTTGATCTCGGACAGCCCGGTCAGGTTCAGCAGCAGCGCAAGGAAGAACCGATGCGACTCGGCGTGCACCGCGCGTCTTCGACCGATCAGATTGCGTTCGCGGCGTGCATCAGCGGCATGTGCCGTGATGAGCTCGAACAGCTCGCGATGGCGGAACCCCCCCTCGGCGAGGAAGCTCTGATAGTCGTCGGGGCTCAATTTCTGCGCGAGATGGTCCGCGATCGAGAATGCGGTGACCGCGTCGCGCTCATCGACCAGCGCGCGCGCTGAACGCAGGAGGTTCGGATGCTTGAGCTCGCGCATGATCTCGAGCGAGCGGATCATGCGCGCACACTCGACATCCCGCTGAAACGGATGATAGGCGATGCCCGATCGCAGGTATTCGAGTTGAACCACCGGGATGATGGCCGTCTTCGGGGTACGGATCACGAGACTGACCGACGGCCGATCGAGGTGAAACAGCGAGTGCGCGGACCGCGCACCGGCCCAGATCGGGCGAACATCCCCCGCGGTCAACAGTTCGGCTTCGATTCGCTCCGTGCGACCGAGGAGCAGCTGTTCGCTATAACGCCGTCCGGGATGGAACGTGTACCGCGTATGCAAGCTGGACCCCTGCAAGACGCCAAACGCACCCGAAAACGCGTGCTCGTGGATGCTGGTCGTCCCGTCGATCCACGTCAGCACGTCGATGTAGAACCGTGGATCGTGGAAGACCGTGATCGGGTCACCGAACGGGTGGTCGACCTGAGTCGGCAGCCTCGCGGAACCCTGGACCCAGCTCAGCACGTCATCGAGCGATATCCAGCTGGACCGCAGACAGCCCGCAAGCGCCGCGGTGGCGATGTCGGTGAACGCAGCCTCATCGTAGTCCGATGCTTGCCATCGACCCTTGATGTCCGCCCCGAGGCTGCCGAAGAACTCGGCCACATCATGATGAGCGACATCGAGATCAATACGTGTTCGAACATCGGAATCAATGCGTGTTCGCACCATGGCGTCCTGCTGTCGGTTGTGGGCAGACGTCCCTTGCACGTCGGGTTTGACGCTATCACACGGATCAACGCTGGCGCAACGCGATCAAGATGGCTCGAGGCCAGTGACCAACTGGCAACGTTCGGCGAGGTGCGCGGGAGTATTCCAGCACTCGTGCGGGAGTGTCTCCGGTACAGATCAAATGTTCCGGGTGTTCCGGGTGTTCCGGGATGTTCCGGGGGTGTCCCCGGGTGTCCCGGATGTCTCCGGATGTCTCTGGATGTTTCTGCGCGACTCGACTTCGGGTGGCATATTACGGACCATGGCGCGATGTACACTCTCGCAGACCGCTCCGGTGGTCGAAGCGCAGGAGATCATGCAGGATGATCGTCTGTCCATATGATTGGTCGATTAATGCAGTTGACAGCAAGGCGACTCGCTGGAATAAGAAGATCGCTGGCTCGAGCCAGTCACAACCAAGGAGAAATCAAATGAACAAGGACAGCAAGAATGGCAACGCGAACACCCCGAAGCGGCTCACCATCCAGGATCTCAAGAAGATCCTCGGCGGCCTGGGCTCCAACGTGATGGCCATCACCGTCGAGGACAAGGGCGGCAGCAAGGCCTCGCCCAACGCTGCCGAGTAGGTGAGCGGCTAGCCCGCGTGATGGAGGTCATCACGCGGGCTACCGTCCTACTGCCTAATGGTCGTACGCTGTAGCTGCATACCGGTATGGGCCGTGCCCGTACTGCGGGGGGCGATCGAATGACAGATCTTGTACAGCTGCGTGAAAGCGTCAGGCGCGTATCGATTCATCCGGAATCGCTCCTGAATATTCTGCTGGTCAGGCAAGCGTTCGAGGACCCGGCATTTCGATTCGTCCCCCGCAACACGGACGCGAGCTGGAGCTACGAGGGTACGATCCCCATCTCGCTCGGCGGATTCAATCCGTTCGAGCTCGCGTTTTACTACGGTCACACGTCGAGGTTCGCGGCGTGGCTCTCCGCTCCGTATGGATCTGCGCGGGAGCTAAATGAAAACGACCAGTTGCTCCGTGAGGTGCTGTTCATGGTTCACGACTACCTGCACGCCTGGGCGTACTCGGTCATCGATGAGCTGTGTCCTTCGCTTCGGGTATTTCACGGAGCGATCGATGCGCAGAATCTCGATGACTACGTGTTCTGCCATCTTTTGACCGAGGCCGTCGCCACCACGGGCCTCGATTACTGGTTTCTTTGCGCCTGCGATCTCAACGCGATATGTCCGATCGGGACCAACATGAGGTCGTTGACGGTCGACTATCACCAGTCGCGGCTGCCGGAGTACCATCGGTTCTCGCCCGACCTCGAGGTCCAGACGCCGGCGTTCTTGCGAGCGATCACGGAGTTCTACTGCTCGGGAGTATTTCCCGGGTTCGACGTCGACGATCTCCGGCGGAGCCCGCAGTTGCTGCGCTGGCTGCGCCACGAACTGAACTACGGCGCCATCCAGCGCGACCTGTCACGGAGCTGGCTGGCATACATGGCCGGCGCGCCGCTCGCGACGGCGGCTTCGGACGTGGCGATCGATATCGACACGCCGGCGAGGGTGCGCCTGATCGATGGCATGGCCGAACGCCTGTGGGCCAAGGTCAAGCACGGGGACGCGAGCAGCTCCGCCATCAAGCCGCCCGCCACGCCGCCGAGGCGAACCGCTCCCGTCGATCAGCCGCCGGATTTCCGCTTCGTGAACCTCGCGCGCGTACCGATCGAGCGGTGGTCGAGCATGCAACCAGCGACGGAGGTGAACTTCAACTACTTCGTCTATCAGTACCTGGGGCAGCTGTCGAGGTCCACCGTGCCCGACGGCAAGCTCAAGCATCTCCGGCTGGTGCTCCAGCAGCGGGACATGTCGCTGCTGCTGGACCTGTTCGATGGCCTGCGCCTGCACTCGGCGTTCGACGACGAGCCGCGTGACCTGATGATCGCAAACTGACGCATCGTCATGACCATGTTGCCAGATACCTGCCCGTGGAACGTCCCGGTCCGGGTCGAAGCCGCGAGCTTCGTGCCGCTGTACGCGGTGCACGCAGAGCTGAACGTACGCACGGCGTCGTCGCGCGCGTTCGACAGTCAGGTCCAGCCTTGCGCCAGTCATGAGCTCCTGTACGCCGACCTGCAGACCCCGCTGTACAGCCACGTCTCGGGGCGGCTGGGCTCGGGGCGATCGGGGTTCTACCGCGGTTGGTACCTCAAAGGCATCGGCCGGACACCCCTGGCGGCAAACTGGAATCGCGGCGATCATCTGCACAGCTCCGGCCACCTGGCGGCGAGCGCTGCGATCCGCGAGTACATCGCCTCGCTGTACGTGGCACAGCAGGGCGGCGCCGACACCATCGTGCCGTGCGATGGCGTGCTGCTCGCCGAGCTCTCTCCCGGGTTGCGTCACTACCGGAGCAACCTGTACGGAGTCATGCCCGATGACCTGGTGCCGCCGGTCGACCGTCACCTGCAGGCGATCACGGTCAAGCCCGGCACGTTCGCGCGGCAGTCGAACTTCGTATGGCTCCTGCATCATCTGACGCCCGCGAGGGTCGATGATGGCAACTCCAGCCTTGCTACGTTCTGCGACCTGCTCGCGACCTCGCTCGCGCCTGTGCCGTCGGCGTCTGCCACCGCGACCACGACCCCGGAGCAGCTCGCCGGCCTGCTGGCCAGCGCAGCGCGAGCAACGTTCGAGCGGTTCCGCCGGTGGTTCGAAGGCGGCGTCTGGTGGGGCTCGTTCGGCAACAACTTCACCATCGATGGCAGGTTCCTCGATCTGGAGACCCCGACGCTGTTCGGTGGCCCATTCATCGGGTATCTGGCAGCGAGCGAGAGCGGCGCGCCACGTCGTCCCCGGAGGAGTCTCGTCCTGGGCTTCGAGCAGCTCGACTTCCTCGCGCAGACCCGAGCGTTCTGCACCGAGCTCGTGCGCGTCCTCGCGGCGTTGCCGCCGTACTTCGAGCCGATCGAGCGGGAGTTCGGGGCAGCGCTGGCCAGCGAGGTCCACGCCCAGCTGCTCGCGCCGGACGAGCTCCTCGGTTCGCGAGACCTTGCGCATCACCGCATCCTCGAAATGCTGGAGTCGGCGTTCGGCCGGCTGGCTGGTGAGGATCGCGTGTTGGTCGACCGGCTGGTGACAGCAGCGTACGATCGCAGGAGCGGCGAGGGCGGTTCCACAGGGCCGATCGACGCCGACCGTGCTGCGGTGCCAGGTCTCCGCAGCGTGCTGGTCGAGCCCGGACTGCGCTGTGAGCCGCAGGCGATTGCGCTGCCATCCGGTCGCCGGCTCGGGCCCTCGCAGGACCAGATCCGATGCGCGAATCGCTGGGCGAGCACGATCGCCGAGCTCGACCAGGCGACTTCGCTCGATCGCTTGCTGGAAGGGCTTGCCGCCCTGGACGCCCGGCCGCGGGCACTGGAGACCCCACCATGATGCTAACCGGGCAAGACATGGAACCGCAGACGCTATCGCTCGATCTCGAGGGGATCCGCCCCACCCCGATCGTGCCTCGGCAAGAGATCAGCGTGGGCACCCACAAGGTGTTCGTGTTCGATGATATCTTCACGGACCCGTTCATCGACAGCTTCGGCACCTTCATCCTCGGGCAGGACTACCAACCGCGCCCGTCGTTCGACAACGAGCTGTCGGCGGCGATGGACACTGAACTCGCCCGTTCGCTGCCCGCGTTGCCGGCTGTCGCGAATGCCCTGGTAGCACATTATCACGCGCGAATGACCCGTGCACCGGGAGATCAGGCCTTGTCTCACGCCTACATGGCCGCCGTGCGGTTTGGCGACTCGTCGCTCGTTCATCACGACGTTCCATGTCATGATTGTGTTACATTCCTTTATTATGCAAATCTGCACTGGACGGGGCGCTGGGGCGGGGAGACGATCTTCTACGATGATGATCTGATGGCTGTGGCGGCCGTGTCACCCAGGCCGGGGCGCCTGTTGCTGTTCAACGCGGCGATCTACCACCGGGCCGGGGTGCCGATGCGGATCTGCCCGACGTTTCGCTACACGTTCAGCATGTTCTACCGCTGCTCCAAGATGCTCAACTCGTAGGCCGACGCTGTCCCATCACCGCGGGCAACCGATGCAGAACCGTTGTCGAGATTCGTCACGCAAGGCGCCTGCCACGCTCGTGTACGACGTGAAGGCCACCATCCCGTTTGGTGGCTCGTGCGGACTCGTGGCCCGATCGCTGCGGCATTCCCTGCGCGACCACGACCACGCGGTGCACGAGATGCTGGTCCCGGTCCGCGACAAGACCAGCGCGATCACCCTGCCGCGGCGACGTGCCCGATCCGAACGCGGTGTCCACGTGGTCTTCGAGGAACTGTTTCCGCGGTGCGTGCGCAACGAGCAGTTCGTCCAGCATCCCAGCCTCGTGTTCTTCAACCTGCCGTTCTTCCGCGTCCCGGAGCATTGCAGCGCCGATGGATTGATCTTTAACTCCAAGTATCTCATGGATTGCTTTCGCTACGAGGCGTTCGCGAAGAATGTGACACCGCCGCCGATGACCTATGCCTCCCTCGAGCTGCCATTGCACGATTTCCCGGATGGCTACCCCAGCTATGGAGTCCGTATTGATCGAAGATCGCTCGGGCTCCTCGCCGATCAGGTCTACCTTGGCCATGCACTTCGGTCCGGCAAGTTCGATTGTTTCGCGACGCTGTGCATCATTCATCACCTGAATCAGCTTGCCAGTGCGCGCTCGAGCAAGCGGTTCTTGTTGCTCGTCCCCGCGCTCGACTTCCCGGCGCTCCAGGCAGCCTTGCGCGACATGCCCATTCCGCCGGACACGATCGAATCCTTCCTGCCGGTCGGTCACCTCGACAATCGTTCGGTTGTCTCGGTGATGCGCCTGGCGAAATTTTCGCTGTGCTACGACATCTTTGTCGAGGCCTTCGGATTCTATCCGGTAGAGTCCGTTTATTGTGGTTGCCCGGTATTCACGAACGGCAACGGAAATCTGCGACACCTACTGCCGGCGGGTGCAGGGATCGAGGTACGCGAAGACTTCGGCATGTATTTCGGCCCGATCGATGCACGGGTTGGAGCATATCGCAGTGTCGCTGAGCGTGTGTTCCGCGTCGTGACCGAGGGTGGCGGGGCCGCGTTGTGCCGCCGCGGCGTTCGGTACATCGACCAGCACTACAATCAGGCCGCCTTCGCGCAGCAGATCGGCCGCATGATCCGCGCAGTCCACGAGCTGCGACGTACCAAGACGGTCCGCAAGCCGCCCGCCGATGCTGCGAGGGTTGCGCGCGTGAGCCCGTACTTGCGAATGGCCGACTGGGAGCGGGGCCGCTTTGTGACCGATCTGGGCCAGGTGGAGGTCGCTGCTCCGGTGGCCACCCGATGGAAGCAGCTGCTATCTGCAACGAAACTGCCGCCGGATCTCAGCGGGCCTGCGATTCCGCGGTCCATCGGTGCGCTGCGCGGTCACTGGCCGAGTACTGACCGGATTCCTTGACCTCATTCTCAATGACCGACCCGATCGTGATCGCAGCAGCTCCAATCCTGATCGCCAACGCCGATGCCGAGGCCCGCAGCTGGCTGCGCACGGTGGTCGGCGGCAGGTATGGCGTCGACGAGGTCGACACCGGCGCGGCCGCGCTCGAGCGGATCGCGGCCGGCGGCACGCGCGTCCTGATCGTCGGCCGGCGGCTCGCCGACACCACCGGCGCAGCGTTGCTCGAGCGGGCCACCGCCACGTTCAGCCCCGACGACCGGATGCCGGTGACCTTCCTGCTCGTCGGCCCCGACGGAGCCACGCCCCAGATCGACGACACCGAGATCCCGGTGTTCTACCGGCTGGTTCGCGGCATGGATCCCAAGCGCGTGTCCGAGCTGATGAACCAGGCCGCGGCGCCCCTCCCCCCGCAGCCGCCGGGCGAGGCCGATCCCGCATTTGCCGCGGTCGTCGACGCGCATGTCAGGGCGCTCGGCGCCGAGATGGAGCCCGCCGCCGCGGCCCGGGCCGCGATCGCCGCCGTGGTCGAGCTCGTCGATGCGGACCGCGCGCGCTGCCTGTATTGCGACGACGAGAACGACCTGCTGTGGTCGGGCGCCGGGCCCGAGCGTGCCGATGGTGGGGCCGCCAGCGCCCACGCGCGCGAATTCAGCGTCTCCGCGGGCCTCGCCGGATTCGTCGCTCGCGCGCTCGTTGGAGTCAACGTGCCACGCGCCGCCGACGACGCGCTGTACTGCGCGGAGGTCGACAACCCGGGCGGCACCGGCCGCGAGCGCCTCGCCATCCAGCCGGTCGCTGGCCCCGACGGTCACGTCCATGCCGTGCTGGTCGCAGTGCGCGATGGAGCGCGCCCACCGTTCACGCCCGCCGAGCTCGACAAGCTCGCGGCGCTGGCCTCTGGCTGGGCGCCGTACATCCTCCACATGTCGATGCGCGTCCTGGCCGACACGATTCTGGGCGACCGCCTCGACCGCGGCCCGTCCGAGATATTCCGCCAGGAAGCGATCGTGCACCTCGTGCGGCGCGGCCAGCGCGGCGACGTCGTCCGCGTTCACCCCGGCTGGGTGGGTGGCACCTACTGGCTGGTGGTCGCGTCGCTCGCCGCCGCCGTGACCTACGCGGCCATCGCCCCCGTCCACCAGTACGCCGAGGGCGCGGCCGTGGTGCACTTCACCGGGCGCAGCGAGCTGCTCGCTCACGAGGCCGGCACCATCGACTCGCTCGACGTCGTGCCCGGACAGAAGGTGCAGCGGGGCCAGATCCTCGCGCGCATCCACGACACCGAGCAGGTCGGTCAGCTCGACACGCTCGGGACCGAGTTCGAGCACAAGCTCGTCGCCTGCCTCCAGGCGCCGGCCGATCCGCAGGTCCCGCAGGCGCTCGGCGAGATCCGATCGCGGAGCGACACCGCTCGGCTCGGCGTCGAGGCGCGCACCATCCGAGCGCCAGAGGGCGGCGTCGTCAAGGCGGTGCTCGCGCGCAACGGCCAGCGCGTCACGCCCGGCACGGTCGTCTTGTCGATGGTCGCAGACACCAGCGCCGAGGGCCTCCAGGTCATCGCGTTCCTGCCCGGGCGCGAGCGGCCGCGGCTGCGCGCCGAGCAGGCGCTGCGCCTCACCCTCCCCGGCTACCGCAGCGTCCGGATCACCAGCGCGATCCACGCGATCTCCGAGGTCATCGGTGCCAGCGAGGCGCGCGCGCGGTTCCTGGGCGATCGGCTCGGCGACAGCTTGCCGCTCACCGGCGCCATCGTCGTCGTCGAGGCCCGCCTGACCTCGCCCGAGTTCGAGGCGGACGGCGAGAAGTTCCAGCTCTACGACGGGATGATCGGCGTCGCGGAGGTCCAGACGCAGTCGCGTCCACTGCTCCAGAGCCTGATGCCGGAGTTGCGATAGCCATGGCCGTCCACAGATCTCCACACAACGACAGCGACCCCACGCCGCAGAGCGCCGTGGAGCTGTTCCCCGCCCTCGAGAAGCTCGCGCACGCCCGCCGCCGCCAGAAGGTCCCGTTCGTCCAGCAGCTCGAGGCCACCGACTGCGGCGCCGCCTGCCTCACCATGGTCCTCGGCCACCTCGGTCGCGACGTCAGTCTCGATGAGGTCCGCGAGGCCGCCGGGGGCAGCGGGCGCGATGGCGTCGACGCCCTCGCGATCGTTCGCGCCGCCGAGTGGTATGGCCTGCGCGCCCGCGGCCTCGCGCTCGACCTCGAGCAGCTCCGCTACCTCCCGCCGGGATCCATCCTCCACTGGGAGTTCAACCACTTCGTGGTGTTCCAGCGCGTCGGCAAGAAGGGCGTCGAGATCATCGACCCCGGCATGGGCCCGCGCGTCCTCCCGTTGTCCCGGATCGGCCAGTCGTTCACCGGCGCCGCCCTGGTGTTCGAGACCACCGACGAGTTCGAGCCCAAGCGTCGCGGCCGCGGCCGGCTCGGCTGGTACCTCACCCAGCTCTCCGGCCAGCGCAACGTGCTGACGCGCATCGTCGTCACGTCGATCCTGCTCCGGGTGTTCGCCCTCGCCCTGCCGCTCGTCACCGCGGTGATCGTCGATCGCATCGTGCCGCGCGGCGACCGCAACCTGCTGTTCGTCGTCACGCTCGGCCTCGCCGGCCTGCTCGTGTTCCAGCTGATCACGACCCTGATCCGCTCTCACCTGCTGCTCCAGCTCCGCACCAATCTCGACACGCGCCTCACCTTGGGCTTCGTCGACTATCTGTCTCGCCTGCCCTACGACTTCTTCCAGCGCCGCTCGGCCGGCGATCTGCTGATGCGCGTCAACAACAACGCCACCGTGCGCGAGCTGCTGACCAGCAACACGCTCTCGGCCCTGCTCGACGGCGTCCTCGTCGTGGGCTACGCGGCGCTCATCCTCGTGATCGCGCCGACGACCGGCCTCGCCGTGATCGGCCTCGGCGCCGTCCAGATCGCCGTGCTCTACGTCGCCCGCAACAGCTACCGCGAGCTCATGGCCCGCTCCCTCGAAGCCCAGGCCCGCTCCCAGTCCTACCTGGTCGAGATGATCCACGGGATGGAGACCCTCAAAGCCGTCGCGGCCGAGTCGCGTGCCGTCGAACGGTGGTCCAACCTCTACGTCGACGAGCTCAACGTCGCGCTCGATCGCGGCCGGCTGACGGCGCTGGTCGACGCCGTCGGCAGCCTGCTCACCACGCTGTCGCCGCTCGCCGTCCTGCTGATCGGCGCGCTCCAGGTCATGAGCGGCGCGATCACCCTCGGCGAGATGCTCGCGATCAACTCGCTGGCGATCGGCCTGCTGCTGCCGCTGTCGACCATGGTGAACAGCGCCCTCCAGCTCCAGCTCCTCGGCGGCTACATGGACCGGATCGACGACGTCGTGCGTACGCCGCCCGAGCAATCCGGCCAGGACCTCGCCCGCGCCCCGCGCCTCACCGGCCGCATCAGCCTGCAGAACGTCTCGTTCCGCTACGGTGACCACCTGCCGTTCGTCGTCCACAACGTCTCGCTCGAGATCCGCCCCGGCATGACCGTCGCCATCGTCGGCCGGTCCGGCTGCGGCAAGTCCACGCTCGCCCGCATGATTGCCGGCCTCTACCGCCCCACCGATGGCCACGTCTTGTTCGACGGCCACGATGTTCTCCGCCTCGAGCTCAAGTCTCTGCGCCGCCAGATCGGCGTCGTGCTCCAGGCGCCGTCCCTGTTCGCCGGCTCGATCCGCGCCGCGATCTCGCTCAGCGATCCGACCGCCAGCCTGGAGAAGATCACCGAGGCCGCCCGGCTCGCGGCAGTCGACGAGGACATCCGCGCCATGCCGATGGGCTACGACACCATCCTGTCCGACGGTGGCGCATCGATGTCCGGAGGGCAGCGCCAGCGCGTCGCCCTCGCCCGCGCCGTCGTCCACAAGCCCGCGCTGCTGATCCTCGACGAGGCCACCAGCGCACTCGACGGCGAGACCGAGCGCCGCGTCATCGAGAACCTCGCCGACCTGCGCTGCACGCGCATCATCCTCGCCCACCGCCTGTCCACCATCGTCGACGCCGATCTCATCCTCGTCATGGACCACGGCGAGGTCGTCGAGGCCGGCACCCACCACGATCTCCTGTCGCGTGGCCAGCACTACGAGCGTCTGGTCGCATCCCAGGTCGCCACCGACAGGCCGCGAGGCATGGCATGACCCGCGCACGCATCTGGGGCACGGGCCGCCCGATGGTCGGCTTTGGCCAGCGACGATCCTGACCGGAGGGTTCGCGGATCATGAGGCGGACGGTTGCATGAGCAACGCGCGTGCCCGCGCTAAGCTCTCGACAACGCTGATGTCCGCACTGTCCGGGGTGTAAGGACGGCGTCCGATCGGACCGCTCGCCGCAGGCGGTGCTAGGTTGTGCTAGGTTCTTCGGTTCTCCGAGGGCGTCGCGGGGTATCGTGGAGGGAAGCGTGGGGAACAAGCTGGATCGCACCACCGGGCTGCACGCGATCGTCGGTCCGCCGGCGGCGGGTGCGTGGTACCTGATCGTCGCGCTCGACGACCAGCACAACACCCGGGTGGTCCCGCTCGACGACGGCGCCGAGCTGGTGTTCGGGCGCAACGCCGAGTCCAGCGTGGTGATCGAGCACGAGGCGGTGTCGCGCCGCCACACCGCGATCCGCCGGCGCGGCGAGGCCGTCGTCGTCGAGGACCTCGGCAGCCGCAACGGCACCTCGATCAACGGCACGCTGATCGTCGGCGTGCGGCGGGCGAGCGCCGGCGACGTGATCGGCATCGGCCCGGTCACCGCGATCGTCGCGCGGTCGAGCGCGTCGCGCGGGCGCCAGCTCGCGACCATGACCGAGCTCGAGGACCGGCTCGCGATGGAGGTCGACCGCGCGCTGCGCTACCAGCGCCCGCTCGGCGTCGTGATGCTGCGGCTCGAGGGCCCGGGCGACGCGGTGCTCGCCCACGTCGACCGGCTGCTCCACGAGCTGCGCCAGATGGACCTGATCGCCGAGTACGGTCCCGACGAGCTCGCGATCGTGTTGCCCGAGACCGGCCCCGCGGCGCTGGCCGAGGTCGCCGAGCGCACCGCCGCGGCCGGCGAGCTCACCACCCGGTGCGGCACGGCGAGCTTCCCCGAGGACGCGACCAGCCCCGGCGCGCTGATCGGCATCGCCCGCGAGCGGCTGCGCGGCGCCCGCAGCGCGCCGTCGGCCCGGCCACAGGATCGCCCGCCGCAGCTGCCCGACCGCCTGGTCGTGATCGACCCGCTGATGAAGCAGGTGTTCAAGCTCGCCGAGCGCGCGGCGCGGGCGCCGATCAGCGTGCTGATCGTCGGCGAGACCGGCACCGGCAAGGAGGTCGTCGCCGAGTCGATCCACCGGATGAGCCCGCGGGCCGGCGCGCCGTTCGTCCGGCTCAACTGCGCGGCGCTGACCGAGACGCTGGTCGAGTCCGAGCTGTTCGGTCACGAGAAGAGCGCTTTCACCGGCGCGACCGCGACCAAGCACGGGTTCTTCGAGGCCGCGGCCGGCGGCACGCTGTTCCTCGACGAGGTCGGCGAGCTGCCGCTGGCCACCCAGGTCAAGCTGCTGCGCGTGCTCGAGCGCTGGCGGATCGTGCGCGTCGGCGGCACCACCGAGCTGCCGGTCGACGTCCGCCTGGTGTGCGCGACCCACCGCGACCTCGAGACCGAGGTCCAGCGCGGCCGGTTCCGCGAGGACCTGTTCTTCCGGATCGCCGCGTTCGTGATCCCGGTGCCCCCCCTGCGCGACCGCCGGAGCGAGATCGCCCCGCTCGCGGTCCACTTCGCGCACGACTTCGCCACCGATCTGCACCAGCCCGCGGTCGGCTTCACGCCGGAAGCGCTCGACGCGCTCCAGCAGGCGAGCTGGCCCGGCAACGTGCGCGAGCTGCGCAACGCGATCGAGCGCGCGATCGTGCTCAGCGAGGGCGGCAAGATCGGGCGCGAGCACCTGCCCGAGCAGATCGTCGAGCAGGCCCGGACGCCGCCGCGCGACGCGCTCGACGTCCGCCAGCGGGTCGCCAGCGTCGAGCGCGAGGCGGTGATCGCCGCGCTCGACGCCAGCGACGGCAACCAGACCCAGGCGGCCCGGCGGCTCGGGGTGTCGCGGTTCGCGCTGATCCGGATGATGGCCAAGCACGACATCAAGCGCCGGTAGGCCCGCGCGCCGCGCTCACCGATCGCAGTAGCGGATGTCGAGGTGGTCGGTGCTCTGGGTCTGGTCGGCGTTGGTCCAGGTCACGACCACGCGGTCGCGGCCGGTGGCGCGGTTGCCGGCATGATCGCAGTCGGCCTGGGTCACCGTGAACGCGGTGCCGGCCTGGAGCTCGGTGAGCCGCCAGGTGCCGCCGTCCATCGTCACCGAGACGATCTGCGGCGCCGTCCCGCCGCGCTCGGCGAACGCATCGAGGACCGGGCGCGTCGTCTTGCCGAGCTGGGGGCGCACGTCGTACGGCAGCGCGGTCCGCACGCCGTCCTCGCCGGCGTGTCGGTCGCAGTCGCGGTCGTCGGGGATGCCGTCGCCGTCGCTGTCCTTGCCGGAGTCGTCGCTGCGGTTGTGGTCGGCGCTGACCGCGCCGGTGTGGTCGCTGTCATCACCTTGATCGTGCGGCTCGCCGTCGCCGTCCTCGTCGATGTCCTGGCAGGTGTTCGAGCCGCTGCCGCTGCCGGAGCCGGCGCCCGGCTCGCAGCGCAGGACCGCGCCGGTAGCAGGATCGGTGCTGCAGGTGAGCATCTGGCCCGCGGTCGAGGTGTGCTCGGAGGAGCAACCGGACGCGAGGACGCCGAACGGGAGGAGAGTCATCAAGGTGAACGAGAGAGTCGAGCGAAGTTGCATGGTCAGACCGCCACTGCCAGCAGCGTGCCACTGCGCACGCCAGCCGGATCCGCGAGTTGGCCGCGCCGGCCGGTCGCCGCGAGCAGGCTTCGTACAGCGACTCGTGCGGCAGCCGCACGCGGCCGGCGAACGCCGGCAAGCATCGCCCCGGCGATCAGTGGATCTTCGGATCGCCCTCGTCGGCGAAGTAGTCCGAGTGCTGGGTCGCGTCCGGGCCGTCGGGGAGCTTGGCCGCGCGCGCGATCAGCGTGACGATGATGGTGACGACCAGGTTGAGGACGACGGCGACGAAGCCGGCGTAGATCGTCAGCTTGGTGTCCAGGCCGAGCTTGGACAGCGGGAACGCCGAGCCGCCGAAGTGCTCGCGCTTGGTCACCAGGTTGGGGATGGTGTAGAGCATGCCGACGCCGACGACCATGCCGGCCGCCCAGCCGGCGATCAGGCCGCTGCGATGGAACCAGCGGGTGAACAGGCCGAGCGCCACCGCCGGCAGGGTCTGCAGGATGATCACGCCGCCGATCAGCTGGAGGTCGAGCGAGAACTGCGGATCGATGAGCAGGATCACGAGCAGCGCGCCGAACTTGACCACCAGCGACGCGACCTTGGACACCTGGGCCTGGCGCTCGTGCGAGCTATTCTTGTCCAGGTACTCGACGTAGATGTTGCGGGTGAACAGGTTGGCCGCAGCGATCGACATGATCGCGGCCGGCACCAGCGCGCCGATCCCGATCGCGGCGAACGCGATGCCGGCGAACCACGACGGGAACATCTTGTCGAACAGCACCGGGACCATCGTGTTGAGGTCCGGCTTGCCGTCGGTGACGATCGGCGCGACGCCGTGCGACGCGGCGGCGATCGCCATGAACCCGAGCAGCGCGATCAGGCCGAGCAGGAGCGTGTAGGCGGGCAGCGCCGCCATGTTGCGCTTGATGACGTCGCGGTTCTTGCTCGCCAGCACGCCGGTCACCGAGTGCGGATACAGGAACAGCGCGAGCGCGGAGCCGAACGCAGCCGTGATGTACAGCAGGTGGCTGCCGGGCGGCAGCAGCAGGCTACCGCGCTTGGCCGCGATGAACTTGTGGTCCGCGGCTTCGAAGATCGCGCCCCAGCCGCCGAGCGCGTGGGGCAGCCACAGCACCGCCACGATGATCACGATGTAGATCAGCGCGTCCTTGACGAACGCGATCAGCGCGGGTGCGCGCAGCCCGGACTGGTAGGTGTAGGCGGCGAGGATGGCGAACGCGATGATCAGCGGGAGGTGCTTGGCGACGAAGCTGTCGCCGGTGAGCCCGATCGCCTTGAGCACCGCCTCGATGCCGACCAGCTGGAGCGCGATGTACGGCATGGTCGCGACGATGCCGGTGATCGCGACCAGCAGCGCCAGCGTCGGCGAGCCGAACCGCGCGCGCACGAAGTCCGCCGGGGTCACGAAGCCGTGGCGATGCGACACCGACCACAGCCGGACCAGCGCGAGGAACGCGAGCGGATAGACGATCACGGCGTACGGCACGGCGAAGAACCCGGTCGCGCCGGTCGCATACAGCAGCGCGGGCACCGCGACGAACGTGTACGCGGTGTACAGATCGCCGCCGATCAGGAACCAGGTGACCCAGCCGCCGAAGCTGCGGCCGCCGAGCCCCCACTCGTCGAGGTGGTGCATCGTCGCCGGCCGCCGCCAGCCGGCCGCGACGAAGCCCATCGCCGCGACGATCAGGAACAGGACGGCGAGGACGATCAGCTCGGTCCAGTTGATCCCGGTCACGGCTGGCGCTCCTTGTTCTTCCGAGCGGTCGCGGTGGGCAGCCCGGGCTTGCGCTTCGTCATCCGGTACACGATCACGGTGGCCACGACCGTGAGCCCGACGAACGACAGCTGCAGCCAGTAGAATCGCGGGAAGCCGAACAGCGATGGCTCGGCGCCGTCATAGAGGAAGGTCAGGAGCGGAACCACGACCGCCAGCAGCAGCAACAGGTTCCATGGGCTGTGATCGGTCCGCTCGGCGGGGGGATGTACGGGATCGTCGGCCACGCGGGCACTCTATCGAGGATCCATGGGGATTTGTTGTAGATCTGGACCGCCGCCGCGCGGGGCCGGCCCGGGGCTCGGCGCAGGATCGCAACGATCTCGCAACGATCTCGATGACTTGTGAGAAAAAACCCGGCGCGGCGGCCCGCGGCGCGGCGCGCGGGTCTCAGTACGAGCCTGTCATACACCCATGCGCCATCGCCAGACGCCACTCACCGGTCGCGATACCCCATTACCGTGGCATTGCAATCATCGCACTCATCCACGCATCGTGCACTGCATCGTGTGCCGCGTCGCACGGAATGCCCGAACCACCCCGGATCGCCCCCGTGTGGCGAGGCACGCAACGCCGGCAGGGAGGATACTTCCCGACGAGATCCCCCACCGTGACGGACTGCCTGTGTGTCAATCAGTACATAAGAGGAACTCCTGGGCGGATAGCAAGATATAGGGCAATTCGCGGCATGAACATCCTAATGTCCAGATCCGCGGAGGCCAATCACGTGCGCCCAATCAACCACACAGCTCTGTCCACATCGCTCTCTGCAGTCTTCCTCGTCGCCGGATGTGCGCAGGCATCCCAGCAGGATGCGGGTGCCGACCGGCAGGCATTACTCCAGCGGCAATTCGACCAGATCCCGAACGATCTCCCGATCCGGGACAGCGCAGGATTCGCCGCATCGTTTCACCCCTCCGGCTCGATCGACCTGCGCAACGACTTCTTCACCCCCCAGGGCAGCAACGGCCGCCACTGCGGGACCTGCCATGCTCCCGAGGACGGCTGGAGCATCACGCCGGCGACCGTCGTGCTGATGTTCCTGCTGACCGGCGGCACCGACCCGCTGTTCGTCAACAACCTCGACACCGATACGCCGGCATCCGACATGTCGACCCCCGGCGCACGCTGGAGCTCGACCACGATGCTGCGGCAGGGCAAGTTCACCCGCAAGGTCTCGCCGCCCGCGGTCCGCGACTACGAGGTGATCGCGGCCAGCGATCCGTTCGGCGTCGGCACGACCTCGAGCCTGTGGTTCTTCCGCCGCCCCCTGCCCACGGCCAACTTCCGCAGCGCCACCGTGATGTGGGACGGCGCCAACACGGTCGCGACCGGCCTGCGCGACGGCCTGATCAAGCAGGCGCGCAGCAACGTGACCGGCGCCCAGCAGGGCGCGCCCGCCGCCGACGCCGTGATCTTCGACATCGTCGACTACGAGAACGCGCTGGCGTTCGCCCAGCTCATCATTCCCTCGGTCGGGCGGCTGGACTCCGACGGTGCGCACGGCGGCCCGGACGCGGCAAGCGCCCAGCCGCTGGTCGCGGGCCGGTTCGATCTCTACGACGCCTGGCAGCACAGCACCAACCCGCGGCGCCGCCAGATCTGGCGCGGCCAGGAGATCTTCAACAACGTCAACCCGCCGAGCGGCCACCGCTGCGGCGGCTGCCACACCGCCGCCAACAACGGCCAGAACGTGAGCGGCCAGATGTTCGACGTCGGCCTGTCGCGGCCCGAGTTCGCCCGGCCCGACATGGCGGTCTACACGTTCCAGCGCACCAGCGACGGCGCGACCCGGCAGACCACCGATCCGGGGCGCGGCATCCGCACCGGCAACTTCGCCGATCTCGACCACTTCAAGGTGCCCAGCCTGCGCGGCCTGGCGGCGCGCGCCCCGTACTTCCACAACGGGCTCGCGGCCACGCTCCAGGACGTCGTCGCGCTCTACCAGACCTCGCTCGGCTTCGTGTTCACGCCCGAGGAGGCCGCCGACCTGGTCGCGTTCCTCCAGGCGCTGTGACCACCCGCGCAACGACACCAGCAACGACGCGGCGGCCGGGGGGCAGACCCTGACATGGAGTCTGCGATACCGATCCAGGTGAGTCTATCGCAAGGCAGGAGTTTACCGTGAGGCGCGCGAGGTACCACGCGAGAGCCCGTGCGTCACACATTGCCCTCCGGCGAAGCCATCGTCGCCACCGGCTCCGATGCAGGCCACCCGTCGGGAGGCTCGCGAGATCAGATCGTCAGGATCCGCGGAGTGAACTGCTTCACCTCGATCGCGGGAGCGCTCCCGCCGCTGGTCGCCCAGCACGTCCGTCGTCGCCTCGAGATCGCTGTCGGCGCCTCGCCGGCAGCGGATCTACGGCAACCACCCCGGCACGCAATGCGTCTGCCACGTCGGATTACCGAGTACGTCACAGAGCTGCAGTGGATTGCCATGGAAGAACTGGCCCGGGTAGCGCGCGCACCAAGCATCCTCGACCGCGGAGTACGGAGCGCAATAGCCGTTCCCGAGGCAAATCGCATCACATACCACCTCGCCCCACGGATTGTTCGGCGTGCACGAGTAGTGTCGCGGCTCGCATTGGTTACCATCGGACTCGGACTCACACGTGACTACTGCTTCGTCGGACTCGGAGACAGTCGACCGTGATGTACATGCGCAGACCAGCAGAATCGGGATTGCCTTGCTCAGCATTTCTCGGAGCTACGACACTATCGACAACCGGACCACGGCAAGATTTCGCTCATCTGCAAAATGACACAGGCGCTCAGTTGCGTGCGCCGACGTCACGGCACGCGATGGCAAACCTCGCTACCGTAAAACGCCGCGACGCCGGGGGCAGGACGGGAAAGTGGATCGTCAACGTCGTGGGTTGCTTCCTGATCACGCTGATCGTCGAAAGCCGGCGCGGGATCGAGCGCGCCGTGCGCGACGCGTTGCGCGGCGCCGCCGACGCCGCCGTGGCGGCCTCGGCACGTGCCGGACGGCTGCATGCACGCGGCCGGGCGGCCGTCGCCGAGGAGGCGGAGAGGCTGCGGGGATTGCGTGCGGAGCTGACCTCACTCTTGGCGACGTAGAAGATCAGGTGCGACCGCGCAGACCGCGCAGACCACTCCCGGTGTCATGCGCACCGAAGGCTTGCCGCGTCCTCGACCTCGGCGGCAGAATGCCGACAGTCAAAATAGATGGCGGCGAAGTCCGCCGAAACCACCGCAACCACCGCGCGAGCGGCCAATGATTCCAACGCGCCGCGGGACCTTCGTTCTGAACCTCCCCGGCGCATACCGAAAGGTTCGCGATGTCAGGCACGGCAATCACCACACTCCATGCGCGCGAGATCCTCGACTCACGCGGCAACCCCACGATCGAGGTCGACGCCGTCCTCGACGATGGCTCGTTCGGCCGCGCGGCGGTCCCTTCCGGCGCATCGACGGGCAGCCGCGAGGCACTGGAGCTCCGAGACGGCGACAAGAAGCGGTTCGGTGGCAAGGGCGTGCTCGGCACGATCGCGCACGTCCACGACACGATCGCACCCGTACTGCGGGGTGCCGACGCTCGCGATCAGGAGGCGCTCGACCGCAAGCTGATCGCGCTCGACGGCACCGAGACCAAGTCGAAGCTCGGCGCGAACGCGATCCTCGGCGTCTCGCTCGCTGTTTCGCGCGCGGCGGCCGCGAGTGCGCGGGAGCCGCTGTATCGCTGGCTCGCCCGCGGCAAGCAGCCGCTGCTCCCGGTGCCGATGTTCAACGTGCTCAACGGGGGCGCGCACGCCGACAACAGCGTGGACTTCCAGGAGTTCATGATCGCGCCGGTTGGAGCCGCGAGCTTCCGCGAGGCGTTGCGTGCCGCGGCCGAGACCTATCAGGCGCTGAAGTCACTGCTCAAGGCGCGAGGGCTCTCGACGGCAGTCGGCGATGAGGGTGGGTTCGCACCGAACCTGAAAGCCGACGTCGAGGCCCTGGAGTACATCGTCAAGGCGATCGAGTCCGCGGGCCTCAAAGCGGGGAGCGACGTCGTGATCGCGCTCGATCCCGCAGCGAGCGAGCTGTTCGACGACGGCGTCGGCGTCTACGAGTTCAAGAAGTCGGGCGCGCAGCGCCGCACGCCGGCGCAGATGGTCGACCTGTTCGAGAGCTGGGTCCGCGACTTCCCGATCTGGTCGATCGAGGACGGCCTCGCCGAGAACGACTGGGCCGGCTGGAAGCTGATCACCGAGCGACTCGGCGCGCGCGTCCAGCTCGTCGGCGATGATATCTTCGTCACCAACCCGAAGATCATCGCGCGCGCGATCAACGAGAAAGTCGCGAACGCTTCGCTGATCAAGCTGAACCAGATCGGCACGGTCACCGAGACGCTGCAGGCGATCGCGATGTCGCACGAGGCGGGCTACGGCACGGTGATCAGTCATCGCTCGGGCGAGACCTCGGATGACTTCATCGCGGATCTCGCCGTCGGGTCACGCGCCGCGCAGATCAAGAGCGGTGCCCCCGCACGCGGCGAGCGCGTCGCGAAGTACAACCAGCTCGCGCGCATCGAGGATGAGCTCGGCCGCGACGCGGTATTCGCGGGCAGGGCGTTCATCGCCGCCGGTGGGTTTCGGCGGACGTAGCATCGACGGCGGGCGCCGGCGACAAGCCGAGGCGCTCGACGCGAACCACAAGCGCGTGCTCGTCGCTGATCGCTACGCGGCCACCGGCAGCGTGAACCAGAACGTCGAGCCCTCGCCGAGCCGGCTGCGCACACCGATGTCACCGCCGTGGGCCGCGACGAGCTGCTTGCAGATGTACAGGCCGAGGCCGAGGCTGCCGCGCGGCGACGATCGGCCCTGCCAGTAGCGCTCGAACAGCCGCGGGATCTGATCCTCGGCGATCCCGGGGCCGGTGTCCGAGACCTCGAACCGGACACGCGGTCCGTCGCGCTTGCCGGTGACGGCGATCCGGCCGCCGCGCGGCGTGAACTTGAGCGCGTTGCCGATCAGGTTCGACAGCACCGCACGAGCCACGACATTTCGATCCCCCGGTGAACGACGCAGGCGTGGCAGATCCGCGCGGTCCCCTGATGCGCGGGCGCACACCGGTCGCGGGCGCCACATCCCACCAAGGCGCCTCGATCCTGCTCGGCCGGCGAGACGCGCCCGTGGCATTGTGCCATGTCTCGGAGGAGGACGGGGGGGCCAGCCGCTTCCCCCAGTCCCACGTACAGAGCCCGCCGTGAATCGCACGATGTCTCCCGCTCCCAGGTCTCGCGCCTGGCTGCCGCGACCGGCGCTCGCCGCGCTGGTCGCGGCGCTGGCCGCGGTCGCGGTGATCGGCGCGGTGGCGTATCGCTCGCTGGCGGCGCGATTCGCGGCAGCGGCGGCGGTCAGCCACACCGAGGACGTCGAGGACCACCTCCATCGCTTCCTGTCGGCCATGAAGGACGCCGAGACCGGCCAGCGCGGCTTCCTGCTGACCGGCACCGAGCGCTACCTCGATCCGTACCAGCTCGCCCTCGGCAACATCGCGGCCGAGCGGGTCGAGCTGCGCCGGCTCACGCTCGACAACCTCACGCAGCAGCGCCGGCTCGAGGTGGTTGCGCCGCTGGTCGACGCCAAGCTCGCGGAGCTCCGGCAGACGATCGAGCTGCGGCGCGCGGGCGACACGGCGGGAGCGCTCGCCGTGGTGCAGAGCGATCGCGGCAAGCGGCTGCTCCAGCTGTTCTCCAACGTGATCGCCAACGCGCTCGCCCACGGCGAGGCCGGCAGCGCGATCGCGGTGCGGGTGGCCGGCGGCAGCCGCGACATCGTCGTCGAGGTCGGCAACCGCGGCGCGATTCCGCCCGAGCGGCTGGCGACGCTGTTCGAGCCGTTCCGCCGCGAGCTCCGTCCGGCGGCGCGAGCGTCCAGCCACGGCCTCGGCCTCGGCCGGTTCATCTCGCGCCAGATCGCGCTCGCGCACGGCGGCGACATCGAGGTCGCGTCGAGCGCCGCCGCCGGCACCACGGTCATGATCCGGCTGCCGCGCACCGGCGAGACGACGGCCGAGCCGGCCACCGAGGCGATGATCGAGGCGACGCTCGAGCGACCCGGCTACCCGACGACCGCTGGGCTGGCGGCGCCGCGCGCCGGCGGCCGCGGACCTGGCTAGCCTGCGCCTCGATCCGAGTACGCGCCGGCCGTACACCGACGGTGCTGTCAGCGGATCCACCGAGTCGGCTGCGCACGCATATTTCCGCCGATGACCTGCCACGGTCGCACTGCGGCTGTTCCGGTACACCACGATCCGTACCGGAACACATGATCCCCGACGATGTCTCCATGGTGTCAGATTACAGCTACCATCGATTCCATGAGATCGATTATCACCTTTTGCCAATGAATTATGATGCATTTCGCTGCATGAACATTCTACTGTTCAGTGAGCGGAGGCTAACCACGTGCGTGTTCTCAACTACTGTGCCCTGTCCACGTTGTTCTCTGCAGTTCCCCTCGTCGCAGGTTGCGCGCAAGCGACCCAGGATGTGAGTGTAGATAGGCAAGGATTGATCGACCGGCTGTTCGACAAGATCCCGAACAATCTACCGATTCCCGACGGCCCGGGATTCGCTGCCTCGTTTCATCCCGCCGGCTCGGTCGATCTGAGCAACAACTTCTTCACTCCCCAGGGCACCAACGGGCGCCACTGTGGGACCTGTCACGCTCCCGAGGCCGGCTGGAGCATCACGCCGGCGACCGTCGTGCTGACGTTCCTGCTGACCGGCGGCACCGACCCGCTGTTCGTCAACAACCTCGACACCGACACGCCGACCTCCGACATGTCGACGCCGGCGGCGCGCTGGAGCTCGACCACGATGCTGCGGCAGGGCAAGTTCACCCGCAAGGTCTCGCCGCCCGCGGTCCGCGACTACGAGGTGATCGCGGCCGGCGATCCGTTCGGTGTCGGCACCACCGCCAGCCTGTGGTTCTTCCGCCGGCCGCTGCCCGCCGCGAACTTCCGCAGCGCCACCGTGATGTGGGACGGCGCCAACACGGTCGCGACCGGCCTGCGCGACGGCCTGATCAAGCAGGCGCGCGGCAACGTGACCGGCGCCCAGCAGGGCGCGCCGGCTCCCGACGCGGTGATCTTCGACATCGTCGACTACGAGAACGCCCTGGCGTTCGCCCAGCTGAGCACGCGCTCGGCGGGACGGCTCGACGCGGAGGGCGCGCACGGCGGCCCGGAGGCGGCAAGCGCCCAGCCGCTGGTCGCGGGCCGGTTCGATCTCTACGACGCCTGGCAGAACAGCAGCAACCCGCGCCGCCGCCAGATCTGGCGCGGCCAGGAGATCTTCAACAACGTCAACCCGCCGAGCGGCCGCCGCTGCGGCGGCTGCCACACCGCCGCCAACAACGGCCAGAACGTGAACGGCCAGCTGTTCGACGTCGGCGTGTCGCGGCCCGAGCTCGCCCGGCCCGACATGGCGGTCTACACGTTCCAGCGCACCAGCGACGGCGCGACCCGGCAGACCACCGATCCGGGGCGCGGCATCCGCACCGGGAACTTTGCCGACCTCGACCACTTCAAGGTGCCCAGCCTGCGCGGCCTCGCGGCGCGAGCTCCGTATTTCCATAACGGAATCGCCACGTCGCTCGAGGACGTCGTCGCCGTCTACCAGGCCTCGCTCGGCTTCGTGTTCACGCCCGAGGAGGCCGCCGATCTGGTCGCGTTCCTCCAGGCGCTGTGATCGCGCTGCGCGAGCGCGGCTAGCGCGCCGGCGAGCTCGCGAACGCGATACCGCCGTCGACGGTGATCACCGAGCCGACCACGTAGTCACCGGCGCGCGACGCGAGGAAGATCGCCGCGCCCGCCATGTCGAGGTCGGTGCCGATCCGCTGGGCCGGGACCTGGGCCGCGACCTCGGCCTCGTGGTCGCGCGCGCGGAGGTTCATCTCGGACTTGAACGGGCCCGGCGCGATCGCGGTGACGACGATGTGATCCCGGGCCAGCCGGGACGCCATCAGCCGGGTCAGCTGGATCAGCGCCGACTTGCTGGCCGCGTACGAGTAGGTCTCGATCGGCGTCAGGTAGATGCCGTCGATCGAGGCGATGTTGATCACCTTGGCCGGGCGGTCGGGGCGCGCCGCCGCGCGCAGCGGGCCGGCGAGCGCCTGGGTCAGGAAGAACGGCGACTTGACGTTGAGGTCCATCACCTTGTCCCAGCCCTTCTCCGGGAAGTCGTCGAACCCGGCGAGCCACGCCGCCCCGGCGTTGTTGACCAGGATGTCGAGCGAGCTCTCGTGCGCGGCGTACGCCGCGGCCAGCCCGCGCGCGCCCTCGACGGTCGACACGTCCATCGGCAGCGCGATGCAGGTGCCGCCGCCGCGCGACAGCTCCTCGGCGGTCTGCGTGCACGCGTCGGCCTTGCGCGACGAGATGTAGACCCGGGCGCCCTGGGCGAGGAAGCCGTCGGCGATCATCTTGCCGATGCCGCGCGAACCGCCGGTGATCAGCGCGGTCTTGCCCTGGAGCGAGAACAGGTGGGTGGTGTCCATGGAGCGCCTCGTGGTTGCCGGGGTGGGTTGCCGGGTGGTTGCCCGAGTCAGGCGGGTTCAGCCGGGTCAGCCGGAGTTCAGTAATTCGCCGCGAGGTAGTCCGCGATCACCGCGCGATCGGGCTCGGGGATCGGAGCGGCGTAGACATTGACCATCTTGGTGACCTCGGCGGTCCAGAACTACTTGCACTTGCCGCGCGGCTGGGTGGTGACGTAGTCGCGCGAGTGGCAGGTCACGCACTGGAGCTCGGCGCGCTGGTAGCCCGGTTCGGCGGTCTTCTTCAGCGTCGAGCTCTCGGCGGGCAGGGTGTAGGTCACCGGCCTGGCGGCGGCCGGGGCGGTGATCGCGGCGGTGATGCCGGCGGCCAGCGCCACGCTCGCGAGCATGGCGAGGGTTCGATGCGCCCGGGTCATGCGGCCTCCACGTGGAGGGTCTCGACCAGGTTGCGCATGTAGCCCGCCGGGTTCCACCGCGGCTCCATCGGCTGGACCTCGCCGCTCCGGCTGGTCGCGCGCACCATCACGGCCTGCGCGCCGGCCGGCAGCTTGACCGTGGTCTGCCAGGCGCGGAACGAGTACTTGCCGAGATCGCGGCCGAGCTGGGTCGGCTTCCAGGTCTTGCCGCCGTCGATCGACAGCGCGACCTCCTTGATGCCATGGCCGCCGTCGAACGCGATGCCGCGCACCGCGGTGGCGGCGCCGGCCTTGACCTTGGCCTGGTCGGCGAGGTTGGTGATGAACGACCGGACATCGAGCCGGCCGATCGGCCGGGTCTTGTCGGGCTTGCCGCCGGCCGGCACACATGCGCATTCGTTATCCGGAATGCGATAGGCGGTCTTCATCCAGAAGCTGTCGAGCTCGGTGTCGATCACGGTGATCTGGTTGACGTGCTTCACCCAGTACGTGCCGAAGTAGCCGGGCACCACGACGCGCAGCGGGTAGCCGTTGAGCCACGGCAGGTCGGCGCCGTTCATCGCCCACGCCAGCAGGACCTCGCCGTCGCGCGCGTGGTCGATGTCGAGCGCCTTGACGAAGTCGGGGGTCGCGGCGATCACCGGCTTGTCGAGGCCGTCGAGCGCGACCTGGCGCGCCACGGCCTGGACGCCGGCCCGGTCGAGCACGGCCTTGAGCGGCACGCCCTTCCAGCGCGCGTTGCCCATCGCGCCGTTGCCGAGCTGGCCGCCCGCGACGCGCGGCTCGAAGAACCCGCGGCTGTTGCCCGAGCACTGGTTGACCGCGACGACCTCGGTCGCGGGCATCGCCTTGAGCTCCTTGAGCGACAGCGACAGCGGCTTGGCGACCTTGCCGCCGACCTCGAGCCGGAAGCTGTCCGGATCGATCTCCTGCGGGATGCTGGCGAGGTGGTAGCGGACGAAGAATGCGTCGTTGGGCGTGATCGGTCCCTCGTCGAACACGCTGAACGGCGCCTCGAGCTGCGGCGGGCGCTCGGTGAGGCGGATCATCGGCCGCTTCTGGGGGTACTGGACCAGCAGTCGCTCTCCGTTGCCAAACGGCAAGGACGACGGCGGGGCCGCCGGCTGGGCCCACGCCCGCCGGCCGAGCAGCTTGCCGGCGCCGAGCGAGGCCGTGAGGCCCGCCGCACCTGTGATGAATTGACGCCTGTCGATCATCGGGTTCCTCTCCGTGTCCTCCGCTGGTGCGCGCACCAGCGCTTTTGAACAGGAACTTCTCCGGTTTTCAGGGGCGGGTCAACGCCGCAACACCCGCCGGGCGGTCGCCCTGCCGCCGACAGGTAGGCAACGAGCGCACCCATCGCCTGTCGCATTTTGCGCGAGCCGGCCGCGCTCCGACGACGTCGGCAGCTCGACCTGCAGCTCGGCGAGCACGTCGCGCTGGATCGGTTCGTCGGTCCTGAATTCTCCGACGCCGGCGGATGCCAGGCGAGTGCGCATCGGCGGCCGGCCGAGCCCGTGACCGGTCCGCGGTGACGCCCGAGAAGCACGCGCCACGGCGCGCGCCGCGCGGCGTCGACTCGACTCGCCGGCCGGGTGCCGGACGGTTCGCGCCGCGGGTGCTGGTGTGCGCGATGCACATGACATCGTTGCGAGCAATTCCAGCTCCGGAGGAAGCCATGGCGAACCCACAGCGCGAGGATCGGTCGTCCAGACCGATGGCGAGATTCACGAGATGGCGGTGGTGGACCGTCGCGCTGCGCGGCGGCGTGGCGATCCTGTTCGGGATCCTGGCCATGATCCGGCCCGGCACCGCATTCCTGTCGCTCGTGCTGCTGTTCGGTGCCTACGCGATCATCGACGGGGTGCTGGCGCTGATCCTGGCGTCGCGGCCGGTCCAGCCGCGAGGCGCGCTGATCGCGCGAGGGATCGCATCGATCGCGGCCGGGATCATCGCGTTCGTGTGGCCCGGGATCACCGCGTTCGCGCTGCTGTTCGTGATCGCCGCGTGGGCGATCGTGTCCGGCGCCCTGGAGACCGCGACGGCGATCCAGATGCGCAAGCAGCTCGAGGGCGAATGGCTGCTCGCGCTCGAGGGCGTGCTGTCGATCGTGTTCGGCGTGCTGCTCCTGCTGTCGCCGCTGGTCGGAGCGATCGTGCTCGGCCTGTGGATCGGAGCGTGGGCGCTGGTGCTCGGCGGGATGGAGATCAGCACGGCGCTGCGGCTGCGGTCGTACGTCCATCACCACCCCGAGCTGGCCGCGTGAGCCGCTCGCCGGCGGCTCGCCTCCCGGACCCCGACGTCAGCGCGCGGCTGCGATGTCATTGGCATTATCACGGTCCGGCTGCCGGCCGGTTGACCCACACGCCGTGCGGCTGCACGCTCCCCTGCCATGCCCCGCGACACGTTCTGCTCGCACTGCGGCACCCGGTTCGCCGACACCACGGCCTACCCGCGCACGTGCACCGCGTGCGGCGCGCAGACCTGGGCCAACCCGATCCCCGTCGCGGTCGTCCTGCTGCCGGTGATCGAGGGCGCGCGCACCGGCTTGCTGGTGGTGCGCCGTGCGATCCCGCCGGTCGGCAAGCTCGCGCTGGTCGGCGGGTTCGTCGAGGACCACGAGTCCTGGCAGGCGTGCGCGGCGCGCGAGCTGCGCGAGGAGGCCGGCGTCGCGATCGACCCGGCGACCCTCGAGCCGCTGTGGTACGCGTCGAGCGCGCCCCGCCCCGACCGCGTGCTGCTGTTCTCGCTCGCACCGGCGATCGACGCCTCGGCGCTGCCGCCGTTCACCCCTGGCGCCGAGGCCTCGCAGCGCGGCGTGTGGCTCGGCGCCGGAACCGCCGGCGACCCCGACGACGAGCTCGGCTTTTCGCTCCACGCCGAGGCCGCGCGGCGCTACTTCGCGCGCGCGGGCAGCCGCGGCTCCGGCTTCCTGCCCCGGTGATCGCCGCCGGAGCCGGGTGCAAACCGGGGGGGTGATCGAGGTGTCGACCGCGGTGAACCACGTGGGCGAGCGGCACGCCGAGGACTGATATGACCACGTCGCATCAAAACGCTGCAGTAAAGCGCACTGAATAGATCCATCAAGCACGTGGTCGCTGGCGCCTGACTACGCACCGTTTCGATTGTGACGCTATTGACACAAAAGCCATCTTGCAGCTACATACGAAATCAGGCCGAGGGACGGCCGGGGATATACCGGGTGGGGACCGCCGAAGGCGAGCGCCCTTGCCAGCTGCTGTGGTTGGAAGGACAGGCTGTGTCGAGGAGGCAGGATGCCCACGCAGGGTTGGATTGCTTGTGG
This sequence comes from Kofleriaceae bacterium, assembly GCA_041495365.1. Classification (GTDB taxonomy): domain Bacteria; phylum Myxococcota_A; class Polyangia; order Haliangiales; family Haliangiaceae; genus JABFXX01. The sequence goes on along the minus strand of JBGQCL010000019.1, from coordinate 12,794 downwards.
CCAGGCAACGTATCGCGTCGAGCTCCTGGGTCAGGTCGAGGCGGTTCAACCACAGGGCGACACAGGCGCCATCCCGGCGTATTCGTTGTCTTCCATCGCCGGAATCCGCGTCCGCAATCTCGCCGATCTTTCTCTGTCGCCTGAAGACCACATCGTCACACAGCTGCAGACGGAGGAGATCTTTCTCGAAAACCCTCTGCCGCTGACCGCAATCGATGTCGCTGGACAGCAGCAGCTCGTACTCGCAGCCATCCCGGATGGAACGCTGATTCTCGAGGGACTGGACGCCGCCGAGGATCCGTTCCTGGGCCTGGTGGATCTGTCCGGATGGAAGCTCGTCCTGGAGACGCTGGATGCGCAGCGGATGCGGGTGGGCTGGTACCTGGTGGGCGACTGGCGCCTCGACACCCATCCGGACTACTACCCCGGCGCGACACTGGGCGAGGTGAGCTTCCTCGCCGCGTTCGGCGGCGGGTCACCCGACCAGGCGCTGCAGACCGAGATTCCATGGCCGTTCGCGCGCGACGGCCGCCTGCCGCTGGATGCGCCGACCCGGCCCGACGGCACCTGGAGCACGCCGGTCCGCGTGGCGGCGCTGACGTCGATCTTCGACATCTCCGGTCCCGCCCTCAAGGACCTGCCGGTGAGCCAGATCGACGCCGCCGCCCTGGTGAAGGCGAGCGATGCAGTCCGGCTGGAATCCGGAGCGGACGCGGACGGCGTCCCGTTCTTCCGGGTGCGCGCGGCGATCACCAGGTCGTTGCCCTGCGTCGCGTTCGCCGGACTGCAGCTGGCGCCGGGCGGGGGCGAGCTCGTGCTGGCCGCCACGCTCGGTCTGGCCTCCGTCTCCTTCCGGATCGACCTGACCCTGAGCGGTGGCTCGACGCTCGACGTCATCAGCCCGTTCCTGGTGATGAACGGCGATTCGGCGCAACCACCGCGCGAGATCGTGACGCTCCTTCCTCCCCGATCGACCGGCCCGATCGCCCCGCCCGATCTCCGGATCGCGCTGGCCGCCCCGCCGGGAACGACGTTCCCGCTCGCGCGCGTCGACATTCCGGCGCGCTGGGACAGCGTCGCGCAGGTCCACCCGACCGACCCACAGCCGTACAGCCTGCTCGGCCTGGTCCCGGGAGGCGTCGATGGCTCTCGCCTGATCGGGTACCGCTTCGGCGCGCTCAGCGGCGACGCCCCCCGCGTCCAGCTCGAGATCCGCGGCGCCACACCGGATCCGACCGGGATCGTCCTCGAGGTCGCGCTGACCGTGCAGACCTCGAGCGATCCCGCGGACGCCTTCGAGCTGAGCGGGACCTGGCGGTTCCAGTTCGACGCCCGGCGCCTGGCGCTCGTCCCCGCCCGGTCGATTCATATCAGCGGGCCGGATATCCGGGTGATGGGGCTGACGATCACCGGGCTGAGGTCGCTCGGCGTGTCGTGGGAGGGCGGCAGCCTGGCGCTGAGCGCGACCGGGCTGCGCGCGTTCTTCGACCGGATCTCCGACCTGAGCGACCCGTCCGATCCGTCCCGCGGCTTCGAGCTCGACGTCCCGGTCCTGCGGGTGGACTCGGGCGGGCTCGATCTGGAGCTGGCGCTCACCGGCGGCGTCACCAGGCTGCAGGGCATCGGGGAGGCGTTCAAGGGCACCCGGGGTGGGGTGAGCATCGTCGACAGCAAGCTGATGACCGGCTTCCTGACGGCGGAGGGACCGCTGCCGCACCTCGACAACGCCACCGGGAGCGTCACCGTCCTGTTCAAGGACGGGCTGCAGATCGCCCAGGCGAGCGCGGAGTTCCAGCTCGGCCTGCACCGCCGGGTCGACTGGTGGCTGGAGCTGGACCTCAAGTCGGTCCGGCTGGATCTGGTCGCGGCTCCCGAGAGCGGCGGGCGGGTCGCGCTGATCCTGATGATCACCGGCAAGATCACGTTCCGGCCGCCCGGCCCGTCGTCGGCGATCGCGGCCTACCTCGAGGACGCCCAGCTCGAGTTCAAGGACCTGGTCGTCACCAAGGCGTTCGACAGCTTGCCCGCCGGCCTCTCGCTGTCGGTCCACCTCGCCCAACCGTGGAGGCTCAACCTGCTCGGGGTGTTCGCGTTCGAGATCCGCGGCATCGGGCTCGGCCGCGGCGTGGACGCCGGGCAAGGCGCGCTCTCGATCGACGGCCAGATCTTCTTCAGCGCTCGCGACCTGCTGAGCGTCCAGGTCGACTTCCACAAGCTGACCCTGCAGAAGCCGGAGGACGGCTCGCTGATCCCGAGAGTGGGCCTCGAGTCGCTGGAGGTTCGCTTCGAGTACAAGCCCACGCTGAAGCTGTACGGGTTCGTTAGCTTCGTCGACACGCCGGAGCGCAAGGGATTCTCCGGCGGGGGCCAGCTCATCGTGAGCGACGCGTTCGGCCTGTCCGTCCTGCTGGAGTTCGTGCGCGCCAGGCGGCCTTCCGACGGCGCGATGCTGCGGGTCTGGATGGTGTACGCCGAGCTGCTCAGCCTGGAGATCCCGCTGGAGCCGGAGTTCGCGCTGTTCCTGCGGGATGTCGGGATCGGATTTGGCTGGCGCAAGACCCTCGCGACGCTGGACGACCCCACGGTGTTCCTCCAGGCGCCCGGCCAGCGATCCCGGACCTACGCGCCGCACCTGCTGTCGTCGTGGATCGACGATCTCGAAGGACCGGAGGACAGCCCCCGGTGGACGGTGGTGATGTCGGCCTGGCTCACGATCGGGGCGGGGCCTCGGGGACTGATCTGCCCGCTGGTGTTCGACCTGCTGTTCATCCTGCGCAGCGACCTGACGATCTTCTCGGGCGTGCACGGCTGGGTGTTCAACTCGCTCGATCACGTGCGCGACAGCGGCGCGCGGCCGGTGCTGTCGGGGCTGGTCCACTTCTCGATGCGAGACCGACAGTTCCTGATCTCGATGATCACGGATCCGGCAGCGGCCGCGGCGCGCGGGATCCCCCCGGCGATTGGGTGGTTCAATCAGGCCTTCAACTTCACGCTGGAGGCGGGGCGGGGCCGGTTCCGGCTGGAGCTCGGCTGGCCGCGGGAGCTGATGTTCTACCTTGTGATCCCCGGCCTTCCCCTGCTCACGGGCTGGGCCGGGCTGCTGGTTCGCGTGGTGAACGGCGCGCTAACCGTCGGGCTGGGCCTCGAGATCGGGCTGGCGTTCGCCACCGACACCGACGTCGACCTGGGCGTGTTCGGGTTCTCGATCAGCGCCTCCGGGCGACTCAGCGTCTACGGAGAGATCCTGGCCCGGATCGGCAGCAGCCCGGCGATGTTCGGCTCGGTCGGCGTCAACGCCTTCGTCATCCTCCAGATCAACGCCTGGGTCCACGTCAAGATCGGGTTCTTCCGGCTCAGCCTGTCGTTCTCGTTCGGCTTCGCGCTGATCCTCACGGCGCGGGTGAGCTTCGGGATCTCCACGGGGTTCGGGCTGGAGGGCTACGCCGGGGTCTCGCTCCGGATCTGGAAGTTCCAGGCCGGGGGCACGGTCGCCCTCGCGATCAACCGGGGCGCGCTCGACGAGGCGCGCCGGAGGGTCATCGAGGGCGCGACGGCCGGCCCATCGGACGGTGCGCTCCCGGCCGGCAGCGCGCGCCTGCTGCCGGCAGCGACCGGGGAGCTGCCGGTGGTGGCGGCGGAGAACCCCCAGTGGACGGTGTTTCACATCCAGCGCGACGACCGGGTCTACGTGCTCCTGCTGCCGGCGGACGACTCCTGGTTCGCGACCCCGCCGTCGCCCACGCAGGTCGTGCCACAGACGGGCGCCGAGCCGCAGTACCAGTACGCGAAGTCGGCGAGCGCGGACTACGAGATCGATCTCCGGCTCCAGGGCATTGCGCGGGTCGATCACCTCGGCAATCCCGACCTCGCGGTTCCCGCCCGCGGCGACATCCACATCTCCTACCGCTGTGACTGGAACCTCGTGATCCCACCGCTGCCGGGGACGAGCGCGCCCGGGCAAGCTGGGGCCGAGCCGCTCAAGCTCGGCGACTGGTTCTTCGAGCGGCCGGTGGTCTACGACGAGCTCCGCGTGATCGAGGCGATCGTCGACGATCCGCGGTACCGGCCGGAGCTGCTCACCGACTGGCGGGTGCGCGCCGAGCCAGGCGCCCAGGACAGCGGCAACGCGGCGGGAGTCCGGCCCGACGTCCGCTTGCCGCAGTTCGGCGACGACGACGAGCTGTACGACCTGGCGCTCGAGGACGCGTTCGGTCCCTCCGCGGACGACGCGATCTCGTGGGACCGGATCGCGCTGGGCATGACGCGCTGGCTGTCCGAGGATCGCAGCAAGCCGTTCCGCGACTATGTCGACGGCATGTTCAGCCAGGTACCGGCGGGCGGCGGGACCACGCCCAAGCTGGCGTCCCCCGTCGAGCGGACCTACGCCGCGGCCGCGCAGCTGCGGCGCAACCGCAGCGCGCTGGTCGCGCGCCTGCTGATGGAGTTCCGCGACTGGGCGATCGGCGCGGCGCCGGACGGCAAGCCCGGGCCGCTGCTCACCGCGTGCGGGCTCGCGTTCGACGGCAAGGTCGACCCGGCCCACGCGGCCGACTGGTCGCTCGACGTCGTCTCGCTCACCGTCCATCGCGGCTACGACGGCGAGCCGGCCACCGGAGCGGGCGGCGTCGCCCGGCAGGCGGTGCACCGGCTGGTCGCCGACCCGGCCGGCAGCCAGCTGCGCGACGCCCATATCGCGCCGCAGCAGGGCGGGCTGGGGTTCCAGCGCGCCCGCCACCAGTACCGCATCCGGGACATCCTGGAGTTCCAGGATCGCGACGGGATGCACTTCTCGTGGCTGCTCGAGTGCATCGACGATCAGGGCGCCAGCGCCGTGATGTCTCCCGAGGAGCTGTCCGGGCTGGTCCACCGCGACAGCCAGTTCGAGCACTTCGATCACTACGAGGTCGAGCGCGTCAACGTCTCGCAGCAGGCGCGCGACGGCCAGCAGGCCGGGAGCGTGGTCGAGTTCAGCCTCCGGCCGGGCTTCGTGCCGTCGTTCCTGGACCTCGGCGCCGGCGACCACAAGTTCTTCCTGGTCGCGCCGCGGTTCGAGTTCAGCGATCACTTCGCCGCGCCGGCCGCGGTCGGCGATCTGCTGGTCTACCGGATCACCGCGCTGGACGTGTTCGGCAACCGGTCCCAGACCACCGAGTACCTCACGGCTCGCAAGCGACTCGACCCGCCGTCGCCGCCGGAGTCGGTCCTGGCCGCCTACACCGTGGACCTGACGGCGACCGCCGTCGCCTCGGAGCGGATCGAGATCACCGTCGCGCCGGGCCGCGATGCCGCCGCAGCAGGCGGCGCGGTGCGCCACGAGATCTGGACCCGGCCGCGGCCGATCGCCGACGGCGGCTACTACGCCACGGGCGACGACACGGCCGAGATCGCCAGCGACGACAACCCCACGATCGATCCGCGCGGGATGACGCGGGTGGGAGATCTCCCGCCCGGCGCCACGAGCCTGGTGCTCGCCGACCTCGCCGGCTTCCGCCCCGGGACCGTGTACGAGTTCCACGCGCGCGCGGTCTCGCCCGACGGCAACGCCTCGCGGCTGGTCCGCAGCCGGCAGACCGCCCACATCACCGCCGGGGCGCGCGCGATCCCCGATCGACCGCGCGCCTACCTGGAGCGCATCCCGCCGCCGGCGATCACCGCCGCGTGGTTGTCGGGAGCCGAGCTGCGCGCGGAGGTCCAGACCACCGCCGAGCCTCGACCCGACCGCGCCGCGGCCACCGGGTTCGCGCGCGCGGCGGTCGACGATCTCACCCAGCGCGAGCTGACGCTGCGCATGCTGCACCAGCCCTACCTCGACGCCGGGCAGCGCCACCCCACCGGGGGCTACGTGGTGACGGTGCGCGACCGCGACGCGACCGCGAGCGACGACCCGGCGTCCTACCGGCGGCTCGGCGAGATCGAGGTGATCAGCGCGGCGCGCTATGGCACGACGCCCCCCAGCTCCGAGCCGTGGTCCAAGTGGCACGGCCGCTACCTGCAGGCCGGCGAGTCCCCGTCATTCCGGATCCGGAATGCATCGGGCGACGGCGACGACCTCGCGTGGCTGGACTGGGGACCGGACCAGCCCTACGCCAGCGCGGACTCGCTGGGCGTGTTCCCCGAGGGCACCCGGATCCACGTGATCCTGTCGGAGATCCTGGCGGCGCTGCAGGCGCGGGCCGGCGGCCTGGGCTATCGTGTGGCGATCCGCCAGGGCCGGCCCGGCGCCGACGTGCTGGCCGGGATGACGTACCCGTCGCTGCAGGACGCTCACGCGGAGGCCAAGGACCCCCACGGCAGCGGCCTGCTCAAGGTGCTCGGCCGCTCGGTGGACCTGGCGGTGGGGAACGACGCGGGCGCGATGCCGGTGCGCGATCTCCTCGATGCCTTGACCGCCATCGTCGCCGGGCTCGCGCCGAGCGCGCCGGGGGCGACCTCGTCCGGCCCGGGGCACGACCAGGTGTGGCTCGAGGTCCTGCTCAACGGCGACCGGCGCACCGCGATGAGCTACTACCGGCTGAGCGTGCAGCCCCGGCTGCGCGCGCTGCCGCCGGAGCCCGGCGAGGCGCGCCGCGCCGCGTTCCAGTCATTCACCAGCGCGCTCGCGCGTGCGTTCGCGCGCGACGACGGCAGCTCGCTGCCCGGCCTGCTCGACGCGACGCAGGACAGCTACGAGGCACTGACCCGCCGGTTCCTGCGCCAGCGACCGCTGCACGACGGCGAGCCGCCGCCGGTCGCCCTGGGCGTCGCGTTCTACGACGACGGCGGCAGCTTCGCGCGGCCGCGGGGGACCGACGACACCATCGCGATCCAGCTCTACTACACCGAGCCGTACGCCCGGCGGTTCGCCTATCGCGTCCAGCGCCTCAGCCGCTACCTGCCGCTGTATCGCGAGCTGGGGCTCTCCGTCGACCCCGACCCGCCGGCGGCGCCGCCCGACGAGCTCGCCACGGTCCTGGCCCGCCTGCCGCGCGTCAAGCCGCCCGCCGCCCCGGCGGCCCGCTTCCTCGGCAACTTCCTGCGCGACGGCGTCGCCTGCTCGGAGTGGATCGTCGAGGCCCACGACGAGGAGGGGCTGGTGCAATCCAGCGAGACGCTGCGCAACCGGCTCGGCTATCGCGGCGCCGCGTGGAGCCTGTTCTCGGAGGTGATGACGGACTGGGACGTGTGGTCGGGGTGGCGCCGGCTGGCATCGCCCACCGCGTCGTGGGTCGCCTGGAGCGGCGACCGGACCTGGGCCGATCGCGGCGCCGCGGTCGACGACGGGCGGCTGCCCGGCCCGAGCGCCGGCGAGCTGGCCGTGCTGCGCAGCGACGCCGCCTGGCCGGAGCCGGCTCCCGCGCTGCCGCGCACCGCCGGGCTCGCCGGCCACCCGTTCACCGGGCTGCTGCTGCCCAAGGGCATGGTCGTGCGGGTGCCCAAGCTCCCGTACTACCACCGCTACCGGATGGGCGTGTTCGCCCGCACCGACGACGTCGACTCCACGGTGCGGCTGGTCGACGCCAGCCCGGTCCTGCCGTCGCGGGTGCCCACCGTCGATCCCGCGAGCGCGGGCTGGGCGTTCAACGCCGCGGGCCGCCTCGAGGTCTGGTGGCGCGTGCCGTCGGTGTGGGACAGCCTCGACGACACCGAGCGCGCGCTGTGGGTCAACGAGCAGCCGTTCGCCACCCGGCTGTGGGACTTCGACCTGCGCTACGCGCTGCAGATCCGGCGCTTCAAGGGCGATCCGCTGTTCGAGACCCTCACGCCGCTCGTGGCGGTCGAGCTCGCGCACCCCGCTTCCACGTCCACGGCCCCGCGCGACCTGCCCGGCTTCGTCGCGCGGACGGCCGGCACCAGCCTGTCGTGGGACCACCCGGGCAGCGTCGAGGAGCGCGCGCTCACCCTGGATTCGCCGTTCCTGCCCCGCCTGCGCCTGACCGCCGCCGGCAGCATCGCCTCCGGCTTCCAGTCGCTGGCGCTCGCGGCGACCGACGTGTTCCAGGCGCTGGCGGCGGAGTTCGACTTCGTCATCGAGCTGCACTGCTCGCGGGCCTACGGCAGGGCGGCGCCGACGGTCACGACGCTGTCGCGCGCGCCAGGGGGGTCGGTGCCATGAAGCTGACGATGTTCAATCCGACCGGCGCGTGGGTTGCGGTGGCCTCCGTGCTGTCGTCGAGCCAGGACGGCCGGCGAGGTCCGCTGGCGTTCGATCCGCTGCGCCGGCCGCGGATCCACAAGCGTCCGTCCGGACCGGACGCCTCCCCCCGGACGTGGCTCGGCCGGCTGCGCCTCGAGCGCCTGCAGCTCGCCCTGCCCGCGCAGGGCCCGACCCCGGTGCTCACGGTTCTCGACGTGACGTTCAACCCGTCGATCGCGCCGCTCGCCTGCGTGCTGGATGACCCCGCGGCCGAGACCCGGAGCACGACCGACTACGAGACCTCGCCGCTGTCGCTCGTCACCACCTCGCTCGACCGCGCGGTATCGCTGTCGCAGGGCGCGGCCTGGGCGAGCTGGGTCGATCGCGCCGTGATGTACCCGAGCACGGACGCGTGGCTCCACGCGCCAGGCGCGGCGCCGGCGGGCAGCAAGGTCACCACGGTCGCCGAGGTGTTCGCGATGCTCGGCATGGCGGCGCCCGATGCCGCGAGCGGCGTGCAGGTCGACGTCGACGGGCTGGTCGTCGCCGGCGCGCGCGCGGTGCCGTGGTGGGATCCGGGGCTGACCGCTGCCGACAAGACGGCCTCGCCGGTGCAGCGACCGATGCCCGGGCTGTTCCGGCTCGCGATCGACGCCGGCCCGCCGCCGCGCCGATATCGCCTTGTCGCGGAGCGCAGCCCGCAGTGGGCCAACAGCCTCCGGCGCTATCAGGCCGCGGTGGTCGACGCGACCGCGGCCCGGCTCGATGTCCAGGGGCTGCCGGCGTCGGAGTCGCCGGCCGTCGGCCTGTTCGCCGCGCCGCTACCGCCCGAGATCGCCTGGTACCTCGATGCCACCGGGTGGGTGTTCACGCCCGGCGCGAGCCTGTTCGAGGCCGAGCTGCGCGGCGTGGCGGGCGGGGTCGCACGCTGGGCCCCGGCATCGATCCAGATCGCGGCGTCCGGTGCGCAGCTCACCTGCACGAGCCAGGCCGCGGCCGCCGACCCCGACGCGATCAGCTACGACTACGCCGCCTCGGGCGACAAGCAGTGGTCGGGCGACTTCGCGGTCGCGCCGGACCCGGACGACCTCCTTCTCACGCTCAGCACCCTGTCGGTCGACGGAGGCGCCCAGGCGGACGCGATCTGGCTCCTCACCGAGACCGGGGCGTTTCACCTGCCGGTGGATCGACCGGCGCCGAGCGCGATCGGTGATCGCGACACCGGCCAGCGGCTGCTGCGCGGCGTGTTTCACCTCGCGGAGGTGCCGTGGCGGGCGCCGGACAGCGCGGCCGGCGCCGGCCCGCTGGCTCCGGACTTCCAGGGCGCGAGCGTGACCCGGCTGATGCTGACCGACGCCGGCCGGATCGAGGCGGCGTTCGCGTTCGCCGTCGATGGCAGCGCGCTGTCCTGCACGTCGATCCACGCCGTGCTGCGCGATCCGCGGCTGCGCTTCGAGGACTTCATCCCGCCGTACGTTCCGCCGCGGGCGTTCCGGGCCCAGGCGCGGTCCGGTCCCCCGCCGGCCCCGGACGCCGGGCAGAGCGGTGGGCCGTCCAGCTTCCTCGGCCTGTCATTCGTCCGCGACGGCGTGCCCACGACCGCCGCCACGGCGAATGCCTGGCGGGTTCACCTGCGGTTCCGGCCGGGCCGCGTCGGCCAGACGCCGGCGCTGGAAGGCGACTGGCGCGACACCTCGCTGGAGGTGCGGCTTCCGCCGGCGAACGCCGCCCGGGCGCTGTACTGGTTCCGGCCCGCCGGGCTGCGCTGGATCCCGTCGCTACCGCTGTACGGCGACCCGCGACGGGACCCGGATCACCGGCTGTGCGCCGAGCGCACCTACCTGCCGCTCCGGCCGCGCGCGGGCGAGCCGATCACGTTTGGCCTGGGCGACCACTGGCCGGTCTCGGTGCTGCAACACGGCAGCTTCTCGGCGCCCGATGAGGCCGCGCTCGACGGGCCGCCGGCGTTCGCCTGGGTCGCGCCCGAGCTGCCGGGCATGGCGCTGGTCCTGATGCCGGGCGAGCCGCTGGCGATCGAGAGCGGCCGGCCAGCGGGAGGGCGCGTGCGCTGGATGATCCGTCACGGGCTCCCCATCCAGGACGAGCTGTACGCGCTGCGCGCGCTCCAGGAGCCGGGCAAGCCGGGCACCCCGGCGCCGGTCGCGCCGCTCGACGGCCCGGACTGGTGGCGTGCGCTGGCGCTGCTGGCGTCGCTGGCGCAGTCGCAGCGCGAGGTCCTGGCGGATGCGCCGATCGCGTTCACCCCCGGCGCTGTCGTCGCCGTGACCGATCAGCCGGTGGAGCTCCACCACCTGTACGCCGGGCAGACCTTCGCCGGGACCGCCTCGTTGCACGCCATCCCGCCGCGCGCGTCGGTCGACCTCGCGCTCCCCGGCGGCGGGCGCCGATCGCTGATAGCCGCCGAACGGCTGCTCGAAGGTGCGAGCGCGCGCTTCACGGTGAGCGCCGGCGATCCGGCGTCGAGCCCCGTGCTGTCGCCGAGCGCGGACCCCGCAGCGCCGATCGAGCTCCGCGCCGGCTGCCTCGTGCCCCAGGCGGTGGACGTCGGAACCCAGCGGCTGTTCTTCGATCAGGTCGGCCGGGTGTCGTATTCCCTTCCAGACCTGCCCGGCCGCGGCCGGCTCACGCGCGTGCCGGTGGCCGCCGCGGCCGGATCGCCGGCGACCTCGCCGGTCGCGACCTGCTTCCAGTGGTCGCACCCGGGCCTGGATCTGTCCTCGGCGAACGTGGCGGTGGGTCTGTACTTCGTGGCCCTGCCCCTCGAGCGCCGCGGGGCGAGCTGGGTGTTCGATGCCGCGGGCGCGGGCGCACAGGACACCGTGCTGCGCGACTTTCGCTACGGCACGCTCGGCCGCTGCCTGCTGTGGGGGCTGCGCTTCCAGGTGATGACGGTCGAGCGCGTCGAGATCCCGGCCGACGCCGCACCCGAGCCCGGCCTGCCGGTGCGGATCCTGCTCGCGGGAGTCCTGCACTTCCTGGACGCTTCGATCCGGTCGGCCGATGACGCCACCCAGGGCGTTCGCCTGACCCTGCGGCGCGACGCCGATCGCTGGAGCATCGAGGCGCTGGACGGCCGGTTCCTGTGGCCGCTGTTCGAGCCCACGCCCGACCTCGCCGACGCCACGCGGCCTCGCCTCACCGATCCGCTGCCGTGGCTCGAGGGCAAGGTCTCGCTGGTGGCGGACGCCGCCGGCCAGGCGCTCGCCCTCGGCACCCCGGACCAGCCCTCGCAGCTCGTCTTCCAGTTCCTGGGCCGCACGTGGTCGCTGCCCGTCGCGCTGGCCGCCGGCAAGGTGACCTCGTCGCTGGAAGCCGCGAACCTGCCATGGCGGATCGTTGCCGCCGCGGCGCCCCCCGGGACGCTGGCCGCGCTCGACGGCCAGGTGACGCTCGGCCGCCCGGGCCCCGATCAGCGCCCGTCCAGCGCGGCGACCGTCCGGTTCCACCTCGCGATCCCCCTCGCCCCGTCGCAGACCCATGTCCTGGCCGACCTGATCCTCGCGCTGCGGATCACTCCGGACGGCCCCCAGGTCACGCTCGACAGGGTCAGCCTGCTGTCGTCGGGGGCCAGCGCGATCCTCAGCGTCGAAGGCCCGCAGGTGGGCCAGGTCGACCTCACCGCCCGGCAGGTCTCGCTGGCGATCGATCGCCCGCCCGGCGATCACCGCGACGCCGCGCCGTTCGAGCTGCTCCCCGGATGGCCGCTGGCGGCGGACGCAGCGCTGCAAGCCTACCTGAGCCTGCGCTTCGTGCCGCCCAGCGCCGAGCTGGTTGCGCTGTCGGTCGGCGTCGAGGAGTTCCAGCTCCTGGTCGAGACCACGCTCGCCCCACCCGCCCCCGCACCGGCGCCGCGGCTGCAAGTGCTGCTGGTCGCCGCGCTGCGCCCGCCGGCGGCGCCGCAGGTCTCGATCCAGCTGACCGGCCAGCTCCATGCCGCCAACCAGATCGCGTGGTCGGCGCCGGGAGGCGAGACCGTCCGGCACACGGCGCTGTTCACGCTGCGCCAGGCCACGCTCCCGGGAGACCGGCTGGTCGCCACCTCGGCGCGGGCGTTCTTCGCGCCGCGCGCGATGACCACCGACGAGGATCCATCCGGCCTGGGCGGGATGCTCGAGCTCCCGGCGCTCGCGAGCCATCGCCTCGTGGCGAGCGGTCCGGCCGGCGAGCGCGAGGTCGCCGCGTGGGTCGCGCCCCAGCGGCTGCGCCTGGGCGCCCCGGCGAGCTTCCTCGAGGAGGTCGTGCTGCGCGGCACGAAGCAGGTCGACCTGCGCGTGCCGGGGCTGCCGCGCGTCATCGACGGCCTGCTCGCGCTCTACCGGTTCGACGACGGCACGGGCACCACCGTGCACGACCGCTCCGGTGCGGCACCGCCGCTCGATCTCGCGATCTCCAGCCGCGACGCCGTGCAATGGACCGCCACCGGGCTGACCGTGCGGTCCCCGGCGCTGCTGGCGTCGCCCCAGGCGGCGACCGGCCTGATCGACGCGCTCCGGGCGACCGGCGAGGTCACGTTCGAGGCCTGGCTGAAGACCCCCGAGCCCAATCGCCGCGATCCCGCCTTGCTGTTCGCGCTCGCCGTGGACCATGACGACGGCGTGCTCTCGGTCGAGCTGCGCTGGGACCAGGACCATGGCCGGCCGGCGAGCTTCCACCGCGTCAC